>JAGWSF010000109.1 GCA_028876385.1 Acidobacteriota bacterium | reverse complement strand
GCGAACATCCAGTAGCCCCGGCCGTCAGGGGTGGGGGTCAGCCCGATCACCGGCTGGTCGAGGCGCAGGCCGCCGGTGGAGCCGTAGAAGTGGGCGTCGCCGAAGGTGAAGATGCCGCCGTCGGCGGCCACCATCCAGTAGCCGGCGGTGTCGGGGGTGGTGCTGATGCCCACCACCGGAGCCGCCAGGTGATCCCCGGCGAGGGAGCCGTAGTCGGGGGCACCCCCGAGCGGCCACACCGCTCCACTCGGGCTGGCCAGGTAGTACTGGTTGCCGAGGGTCGGCGACGGGGCGCCGCCCGGTGACAGGGTGGCGTGCACCGTGGCGCCGGCGGTGGCCGTGGCCGGGACGGTGGTCGCCCCGATGGAGACCGTCGCCGCCGAGGCGGCCAGAGGGTTGGCCGCGCCGATCAGGGCGGCCAGGCTCAGCCCCGCCGCGGCGGCCAAGCCCCGCCGGCGCCAGGTGGTCGAGCGGGCCCGCCGCCGCAGGCGCCGCTCGGGTCGCGTCCAGAACCGCCGGTGCAACATGATCGGTTCATCGGCAGCGGCTTTTGGCGGGCTTAGAGGACTAGGACCCTAATTCGGCAAGGTGTCGGCTCTTCCGGATATGCCGCCTTACGCACCACCCGCTGGAAGCCGGATCGGCTGGATGCTGTCCACGCCGGTTTCACCCCGGAGGTGACCGTCGGCTATCCTCTTTGTTTCCTGGGTCGGTGCCCGAGTGGCCAAAGGGAGCAGACTGTAAATCTGCCGGCACAGCCTACGGTGGTTCAAATCCGCCCCGGCCCACTCTGAATAAGTGCAGGTCCGACGGGGTGCGAGAGCACCTCGTCGCCGTATCGGGCGCTTGTAAAGCCTGCGGTAGCCAGCGCCGCCCTCGTTACGGTCCACGCCGAGCAGGGCTCGTGGGTGGGCGTCCTCTGAGCGAAGAACCGCCAGTTCCTCCTCCATGGTCATGGCGGCACCGCCCGGAACTGGCTTCGACCCGTTCACGCTTCCAGGCTAAATCGAGAGCGCAGCTCTGTCCGCCATGGAGTAGCCAAGATTTGTCGGCTAGATGCTACTATGTAGCACATGGAGCGCATCGGGGTTCGAGAACTGCGTCAGCACGCCAGCCGCTATCTCGCAAGGGTTGCGGGCGGCGAGACTCTGGAGGTGACAGACCGCGGTCGGCCCGTTGCCCACCTGGTGCCAGTGCGCACAGATGCGTGGGACGACCTGGTCTCCAGCGGCAGGGTCAGTCGAGCCGACGATACCGACGACGTGGCCGGCGAATCGCCGGGTGACTACGGAGTCTCGGCTTCGGAGGCGTTGGCTGCGCTGCGCTCCGAGGAGCGGTGAGGATCTACTTGGACTCCTCGGCGCTCGTGAAACTGGTCCAGCAAGAGGCCGAGACCACCGCGTTACGCCAGTATCTGCGCCGCCATCGCGGCGACGGTCGAGTGACGAGCGCCTTGGCTCGAGTCGAAGTGGTCCGGGCTGTTGCCGCTGGTGGTTCACTCGCCATCAGCCATGCCCGCCGGACACTGGCCCGCGTCGATCAGATTCACCTAGACCGCCCCCTCCTCGACGACGCAGCCACGCTCGCCCCCTCCACGATCCTGCGCTCGCTCGACGCCATCCACCTTGCCTCAGCGCGTCTCCTAGGAGCAGACCTTCGGGCGGTTCTGACCTACGACGACAGGATGATCGCCGTCGCAATAGGACTCGGTCTGCCCGTCGAGAAGCCGGCGTGATGCAACCCCGGCTTGTACTGATTGAGCCCCCTCTTTGCGTCTGCGCTGCTGCCAATCATTAGTATTGACATTTACTATGCCAGGGCTTGAGCGTTACGACTCAGCTTGGAACCCTGTCGCTGCTGGAGGTGACGGTCTACGCGGCACGGTGGTCACGCACTCGCACTGTTCCTGAATCATCGGTGGGTGAACCAGTTGCGGATAGCTGGAGCCCTAGGTGCCGTATCGCACCCGAGGCGCTGTGTGCCATCCTTGGCCCATGCGGTTGCACATCGCGCTCGAGGATGATCTGGTGGCGGAGCTGGATCGTCGGGTGGGGAGCAGGCGGCGGAGTGCATTCATCTCAGAGCTGATCAGGCGGGGTCTCGATGACGAGCGTCGTTGGGATGACATCGAGGCGTCGATCGGGCAGATCCGTTATGAGGGCCACGAGTGGGACCAGGATCCGGCCGCATGGGTGCGGTCCCAGCGCCAGGGCGATCAACGCCGGGTCGGGTAGCTGATGAGCAGGCTGCTTTTGGACTCGACGGTATTGATCGACGCGCTCAGGGGCCGTCCGGCGGGAGAGAGATTGGTGGGTTTACGCCGGTTGGGAGTCGAGCCGTGGGTGTGTACCGGTAGCGGTGGAGGAGATCTGGCGGGGCCTGCTTCCCGCTGAAGAGGCGAAGGCCAGGCGACTGGTCAACGCTCTTCGGCTGACGCCCCTGGGGTGGCCGAGGGTGTCCGGGCCGGGGCGTGGCGGCGGGAGTTCGCGAGACGGGGGGTGACGTTGCATCAAGCCGACTGTCTGATAGCCGCCGCGGCGGTAGGGGTGAGCGCCGGATTGGCCACCGCGAACGTCGCCGACTCCCGATGACCGAACTGAGCGTCGAACGCTGGGACTAAGCGGGCGTGACGCCCTCCGTTGGTAGCCCGGGTTGCGGGCTTTGCGGAGCTTGCCCAAGGTGAGGAATGAGACCTGGGATGACAAGGTGACCTTGTTCAATTACCTTGTGCACAGGTAGGGTGTCTGTATGGCTATCGCACGGTTCAAGGTGTCCGACCGCGGCCAGATGTCCCTGCCGGCCGAGGCACGGCGCCGATGGAACCTCGACAAGGGCGGGACCGTCGAGATCGCCGACCTGGGAGACTCCCTGCTCATCGTGCCCGCCGGCAGGGGCGGCCTGCGCGCACTGCTCCGTGCAGCCATCGAAGATGCGGGCGGTTACACCAAGCTGGCTCAGGCGACCGCCGCCGACGAACCAGACTTGGCGTGAGCGACAAGCGGTACGTCGTCGACGATCATCTCCTGTTGCGCATCCTCCTTGACGACGAACCGCAAGCGTTACGCCCCGACGGTGGTCGCGTCTTCACCACCGGCCTTTGGTATCACCGGCTGTGCCGGTCCATTGGTGACCGCTCCGTCGTAGGGGTGTTCTCCCGCGCCCTCGGCCGCGTCGACACCCTTGTCGCAGCGGCGGCGATCGAGGCGGTCACACGCCTGCCCGACTCGATCGACCTCGTCTCACTGCGCCAACTTGCGTGGCCGATGGCCCGCCTTGTCGATGACGGCGTCCGACTCAACCTCATGTCCCTAGAAGCGCTCGCTGCCGCCGAGCACCTCCAGGCCGAGCTCTGTCTGGCGGCGGCCGACGAGAACCCGCCTCTCCTGGCAGCCGCCCGAACCCGAGCCACGACCGTCCGCCTTCTCCCCTGATTCCCGCCACCCACGTGTATGCAGACGTGGGCTCTCCCAGTCACTCCGGATGTCCCTACCTCGGTCACGATTGCGCCGTCGATGCCTCAAAGGGCACCTACGACTGCCCGGGGGGCGCCTGATTCTTCCTCGTCGTGCGCGTCGTTCCCCGCTACGTTGCTCGTAGTTCGACCGACGCCGGAGGGCAGACGTGACCACATACATCATCGACATCTCCAATCACAACGACTACTGCCAGCAGGGGTCGTTCGAAAGGTGGGAGGTGGCCCTGAACGATTCGTTCGGCGGCACCTGGGAGAAGCTTGGCGAGAGTGGCGATTACATCTCCCTTGCCGCCGACGTCAACAAGTCCGCGGACGAACTCCGCCAAGGGCTGGAGAACTGGGGCGCCACGGTGGACGGTATCCGGGAGGAGTGAGCCTCCGGTCTGAGCTGTCAGCGAGACTCGGATCACGGTGTTAGCGACGCTGGTGGCCGGGAAGGGTCACGGGCGTTATGACCGTGCCAGCTCATCCATCGGCGTCTACGGGGGTTTCCTCGACAAGTTCCCGGCCGGGTCCTGGATGAACCGGTCCATCACGCTGCGTACCGGCCAGTGTCACGTGCACCGCTACCTGAAGCCGCTGCTCGCACGGATCGAAGCCGGGGAGATCGATCCGACCCGGATCATCACCCACCGCCTCCCGCTCGAGCGAGCACCCGAGGCCTACGACACCTTCAAGCACAAGCGGGACTCCTGCGAGAAGGTGGTGCTGAAGGCGGCCTGATCGGCCAGCCACCTGCGACGGCGGTAGGGATGGCGAATCGAACAGGATTCGGCGGAACGGGCCGGTCGAACGAGGCCTCTGAATTAAGCGCGATTCTTTTGGCAGCCACCGAATGTAGCGCGAAGACCTTGTTCGGACTCCGTAGAACTTGCACACTGACGTCGATGGCCCCGCGTGATATGAACGAGTTGGCGGCCCTACCTGATAGGGCCACCGGGTTGAGCGACTACTTATCCAGGGACGCTCAGGTGCTGCATCTGTCGGGGGTGACGGCGGTCGTCCGCATGCTCGTGGACGTCCTCAGATGGGACACCCAGGCGGGGCGGGCGACGGCCGGGTTCGTGTCCGGCTACCAGGGGTCACCTCTGGCCGGGTTGGACCGGGAGCTCGAACGCGCCCTCCTCCACGATCTCGGCGTGGAAATTGTTCACCGGCCGGCTGTCAATGAGGAACTCGCCGTGACCGCGGTGATGGGCAGCCAGATAGCGGCCACTCTGAGCTCCTCACGCGTCGATGGCGTGGTGGGGGTCTGGTACGGGAAGGCGCCCGGGCTCGACCGAAGCGTCGATGCTCTCCGTCACGCCAGCTACGCCGGTGCGCATTCGATGGGCGGCGCGCTGGCCCTGGTCGGTGATGACCCTGACGCCAAGTCGTCGACTCTCCCGAGCGCGTCGGAGGGGGTCCTGGCCGATCTCGCCATGCCGGTGATGTTCCCCAGCTCACTCAGGGACATCCTGGAGCTCGGCCAGCACGCCGTGGCCCTGTCGCGATGGTCAGGCGCGTGGACGGCGCTGAAGCTCGTCACCTCTGTCGCCGACGCCGAAGGCACGGTTTCGGTCGGGTCTCCGCTCTGCCCCGTACTCCCAGCTGGGTACGTGGCGCCGCCGGTTACCGGCGACCTTTTGACGCCGGCCACCACCGCTAGAGAGTCCTGGGTGCTCACAGACCGACTGGACGCCGCGGCGCGCTACGGGGACAGCAACCAGCTCAACCGGGTCAAAGTGGACTCACCGGGAGCGGTCCTGACCATTGTCGCCGCTGGAACGACCTACCTGGAGACGGTCGAGGCGTTACGTCGACTCGGCCTGCATGAACCGGATTTGAGGCGGATAGGGATTCGCCTGGCGGAGATCCGCATGCCCTTTCCCCTCGGCACGGAATTCGCGCACGCCGTGGCCGACGGCGTTCGTGAAGTCCTGGTGATCGAGGAGCGCCGTGATCTGATAGAGAACCAGCTGCTGAGCCTCACGAGCCGCCGGCCCGGTCGGCCGACACTGTTGGGTCACTTTGACGGCGACAATCGCCCGCTCGTTCCCCGACACGGCAGTCTCGACGCCGCTACCATCGCCGAGGCCATCGGGCCCCTCCTTCGGTCCAGGTTCGGAGGAGAAGTGGCCGAGGCGGAGCCGAGGCGCACGCGGATCGCGGTGACGGTCGAGGCCCAGCGGGTGCCATGGTTCTGCTCAGGCTGCCCGCATTCGAGCAGCACCGTAGTGCCGGAGGGGACGCTTCTGGGCGAGGGCATCGGGTGCCACTCCATCGTGCACTACATGCCCGAAGAACGCGTCGGTCACAGCATCGGCATCACCCAGATGGGCGGGGAGGGCGCTCAGTGGATCGGAATGGAGCCCTTCGTCGGCGACCGTCACATCGTCCAGAATCTGGGGGACGGCACCTTCTTCCACTCCGGTCACCTGGCCGTGCGAGCAGCCGTGGCGAGCGGGGTTTCCATCACATACAAGGTCCTGTGGAACGGGGCCACTGCGATGACCGGCGGACAGGACATAACCGGATCGCTCGGTTCGCCCGGGAGTCTGGCGGCGACGCTTCTGCTCGAAGGGGTGCGTCAGGTCGTGATCACGACCGACGATCCCAGCCGATACCGCCACGTCCGGCTGCCCCGGGGCGTAACGGTACGGCCCCGCCGCGACGTGATCGAGGTCCAGAGCGAACTGGCGAGGGTCCAGGGCGTGACGGTGATGATCCACGACCAACCGTGTGCGACCGAGCTGCGCCGGGCCCGCAAAAGGGGCCTCGTGTCGTCCCCTCGCTACCGGGTCGTGATCAACGAGAGGGTCTGCGAGGGATGTGGCGACTGTCAGACGAAGTCCAACTGCCTCTCCCTCCAGACCGTGGACACCCCATTCGGACCGAAGACCCGTATCGATCAAGAATCCTGCAACGTTGACCTTTCGTGTCTGGCCGGAGATTGCCCGGCGTTCTCGTTGGTGGCAACGCCCCGAGGAAGCCGACACTCCGAGGCGGACTCACCCGGCGTGAAGTCCCCGCCCGTTGCCCCGCCCCGGAGCACGCCGAGACCCCTCGACCGAGTTCTGGGTATACGCATTGCGGGGATTGGCGGTACGGGGGTGGTCACGGCCGCTCATTTGCTTGGGCGGGCTGCTCTCCTGGAAGGGCTGGAGGTGTGGGGCCTCGACCAGACTGGCATGGCGCAGAAGGCGGGCCCCGTCATCTCCGATCTCCGCATCGGACCAGGTGCCTCGGAACGCTCCAACCGGTTGGGCGCGGGGGAGACAGACCTCCTCCTCGCCGCCGACCTGCTGACCGCGGTCAGCCCAACCGTGCTCGACTCGCTATCGACCGACCGGACGGTCCTGGTGGGATCGACCACATCGACCCTCAGCGGGCCCATGATCCTCGGTACGATCCCGCGTCGGATGCCCCGCGCCGACCTCGAGGAGACGCTGCACCGATCCGTTCGAGCCGGTCGGGCTACGTTCGTGGACAGTGCCGAGGTGGCCCGCACCGCCGGGGCCCCCGCCTCGACGGCCAACGTGGCCCTGCTCGGCGTGGCCAGTGGACTCGGAGAGCTTCCCGTATCAGAGACCGCGCTCATGCGGGCCATCGAGCTGACCGGAATAGCGGTCCCAGCCAACCTCGCCGCTTTCAGAGCGGGTAGGGCATGGACATCCGGGTGCGAAGATGCGAAGGACCAACCTGGGGGCGACGGACCTGGCGACCGCACCTCCGAGTATGCGCTACCGGCCGCCTACCGGGGGCACATCGCCGACCTCGCCGACGACCTCGTCGGCTATCAGGATCAGCGGCTCGCAGGGAGGTTTCTCAGGCTGGTGTCGGAGGCGTGGGAGGCTGAAGAGCGGGCCGGAGGAGATGGACAGTTCGCCACCGCCGTCGCTTTCGGCT
Organism: Acidobacteriota bacterium; assembly: GCA_028876385.1. GTDB lineage: Bacteria > Actinomycetota > Acidimicrobiia > Acidimicrobiales > Palsa-688 > JAKCDU01. The sequence goes on along the minus strand of JAGWSF010000109.1, from coordinate 147,305 downwards.
ACCACAAGCTCCTGGCCTACAAGGACGAGTACGAGGTGGCCCGGTTGCTCCTCGAGCATCCGGCTGCTGAAGGACCCACGGCCTGGCTCCTCCATCCACCGATGCTGCGGAGCCTCGGGCTCGATCACAAGCTCCGGCTCGGGAATTGGAGCCGTCCCGCGCTAGCTGGTCTCCGCCGAGCACGCTGGCTGCGCGGCCGGAAGATCGATCCATTCGGCTACACCCACCTCAGGCGAGAAGAACGCCGCCTCCCGGTCGAGTATGCCGTCGCCATCCGTTCGATTCTGGGCTCGGTCTCGTGTGGAAGCCTCCAAGAGGCCACGGAGATAGCCCTCCTACCGGACCAGATCCGTGGATTCGAAGGGGTCAAGGAAAAGGCCATCAGCGCCTACCGGTCGGCGTTCACGACGAAGATGGAGGCCGTCGCGGATCTAGAAGCTACTTCTCTGCCGGTCTGACATCCCAACGCCTGGCCTGTTCGTACACCAGAGCGGTGCGGGCGTCCACGACGTCACCGCGGCTGGTCAGGTGCTCGAGCACGAAATCCCGGAGAGCGCCGACGTCACTCACCGCCACCTCCACGATGAAGTCGTCCACCCCGCTGACCGTGGATACCGCCAGAACTCCGACTATCTCCAGCATCTCACGCTGAAAGGCCCGGACCGACGCTGTCGTCTTGGGTTGGAGGCGCACGCTGATCATGGCCCGGATGGGCCTTCCCATGGCGACCGGATCGACGTCGGCGTGCCAGCCCAGGATCACCCCCGATGAGACGAGCGCCCTGATGCGCTCCAGGCACGTCGACTGGGCTATACCGACCGCCTCTGCCAGCTCCTTGTTGGTTCGTCTCGCATTGGCCTGCAGGAGCATCAGCAGCTCGTGGTCGATGTCGTCGAGGGCCGAGACCCGCTTATCACTCATCAGTGCACGGTTCCGTCGCAACCGGGATTGGTCCAGATCCCCAACAGGTCCATCACGCAGAGAGGGTACTCATTTCGGAGGGAGGAAAGGCCCTCTAGCCGCGTCGGCCCCACCCTGCGGTTTACCTGGCTACCGACGTTACCTGAGCAGGACTGCTGGTCAGGTATACGCCGGCTCGACTGCCTACACGTAACCGACATCAAGCCCGACCTATCATCGCTGAGTCGCGACCGGGGGGAACATGGCAACAAGAGTCGTCACGGTCGGCACCGGGTTGGTCGGCCAGGAGGCGCTTCGGGCGATTATCGACGACTCCGATACCGAGTTGGTAGCCCATGTCGTCCACCATCCGGACAAGGCCGACCGTGATGTCGGTGAGCTAATCGCAGTTGGGGTGGGGTGCTACGGATGATTGCCGACCAGATGGGGCTGTCGGTCGACGAGATCGTGTCCTCTCATGAGATGCTTCCTTCGCCCGAGTCATTTCCCTATCAGGGCCGCACCATTGAGAAGGGCACCATTGCCGGGATGTGCTTCGAGGTGGCCGCTATCGTCGCAGGCGTTGACCGTATCTCGGTCCGTCACGTCACCCGGGCCCGTCAGGACCTGGCGCCGCACTGGCCTCGACCGTTGCGACATGATGCCTACCGCATCGTCATCGAAGGCGACCCGAGGCTGGAGGTTGAAGCCGAGTTCAGCGCAGCCCGCGGAGATCATCTCGCTGGCGGATTCGGCATCACCGCTATGCGAGCTGTCAACGCCATCCCCTTGGTCATGGGTGCCGAGCGGCGGGTGGTATCGGTCTTCGATCTTCCAGTCATCACCGGCAAAGGACGGTTCCAGGGATGCGCCTCGCGGGCAAGGTAGCGGTCGTCAGCGGCTCGACCCGAGGTATCGGGCGATCCATCGCCGAGATGTTCGCTGGCGAAGGATGCAAGGTAGCCGTGACCGGGCGCACCGTCGATCGTGGGACGAAGGTCGTGCAGCGCATCACCGAGGCGGGTGGCGAGGCGACCTTCTTCCCGCTTGACATCACCGATGAGAGCAGCGTTCGCTTCGTCATGGACAGTGTGGCGGACAGGTACGGCAAGCTGGACATTCTGGTGAACAACGCGGCACCAACTGATGCGGTGAGTACCACGGTGAAGCCGTTGACGGACTATACGACCGAGGAGTGGGACCGGATCATCCTTGGCACGCTCACCGGCAACGTGTTCTGGGCATGCAAATACGGCATCCCGCATCTGGTCGCCGCCGGCGGGGGCAGCGTCGTCAACATCTCGTCTGGCCAGTCACTGATCGGTCTGTCCGGCTTTGCTGCCTACAGCGCCGCCAAAGGAGCCATCAACAGTATGACCCGGACCCTGGCGGTCGAGAACAGCCGCCACCACATCCGGGTCAACACGATCATCGTCGGGAGGGTGATCGCCCACTCGAAGGACAGCGGCGTGGGCGTCGGCCGGGGCCACCTCACCCGTCTGGGCGTCCCGAATGACATCGCGTACTGTGCCACCTGGCTCGCCTCTGATGAGGCGGCATTCGTGACCGGATCTCTCGTGACCGCAGACGGCGGGTTCACAGTCAACGGTGACGCCATCGTGAGTAGCTGAGATACGCCCGGAGAGCCGGGGCCGTCGGCGGGGACTCCGGTCCTAGTGCGGCGAAGGTCGAGGATGGACGATTTGCCACCTCACCCTATAGGGTGCACTCTATACCCGTGGTCGGTGAGGTATGCCTTCAGGCCTGACCGACCGCAGCATGGGAGGAATCGATATGTGGGACTTCAGCACCGACCCGGAGTATCAGGAGAAGCTCGACTGGGCCAAAACCTTCGTGCGCGAAGAGGTCGAGGCCCTCGACCTTCTCTTCCCGTCCGGTGGTGATCCCTACGATGTGGGCAACGCCGCCTCGCGGGCCATTCTGCGACCCTTGCAGGAGCAGGTCAAGGCGCAGGGCCTCTGGGCTTGCCACTTGGGCCCGGAGTTGGGAGGCCCGGGATACGGGCAGCTGAAGCTGGCGCTGCTCAACGAGATACTCGGCCGCTCATACTGGGCCCCGACGGTGTTCGGGACGGCGGCTCCCGATACGGGAAATGCCGAGATACTTGCCATGTACGGTACCTCGGAACAGAGGGAGCGTTATCTGCGGCCTCTCCTTGATGGGGACATCGTGTCCGCCTTCTCCATGACCGAGCCGCAAGCCGGAGCCGACCCCAAGGAGTTCGTATGTCGAGCCTGGCAGGACGGCAACGAGTGGATCATCGAGGGGGAGAAGTGGTTCACCTCCAACGCCCGGTACGCGGAGTTCCTGATAGTAATGGTCGTCACCGATCCTGATGCCGCCCCTTCCCGGCGGATGTCCATGCTCGTCGTCCCCGCCGAAACACCGGGGATCGAGATCGTGCGGAACGTGGGCACGATGGAGGACCACGAGAGTTTGGACGAGGGCATTCACGGTTACATCCGTTACAACCGCGTTCGGGTGCCCGTTGACGCCATGCTCGGCGCCCCCGGAGAAGGGTTCAAGGTCGCGCAATCCCGTCTGGGTGGGGGAAGAGTGCATCACGCCATGCGAACGGTCGGTCGCTGCACTCGCGCATTCGACATGATGTGCGAGCGGGCTCTGTCCCGCCGTACCCAGGGCGAGAGGTTGGCCGACAAGCAGGCTGTTCAGGCCTTCATCGCCGACTCATGGATCGAGCTTCAGCAGTACCGGCTTCTGGTGTTGCACACAGCGTGGGTGATCGACACCCAGCCCCACGGTGCGGCCCGCACCCAGATAGCCATGTGCAAGGTGGCCATGGCCAAGGTGTATCACGACATCGTGCGTAGAGCCGTCCACCTTCACGGTTCGCTGGGAGTGACGACCGAAACGCCATTGGCCGCGATGTGGATGAGCGTACCTTCCCTCGCTCTGGCCGACGGACCCACGGAGGTCCACCGCACGACGATCGCCCGCCAGAAGCTGGCCGAGTACGCTCCGGCCCCCGGCCTCTTTCCTACCGAGCATCTGCCGCCCAAGCTCGAGGCGGCCCGAGAACGCTACCGTGAGATTTTGGCCGCTTATGGCGCCGCCTGATGCAATGGCCGGAGACGGCTCGGCGGAGGGCACGGGAGATGCCGTGCAAGCATCTGAAAGAAAGTGGGAGTTGAGATGAAGCCGGCCGCGTTCGAGATGCACGCTCCTGACGACGTTGCGGCGGTGGTCGCCCTTCTTGCCGAGTACGGCGACGAGGCGAAAGTGCTGGCCGGGGGCCAGAGCCTGGCTCCCATGCTGGCGCTGCGCCTGGCACGGTTCGAGCATCTCGTGGATCTGAACCGGGTAGGCGAGCTTTCGGGGATCAGCCGCATGGACGGCCACGTCCGGATCGGCGCCATGACCAGGCACTTCGAGGTCGAGCAGTCCGATGAGGTCGTCTCGGCTGTACCGCTCCTGTCCCGGGCTACGGCCAAGGTCGGCCACTTCCAGATACGCAACCGGGGAACGTTGGGAGGTTCGGTCGCCCACGCCGACCCGGCCGGCGAGCAACCTGCGGTCTGTGTGGCTCTCGACGCCGTGATGGAGGTCTGCTCGGCGGAGGGAACCCGACACCAGGCGGCATCGGACTTCTTTCGGGGGACCTGGACGACGGCGCTCGGTCCCGGGGAGATCCTGAGTGCCGTGCGGTTCCCGGTCTGGAGCGGGCGCTGCGGATTCGCGGTCGAAGAGATGGCTCGGCGCAGCGGTGACTTCGCCATAGTCGGGGTGGTATCCGCGGTGGAGGTCGATCCGGGCGGGGCCCCCACGCGGGCGGCGGTCGCCTTGTTCGGGGTGGGCGCTACACCGGTGCGAGCCGGCGCCGCCGAAGCCGCGCTGCTCGCAGGCGCCAGCCCGGCCGAAGCTGCCCGGGCGGCCATAGAGACGATCGATCCGTCCGATGATCTCCACGCATCAGGTTCCTACCGCCGCAAGGTGGCCGCGGTCCTAGTGGAACGCGCCGTGGACAAGGCATTGAAGGAGGCAGGCAATGCCTGACAGACACATCGAGTTGCAGGTCAACGGGGAGACCTATGGCCTCCTGGTCGAGGACCGCACCACCCTGGCGGACGGGCTGCGGGAAGGCTGCCATCTGACCGGTACCCATCTGGCGTGCGAACACGGAGTGTGCGGGGCGTGCACCGTCCTCGTCGACGGGCGGGCCGTCCGATCCTGCCTCATCTACGCCGTGCAGGCCGTCGGGGCGCAGGTGACGACCGTGGAGGGGCTCGCCGGCACAGACGGACGGCTGAATCCGGTGCAGGAAGCGTTCAGGCAGTGTCACGGGCTGCAGTGCGGCTTTTGTACTCCGGGTTTCGTGGTGTCCCTGACCGCCTACCTGCGGGACAATCCCACTCCTACCGAGGAGCAGCTGCGGGACGCGCTGAGCGGCAATCTGTGCCGCTGCACCGGTTACCAGGGAATCATCGCCGCGGCCCGGCTAGCGGCGGAGACGATGCGCGGTGCGGGGCGATCAGACCGCGAGATGAGCAGCGAGGATGCCACGATATGACTTTCGCTACGGGTAATGCCGCCCGGTTTGTCGGCCAGTCCGTCAAGCGGCGGGAGGATCCCCGCTTGGTCTCTGGTCACGGCCGCTATGTCGATGACATCACACTGCCCGGACAACTCCATGTTGCGTTTCTGCGAAGCGATGTGGCCGCTGGACGGATTCGGTCCATCGACACGGCGGCCGCAGCGGCCCTACCTGGAGTTCGTGCCGTCTACACCGGGGCCGACCTGAATTCGGTCTCGGGACCGCTGTGGACCACCACGAACGGTCCGCCTGCCGACGGTCCGCCGCTTCTGCCCCTCGCCGCGGATGACGTCCGCTTCGTCGGCGACCCCATTGCCGCGGTCATCGCGACCAGCCGCTACCTCGCCGAGGACGCCTGCGAGCTGATCGAGGTGGACATCGAGCCCATTGCGGCGGTGGCCACCCTCGAGGATGCGATGGCCGACGGGGCCCATGTCGTGCACCCTGAGATCGGCTCCAATGTGATGGAGTTCCCAGCGGCGCCGGACCCCGAGTTGGACGAGATAATGGCCGGCGCCGCCCATGTGGTGACCCGTACATTCTCGATGACCCGGACGACCAACGTGCCGATGGAGGGCCGGGCCATCCTCGCCTCCTACGACTCCTTCTCCGGTGAGCTGCGGGTGTGGCCCTCCACACAGAGCCCACACGAGGTGAAGGCCTTCGCATCCCGGGTTCTCGGGATCGGAGAGCACCAGGTCAAGGTGGAGTTCGGGGACGTCGGCGGCGGCTTCGGCCAGAAGATGTATGTGACGCGCGAGGAAGCCGTGGTGCTACTCGCCGCCAAGCTCACCGGGCGCCCGGTCAAATGGATCGAGGATCGGCGGGAGAGTCTCATGGCGGCCAACCAGGCGCGCCACGACATCGCCACCATGACTATGGCGACAGACGAGGACGGTCACTTCCTCGCGGCCACGTTCCACCTCGTCGAAGGGGTGGGAAGCTACCCGGCCGGAGGAGGATCGACCGGCGGGGGGATGTTGGTGGCCATGATGTTCACCGGCGCCTACCGGATTCCCAAAGTGTCGTTCTCCTGCACCACGGTGTACACCAACACGTGCGGGCGGGCTCCTTTCCGTGGCCCCTGGGCGGTGGAAACGATCGCTCGCGAGCAGATGATCGACGCGGTGGCCCGTGAGATGGGGATCGATCCCCTAGAGCTGCGCCGGAGAAACGTGCTTCACCAATCCGACCTGCCGTACAGCCTTCCGAGCGGTCTGGCCTATGACATCCTCTCAGCCGAGGAGACCTTGGAGCAGGCCGTCGCCTCCCTCGACTGGGAATCGTTCCGAGCCCTACAGGCGCAGGAACGTGCGGCGGGCAGGTATCTGGGGGTCGGCCTCAGCCTCCTGGTGGAACCGTCGGCGGTGGCTTTCGGGGCCTGGGCCACCGAGGCCGCCACGGTACGCATCGATGTGTCCGGCAAGGTCGAGGTGCTCGTCGGGTCCGGCAGCCATGGCCACAGCCTCGAGACGACCATCCCCCAGGTGGTGGCCGACCACCTCGGCTGCGCCCTCGATGACGTGGTCCTCCGCCAGGGGGGGGACACCCCCTATGGACCGGGGACCGGCGGTAGCCGGAGCGCCGTGATCCTGGGGGGCGCCGCTCAGGCCGCGTCGACCAGCCTGCGGGCCAAGGTCGTAGAGGTGGCTGCCCACGTGCTCGAGGCGTCCACCGATGATCTGGAGGTCGCCGGATCCGTGGTATCGGTCAGGGGAACCCCCACCAAGTCGGTGACTTTCGCCGAGTTGGCTGGGCTCTCCTATCTGAATCCGGCCATGTTGCCTCCCGGTCTCGAGCCGGGTCTAGAGGCGTCCAAGCGCTACTCGCCGCCTTCGCCGTTCACATGGTCCAACGCCTGCCATCTCTGTGTGGCCGAGGTCGACCCGTTAACCGGGGAGGTGACTCTCGGTCGCTACATCGTCAGTGAGGACTGCGGGGTGATGATCAACCCGATGGTGGTCGAGGGTCAGATTGCCGGCGGCGTGGTGCAAGGGATTGGCGGGGCCATGTACGAGGAGATGACCTATGACGTCGATGGCAACCCTCTGGCAACAACCTTCCTCGACTATCTCATTCCGACCGCCGGAGAGGTCCCTGAGATCGAGTACTGCCACATCGAGACGCCGTCGGGCAGTCTGGGAGGCTACAAGGGCCTCGGTGAAGGGGGGGCCATCGCCGCGCCCGCCGCGGTGGCCAACGCCATCAACGATGCGTTGAGCCCGCTAGGTGCGTACATGACCCAGTTCCCCATCACTCCGTCCCGGATTCTCCACGCCCTCGACTCATGACCGCGCGTGGCGGGTCGTTCGTGGGGATCGGCCCCCTAGGGGTCGCGTCGGTGGGTGTCAGCCACCGAAGACTCCAACTGCGCCATCAGGGCTTCGCTGCCCCCGTAGTACGGACCGCCGGTCCCTCGGAGGACGAGGTCTTGGAAATCGACCTCGGCAAACTCCGTGGCCAGCGCACAAATCCGGGCGATGGCCCGTCCGAGGCCCACTGCGCTCATGAAGTTGTTCGGAATGTTGCCCCTCTCGATCCATTTGGGGGTCAACTGCGCCGCTAAGTCGGGATCGAAATCCCGGGCGAAGTCGGTGTCGCTCGTGGCGCCCACCCTGAGGCAGGAGACCCGAAACTCGGGATGCTCGGCTCGAACGCCGCGGATCATTTCTTCGAGAGCGGCCTTGGACGAGCCGTACGGGACCAGCCCTGGATAGGGCATCCCGACCGATTCTGAGGAGAAGTAGCCTACGAACGCTCCGGGGGTCAGGTGGGGAATGGCGGCGCGGGTGACGAGCGCCGGCCCCATCACGTTGGTGAGCAGGCACTCCTTCCACAGTTCGGGGCTGGCGTCGCGGACCAGGCCAAGACGGGATACGCCTACGACGGTCAGCAGCAGGTCGATCCGGCCTCCGAGATGATTGACGGCCTCGGCGATGAGCCGCTCACAGTCATCGGGTTCGGCAATGTCGGCGATGACTGCGTAACCCCCTCCCGCCTGGAAGAGGGATTCCTCGAGCTTGGCGGCGTTCCGGCCAGCGAACACCACCTCGCCGCCCATCTCGACCATGTCGATGGCCGCCTGCTTGCCGATACCGGCCGAGGCACCGACGACGACGACGTTCTTGCCGTGCAGCGATAGCCGATGTCCGACATGGTCAACCACAGTGTCCTCCCAATTCGTCTCCAAGTGTGAGCCCGTCGTCAGGGCTCTCTCGTCCGCCGGTCTACGCAGGTCCGTTGGGCCACTTGATATAGGAGCCGGCGTCGATGCGGATGTTGTCCCCGGTGATGTTCTTGGACTCGTCCGACGCCAGGAAGCAGACCAGATCGGCTACCTCCTCAGGCTCCAACCAGGGGATGGGGAGGGCCTGGAAGTACTCCGAGGACGGGATGAAATCTTCCCTGGTGACGACTTCGAGGTCCGGGCGAAACATGGCGTAGATCCCGTCGTTGTGGATCAGATGGGTGTTGACGTTGGTCGGGTGGATGCAGTTCACCCGTACTCCGTATGGTGACAAATGCAGGGCCATCTCCTCGGTGTAGGAGATGAGGATGCGCTTGGCCCAGCCGTAACCGGCCGAGCCGGGGCCCATCATGTTCTTGGGATCCCTGGCCGGGGAGAGAGTGTTCGGCATCATGCCAGCGGTGGAGCCCGTGATGATGATCGAGCCCTCCCGGCCGGCCGACAGGATGTGGGGGATGGCCACTCGCACCGCATTCATGACACCGAGAAGGTCCACGTCGACAGCGTCCTGGAAGTCCGTCGGATTGGGGTCGCCCATGGCCATGGGCAGGATGCCGGCGTTGGCGCACACCGTCGTCAGGCGTCCGAACTCCTTCACCCCCTGCTCCATGGCGTCGGCCAGTTGGTCGCGACTCCGCACGTCGGCCTTGACGGTCAGGCACTGGCTTCCGGCCTTCTCAACCAGCGCCTTGGTCTCCTGGAGGTCGTCCCAACTCGAGAGGGGATAAGGGTTGGACTCGATGTTCTCACAGATGTCGATGGCGATCACCTTGGCACCCTCCGACCCCTGCTTCACCGCGTGGGCGCGACCCTGCCCGCGACCCGCCCCGGTGATGAACGTGACCTTGCCTTCCAGGCGTCCTGTCATTGGTACTCCTTACTGGTTGAGTTGTTCGAGACCTCAGGGGGCGACACTTGAAAGACGACGCTACGGTGGCTGACATAACATGTCAACGGATTGTCATCTACTGACAAGCAGGCGGCGCTGGGAGAGTGGCCGGCTCAGAGCACCGAGCGGTGCACCCCTCCGTCGCCTTCGATCCACCCGATTCATGCTCGGCTCCCCCGATGGTCGTACGGTGGCAACCCGTACTTGATGGAGCTGTCAACTCTATACAAATCGATCGCGCCCTGACGGGCCGGGGCGCCGACGACGGGTCGGCAACCGACGGCGCTTGCGTGACGTAGGGAGGCCGAGTTGACTCATCGGATGGCCGACCGGTTCTCCCACTGGTCTCACTGTTACGGCTGTGGACCGAAGAACGACCGCTCCGAGGGGATCGTCCTGGAGCGAGCGGGGGACGACGAGGTCTCCGCCCGTGTGTACATCGACCGCGACCACGGGGGGGCACCTGGATTCGCCCATGGCGGCTATCTCAGTCTCTTGTTGGATGAGGTCATGGGTGGGGTCGCTCCCAGCCCCCAACCCCGGGTTACTACCGACCTGCAGGTCCGATTCTTGCGAGCTGTCCCTCTGGACAGCGATGTGCTCGTCACTGCTCGCCTGAGAGAACGCGAGGATCAGGGGTTCTCGGTTCAGGGCTCGGTGAGGGTTGGGGGCGCCGAGGAAGTGGCGGTTGAGGCCACGGCCTACTTCCGGTTCGTCGACCTGAGCCGACTCCGTAGGCGAAGCTGAGCGGCTTGCCTCAGGGGAGGCCCACCTGATCCGATGACCGTACCCTGATGAAACACAGTTGATACATTCGTCAAGTCATACTTCTGACGAGCAGGGGACCGACGGTCTTCTGCGCGATTGACGAGGGGAGTGCAGCACAATCGTCGCTTTTGCCGGTCCCGGGGACTGCTGAACTCTTGCCTCCGGGACGGTTAATCAGGGCTCTGAATTCGCCCTTAGCGGGGCCTGCGGCCATTCTGGCCGAGCTTCGATCGAATTGAGTGTGCTAATAATTGCGGACACGCGTGTCTCTCCGGGTGGAGAGGCGCCCACATCGGGGGAGGCCGATAGCGATGGTTGATTTGGGTGAGAGCCGATTCTCGAGGGGTCGGCGTGCTCCGTTAGCGGCGGCGATCGCGGCCGTGGCTCTGGTGGCCGTCGGGTGTGGCAGCAGCAAGTCCAGCAGTTCTGGCTCAACCGGGTCGAACGCCAGCCTCGGGACCCCCAACGCGGCGTCCGGCTCACCGCTGAAGGTGGGGTACATCACCGACGGCCAGAACGGGAGCATCAACAACCTCACCGAGGTGCCCGCAGCCCAAGCCGCCGTGAAGTACGTGAACGCCTACCTCGGTGGCGTGGCCGGCCACGTCCTGTCGCTCGACGTGTGCAACAACGGTGACACGCCGTCGGGTGCCACGGACTGCGTCAATCAGATGATCACGGACAAGGTGCCCGTAGTGCTCTACAACGTTGACGGCCAGGGTGAGACCACCTACGGCGGCCTCAGCAAGGCCGGGGTGCCGGTCATGGCCTACGGCTCGATCGCCCAGAATGAGCTGACCGGAAAGCTTTCCTACATCGTCACGAATGGTCTGGCCACGGCGTTCGCCGGTCCGGCCGCGATCGCTCAGAGCGTGAAAGCCAAGCGGGCCGCCGTGTTCGTGACCAACGTTCCGGCGGCCGCTGGGCCCGTGCAGGCCCTGGACCCGATCATCTACAAGAACGCCGGGGTGCCTCTCGATGTGGTGCCCGTCGCACCGTCGACGCCCGACCTCACCCCCGAGGTCCAGGCCGAGCTCGGGAAGGGCGTCGACTTCATCGCCATGGTTGGAGACGTGAGCTTCTGCACCAGCGTCGTGAAGGCCGAGAAGACCTTGAACTTCACCGGGACGACGGTCCTGATCGCTCAATGCCTCGCCTCAGGGTCATCCGCTGGGATACCGGGGGGTTACACCGGCATGAAGGTGGTGACGGCGGCCACCACTGATCCGACCAACCCGGATGTGAAGCTGTACGTGGCTGCTATGAAGGCCTACGCTTCTGGAACGGCGCCCTTCGCCAACGGGGTGACCTCGGGAGGGTGGGCAACTGTGATCTCCTTCGCAAATGCCATGAAGGGACTTAACGGGACTCCCAGCTCGGCATCCATCGAGGCGGCCTTCTCGTCGATGGCGCCCGAGCCGATCCCGTTCGGAAACGGCACCACATTCCAGTGCAACGGCAAACAGGTGAGTATCACCCCGGCTGTCTGCTCCACGGGAGCCCTGCAGGAAACCCTCGATCAGGCCGGCAACGCCGTCGGTGCTTTCACACCGATCGACGTGGCATCGTTGCTGAAGCTGTAGTCGGTCCGGCGGAGCATACGACGGTCGGAAGGAGCTGGTAGGTCCGGTGACTCAAGGTTTGGTGTTCCTATTGTTGGGCCTGGCCAATGGTGCGGTGTTCGCGTCCTTGGCCCTGGGCTTGGTGGTCACCTACCGCAGTTCCGGGGTGATCAACTTCGCCACCGGCTCGATCGCCCTCTTTGCGGCATACACCTACGGGTTCCTCCGTCAAGGCCAGCTGTTCGATCCGATACCAGGCCTGCCAACCACGGTCCACCTGGCGAGCAGTATGGCCTTCGTTCCCGCGGCCGCCATCTCGATCGTACTTACCGCCCTATTCGGGTTGTTGCTCTACGGCGTGGTATTCCGGCCGTTGCGGGGCGCTCCTCCGGTGGCGAGGGCCGTGGCGTCGCTCGGCGTCACGGTCCTGCTCACCGGCCTGATCGCCCGGAGGGTGGGGGACAATCCGATCAACGTATCGGGCATCTTCCCCTCCAGGATCTACAGCGTCGGCTCGGTGCACGTCAGCGGCGACAGGATCTGGTTCGCCGTTACGGTCCTGCTGATCAGCCTGGCCCTGGCCGCCGCCTACCGCTTCACCCGGTTCGGGCTCCATACCCGGGCCGCCGCCGAGACCGAGAAGGGAGCCTTCGTCAGCGGGATCTCCCCCGATCGGATTGCCGCGGTCAACTGGATGATCAGCGCGGCGGTGGCCGGGGTGGCGGGCATCCTGATCTCACCTATCGTGCCTCTTGTCCCGACGGCCTACAGCCTCTTCATAGTACCGGCGCTGGCTGCCGCCATCCTGGGACGCTTCCAGGGAATCTCGATCGCCGTGGGGGGCGGTCTGGTTATCGGCATGCTGCAGTCCGAGGGCGACTATTTCCAGAGCAAGTACAGCTGGATGCCCACGTCCGGCGTTCCCGAGCTGATTCCGCTGGTGCTGATACTGGTCGTGCTGCTGTGGCGGTCACCCAACCTGCCCGCAAGGGGGGAACTGCTGCGCAGTTCACTCGGACGGGCCCCTCGGCCCTACCGGCTCCTCAGTCCGACCGTTGCCGGCACTGTCGTGGCGGTCGTGGCCCTCCTGGTGCTGCACGGATCCTGGCGCGCCGCTCTGGTCACCAGCCTCAGCTTCAGCATCATCATGCTGTCCCAGGTCGTGGTTACGGGTTTCGCCGGACAGGTGTCGCTCGCGCAGCTGGTGCTCGCCGGTTCGGCGGGGTTCCTACTCAGCCCTCTCACGGTCAGCTGGGGCGTACCGTTCCCGCTGGCACCGATCATCGCAGCTATGGGCGCCATGGTCATTGGTGTCGTTGTGGGCATACCCGCGGTGAGAGTCCGTGGGCTGCCCCTTGCGGTGGTCACCTTGGCGCTGGCCGTGGCCCTGGAGGCTCTGTGGTTCCAGAACACCAAGTTCGTGGGGGCCGGCGGCAAGAGCATCCGCGGTGCCTCGCTGTTCGGCCTCGACCTCAAGGTCGGGACCGGCGCAGCATTTCCGCGACTGCCCTTCAGCTTCATGGTTCTGGCGGTTCTGGTCATAGTCGCCCTCAGTGTCGCCAAACTCCGCAACAGCCGGCTCGGCGCCGAAATGCTCGCGGTACGGGCGAACGAGCGGTCGGCAGCTGCCGTGGGCATCAACGTGGCCCGTACCAAGCTGGTTGCCTTCGGCATCGCTTCGTTCATCGCCGGGATAGGTGGCTGCATGGTCGCCTACCAGCAGACCAACGTCACCTTCGATCAGTTCGACGCCGTCCTCGGTCTCGGTATCTTCGCCACGGCCTACCTGGCCGGCGTCACCTCCGTCTCCGGGGGGATTCTCGCCGGTGTCATGGCCTACGGGGGCATCGTGTACCGCGGCATGGACCAGGGCCTTCACCTCGGGGGGTGGTATGACACCATCTCGGGCGTCGGACTCGTTCTCACGGTCATTCTCAACCCCGAAGGAATCGTAGGGCCCTTCCACGCCAAGTTGGCGGCCCGGCGCTCGGCTCAGAACGTTTCGGCGACCGGCGTGGATGAGCCTCAGGGTGAGCCGCGCCAGCCGGAGAAATCGAGGCCGGCGGTCAGTGTTTCGGCCCGCAGCCTGCTGACCATCGAGGACGTCTTCGTCCAGTACGGCGGCGTCGTCGCGGTGAACGGTGTGTCGTTCACTGTTCCCGAGGGAGCCATAGTCGGCCTCATCGGTCCAAATGGCGCCGGTAAGACCACGCTCATCGACGCCATCAGCGGATTCGCGCCAGCGAGGGGTTCTGTGGCCCTAGACGGCAAGATCCTCGACGGTCTTCGGCCCCACCAGCGGATCCGGGCCGGGCTGGGGCGGACCTTCCAGGCAATAGAGTTGTGGGACGACCTGACGGTTGCCGAGAACGTGGGCGCCGCAGTGGGCTCCAAAGCCGGCGACCGCGGCGCGAGGGTCAGCGAGGTGCTGGCCACGCTGGGCCTGGATGCCGTAGGGGACCGTCCCGTGAGTGAACTATCCCAGGGGCAGCGACAGCTGGTATCGATAGCCAGGGCTGTTCTCGGCAGTCCCGAGGTGCTGCTGTTGGACGAACCAGCAGCGGGACTCGACTCGGCCGAGAGCCTGTGGCTAGGTGAAAAGCTCAAATCGGTGCGCGATCGGGGAGTGACGATCTTGCTGATCGACCACGACATGGGGCTGGTTCTGAGCGTGTGCGACCAGATTCACGTGCTCAACTTCGGAAGCCTGATCGCCAGCGGGACCCCCGACGAGATCCGGGCGGACCGAGAGGTCGCCGAGGCGTACCTCGGCAGCACCCATTCACGGCACCCGAAGCAGAACGGCGACGGGATGCCCGAGGTGGTGGCCAGCCGGTCCGCCGGAGAGCTACGGGAAGCGTCATCGAGGGTCGAATGAGTACTGCGTTGCTCTCATGTCAGGGTGTGACCGCTGGATACGGCAGTCTGACAGTCGTCCGAGACTTCACCCTCGAGGCGGAGGGAGGGTCCGTCGTCGCCGTTCTGGGTCCCAACGGAGCCGGAAAGACCACGCTCATGCTCGCCCTGGCGGGATTGCTGCCCCGCCTCGAGGGTGAAGTTCGAGTCGGTGGACAACCCCTTCCGAGTGGGCGGCCGACCACGGCTAATGATGCCGGTCTGGTCCTGATCCCCGACGACCGCGCCCTGTTCACCACTCTGACCGTCCGGGACAACATCGCGGCGGCGGTGCGCAAGGGCGATGTCCCGACTGACGAAGTGCAGGAGATGTTTCCTGCTCTGGCCGAGCGGTGGCAGACGAAGGCGGGTGCGCTGTCGGGCGGCGAACAGCAGATGCTCGCCGTTGCGAGGGCCATGGTGCAGCGTCCCAAGGTGCTGCTGATCGACGAGATGAGCATGGGTTTGGCTCCCGTCACCGTCGAGCGCCTGTTGCCGGTGGTTCGAACTCTGGCCGACCGCACCGGGGCGGTGGTCGTCCTCGTCGAGCAGCATGTTCAGCTGGCCATGGAGGTTGCCGATCAGGTGATGGTCATGGTGCACGGCCGGGTTGCGCTCACGGGATCTTCGGCGGATTTGGCCAAAGAGCCGTCCCGGCTGGAGGCGGCATATCTCGGTGAGACCGCGGGAGCCTCGGCCTGACATCTGTCGTTCGAGCCCTCGTGCTCACCCCAGTCCGGCAGAATAAGTACACTCTTCGAGCATGACGTCGACTGCCGACCAGGTTGCCGTAGTCGGCGTGGGATCGACGCCGTACTACTTCCGTGGGGCGTCGTACCCCCAGACGACCACGGAACTGGCCGGGAAGGCCATACTGGCCGCCTGCGAGGATGCCGGCATCTCGGTGAAACAGATCGACGGGTTCGCCTACTACTCGGAGGCGGGCGCCGGCTACGGCGAGAAACTGGATACCGCGACGTTCATGGAGACCCTGGGCATACCGGAGGTCACCTTCAGCGCGGCACTCACCTCAGGAGGGGGAGGATCGGCGGGCGCGGTGGGCCTGGCCAGGGCCGCTCTCCTCGCTGGTGACGCCACCCATGTCGTGACCGTGATGGCACTGCAGCAGCTGAAGCAGCGTCTGGGCACGGTGTTCGGCGCGTCGGCTCCAAATCCTCAGAATTCATTCCTGCAGCCTTCAGGACTGGTGGGACCCGGACATCTCATGTCGGTCCTGACCCGCCGACACATGCATCTCTACGGCACCCGCAGAGAGGCATTCGCCGAGATCGCCATGTCAAGCCGAAGGAATGCCCTCAATCGGCCCCAGGCCCAGAAGCGTACGCCGATGAGCCTGGACGACTACTTTGCGGCCAGGATGATCGCCGAGCCTTTGTGCCTTTACGACTTCTGCCTGGAAACCGACGGTGCGGTCGCCGTCATCACGACGACCCTGGACCGGGCTCGAGACCTCCGCCAGAAGCCGGCGCGGGTGGTTGCGGCGGCCCACGGTGGGCGTCGCGACTGGGGCCGAGCCTTCGCCTGGTACGGCATGAAAGACCCGGATTTCGCTTCATCGGGCCACGGCCCGGTAGCTCGGCACCTGTACCGACGGGCCGGGGTCGGCCCCGAAGATATCGATGTCGCGCTCCTGTATGACCACTTCTCGCCGATGGTACTCATGCAGTTGGAGGACTACGGCTTCTGCCCGAAAGGTGAAGGAGGTCCGTTCGTGGAGAGCGGCGCCATTCGCTTCGAGGGAGGCTCGCTACCGGTGAACACCCATGGAGGGCAACTCTCCGAGGCCTACATCATCGGGATGACGCATGTGAAGGAGGCCGTCGAGCAGATCCGCGGCACCGCCGTCAATCAGGTACCCGGGGCGGAGTTGGCCCTGGCGACCGGTGGCCCGGCTGCCCTGCCCGTGAGCGGTCTCATTCTCGGGAGGGACCAGTGACTCTTTCCACCACGCTTCCCCCGGAGACGATAAGGATCACGACCGACAGTCACACCGAGCCTTTCTGGGCGGCAGCAAGGGAGCGCCGACTGGTGGCGCCCAGGTGCGCGTCATGCGGTACGTTCCGTCTTCCTCCCAGCCCGTTCTGTCCGGAGTGCCAGTCACAGGAGGTGGACTGGGTGGCCTTGACCGGACGAGCGCGGCTGTTCAGCTTCAGTGTCGTGCGTGGACTGCCGGGCTTGGCCGAGATTGTGCTGGTGCCGGTCGTCCTCGAGCTCGACGGCGCTCCCGGTGTCCACCTGGTGAGCAACCTGGTCGGCGCCGACCCCGAAGCGGTGAAGATCGGCGACGAGGTAGAGGTCGACTTCGTGGACATCGCCGACGGGTGGGTTCTCCCCATATTCCGTGCTGGCCCAACGACTGCTGTGAGCGAGTAGAGGTTACCCCTAATACGGCTTGGGTCACACCGCCTGAGGACGAGCCGGTAACCTGAGCGAAGATATGGTCGCCATTACCGCCGCTGAGCCGCCCGGCGGTGTCCGGCCCAAGCTCTCGGCGGGTCAGGTCAAGACCAAGCGGGCAGCTACGGTCGCCGACTCCATCGTCGCCGACGTCATCGCTCGGGGTTGGCCTGTCGGGCAGGTCCTCGGTTCAGAGCCGGAGCTACTCGAACGCTACGGAGTCAGTCGAGCCGTATTCCGCGAGGCTGTACGACTGGTCGAGAACCAACAGGTCGCCAGAATGCGACGAGGCCCCGGCGGCGGACTCGTGGTGGCAGAGCCCACGGTGGAGGCCATCATCGACGCCACAGTCCTGTACCTGTATCGCGCCGGTACCCGCTTGGACGAGGTCTTCGAAGCCCGAATGGTCCTCGAGGACCTGGTCTGCCAACTGGCCCCTTCCCGTTGCGACGAAACTCATCTGGCTGCCCTGCAGCAAGTACTCGCCGAGGAGTCAGCCGGTACCGTTACCGACCATCGGGCCCTTCACGCCGTGCTGGCCGCTGCCACGCTGAATCCCGCCCTGGGCCTGTTCACGGAGATTCTGAACCGGGTCACGACGCTCTACTTCGGATCCATGAACTCGGTCAGCCCCAAAGTCGGAGAGGCTTCGAGGTTGGCCCACGTTCGTATCGTCGAAGCGGTCGCCGCCGGTGACGAAGGCCTGGCCCGGCACCGTATGCGACGCCATCTCGAAGCTGAAGCCGACTTCATCCAGCGCCGCCGGTCTACCCGCATGGCTCTGGACCCCACCGCCGTCATCGGTGCCGGACGAGGTGCCAAGCGCGCCGAGGAGGTGGCGCGCGAGGTCTTCCAGAGCATTGTGGCCGATGGACTGCAGCCCGGCGACATGATCGGCTCGGAGTCGGAGCTAATGGAACGTTTCAAGGTTAGCCGGGCGGTTGTTCGTGAGGCCGTGCGCCTACTAGAGCACCACAACATGGCAGCTATGAAGCGGGGTCCCGGCGGAGGGCTATTTGTCTCCGCCCCAAGCGTTCTCGCGGTGACCGCCGTCATGGCGCTCTACCTCGAGCGCCACGGGATCCGGATCTCCGACATCTTCGAGATACGAGCGGGCGTGGAGCTGGCGGTGGTGGACCTCGCAGTGGCCCGTATGGACGATGCCTCCGAGGCGCGGCTCCAAGAATGCCTACGTTGGGAAGTGGAAGCTCCTGACGAGGAATTCACGTCAGCGGCCCACGACATCCACATGCAACTGGCCGCCATGTCGGGCAACCATGCGCTGGAGCTGCTCTCGGTCGTGCTGATCCGCTTGACCCACCTGCACGAGCGGGAGAACCTGAGCCCGACCGCGGTCAGGGCACTCGGGGTGGAGGTGAGCCGAACCCATGGAGCCATCGTCGAAGCTTTAGCCCGCGGCGACCGTCAGCTTTCCCGGCACCGGATGTCCCGGCACCTGTCGGCGCTTTCCGGGTACTTCCGGTGAGGGGGCGGCCCTCACGAAGGCCCGGTGTCTCGGAGTGGACTCCGGTGGCTACCGAGATCTTCTAGGCCTGGCTCCGACCGGCCTCCTCTGCGGGAGGAGTCAGTCCGGCTGCTCGGGCCACGGGCACCAGGCCCCGGTCGTGGACGTTGGGGGCAATATAGGGAAAGACGGCGATGTGGTGTGCACCGAGGGGTAGGTCAGAGGGCGAGTCATCGACGAAGATGGGGCTCGAAACGGCGGGGAGGAAGTGATCCGTCAGGTAGCGACCGTCGCTTCCTCTCCCACCCTTGGTATGGAACTCGTCCACGAGGTCGCTCACGCCGAGCGCAACTGCCATCCGTCTGGCGTAGTCCTCTCCGCCGGCGCTCCACCAGATGACCTGCGCCGCCACGTTTCGAAGATGCGCCAGAATCTCCCGGGCCCCGGGCCGCAGGGAGGAGGCCGACATCGCATCTACCAGCGTGCCGTCAACGTCGAAGACCCAGCACCCCGGGGAGGTCACCGAGGGATACTCCCGGCAGCGACACGCATGAGCGGATGCTGGCGCTTCATCGCTTAGAGTATACTCATTCCATGGACCATCCCTGGGATCGGCGACTCGGCTTCTGGTGGATCGCCGAGGACGCACCGGGCCAGCCCGCCGTCGTAGCTTCGCCATCCGGGGTTTCGTTGACCTTCGGAGGGTTGGCCGAGAGATCGCACCAGTTGGTCAACGCCCTGCGGAGCCGAGGCTTGAAACCCGGCGACATCATCGCCTACGCCCTCCCCAACAGTGTCGATGTCCTCTACTGGCAGCTGGCTGCCCAGGAGGGCGGATTCATGTTCGTGTCGCTGAATCCGGCCTTGTCGAGTGCCGAGATACGCACGGTCGTCGATCACTCCGGTGCATCGGCATTCGTGGTCCACAATCATTTCCAGGATCGGGTGGACGAAATCTTCGGCGCCACATCAGTGCGGTTGCGAATATCGGTCGGGGGGCCCGTCGAGGGGTTCGAGGCCTTCGAGGATCTGATCAGGGACCAGCCTTCTACGGTCCCCCATCCGCGGGTGCTCGGAGGGCCCATCACCTATTCCTCTGGGACGACCGGCCAGCCCAAGGCCATTACCCGTCCGCTTCCGGAGCTCGACCCTCCTGTCTATACGGACAGCAGCAAGTTGTTCGCCCGGGCCTTTCGCTTTTTGCCCATGGAAGGGGTGCACCTCGTTTCGGCCGGAATGCATCACGGCGGATGCCAGAGCTTCTACCTCAACGCTCTCAACGTCGGTCAAGCCTTGGCCATCCTCGGCAGGTTCGACGCCGAGGAGACGCTCCGGACGATTGAGAGGGAAAGGGTCACGACCGCCTACATGGTCCCGACCCAGTTCGTACGCCTGCTCCGGCTTCCGGAGGAGATCAGGGCCAAGTACGACGTGTCCAGCCTCCAGGTGGTCGTCCACTCGGCCGCTCCCTGCCCGAAGGACATCAAGCAGCAGATGATGGACTGGTGGGGTCCAGTGGTCTGGGAGACCTACGGAGGCATGGAGGGCGCGGCCACCATCGCCAAGCCGCATCGGTGGCTGGAGAAGCCAGGCACGGTAGGTCGGGCGGTGGCTGGCATGACGGTTCGAATCCTCGGTGACGACGGGTCCGAACTAGGGCCCGACGAGGTGGGCAACGTCTACCTCGAGCCTGCGGTCAAGACCTTCGAGTACCGCAACGACCCAGAGCTGACGGCGTCGATCACCCGGGGCAAGGCCTTCACCCTCGGCGACATGGGCTACCTGGACGCCGACGGCTACCTCTTCCTCTGCGACCGAGCCAAGGACATGATCATCAGCGGAGGGGTGAATATCTACCCGGCCGAGGTGGAGGGTGTCTTGTCCGGGCACCCCCTCGTGGGAGACGTGGGGGTGATCGGCGTCCCCGACCCCGAGTGGGGGGAACAGGTCAAGGCGGTGGTTGAGTTGGTCGCCGGAGCCTCGCCGAGCCAGGAGTTGGCCGAGGAGCTGATCCGCTACAGCCAGGAACGACTTGGCAAGTACAAGTGCCCGCGGTCGATCGACTTCCGCGATTCGCTCCCCCGGACCGACGGGGGCAAGCTTTACAAGCGGATCCTGCGGGACGAGTACTGGGCCGACGCCGGGCGCAAGGTCTGAGGAGGTCGGGGGATGAACTTCGATATCGATGATGACCAAGTACTTCTCGGCGACACGAGCCGTAAGTACCTCCAGTCTCGGGAGTCGCTCAGCCGAACGAGAAGGCGTATCGAGACTGCCGAGACGGTCGATCTGGCGGAATGGAAGGCCGGTGCCGACCTGGGTTGGGCGTCGATGCTCATACCGGCCGAGTCAGGGGGCGGAAGTATCACCGATCAGCCGTTGGTGGATCTGGTCGTGCTGGCCGGCGAACTCGGGAGAGTTCTCCACCCGGCCCCGTTCCTTCCGACCAATGTGGTGGCTGACGCCATTTCCTGTTGGGGGAATGAGGACCAGAGGAAGCTCCTGTCGCACCTGGCGGCCGGCGACATGCTGGCGGCTTGGTGCACCTCCGCCGACAGCGTGCCGGACGTGTCCTGCATCGGCGTCGTCGCGACCCCGACCGCGACCGGCTACCTGCTCCAGGGCACGTCCAGCTTGGTACACGGAGCGTCGGTAGCTGACCAGGCGCTGGTGACGGCCCGGACCGCGGACGGTCTCATCATGCATTTCCTGGTCGCCCTCCGATCGAAGGGGATCGCCGTACGACCTCTGTCTGCCCTCGACCTGACCCGGCGGTACTCCAAGGTCTACTTCGATCAGGTCGAAGTAGAACTGCCTCAACGCATCGGTCCGGCGGAAGCCGGCCTGGAGATTCTGGCTCGGGCTGGTGCCGTGGCGACCGTCGTGCAGGTCGGGGAGGCGGCCGGGGCGGTCGACTACCTCGTCGACGAGACGGTTCGCTACGCAAAGGATCGCGTCCAGTTCGGGCGTCCCATCGGTAGTTTCCAGGCCATCAAGCACCGCCTGGCCGATCTCCACGTGGCCCGGGAAGCGGTGAGGGCCACCGCTTACTATGCCGCGCTGGCCCTCGGCGACGGACAAGTTGACGCTGCCGAAGCGGTGGCCGTGGCCGGCGCGTACGTAGGTGACACCTACGCCTGGGTCTGCGGAGAGGCGCTCCAACTGCACGGGGGCATCGGCTTTACCTGGGAACATGACATGCACCTCTTCCTGCGTCGAGCCAAGGTCGACCAGGTGTTGTATGGCGAGCCGCACTGGCACCGGGAGCGACTCTGCCGGATCCTCGAGCAGTCGACGGAGGGAGCAGCCTGATGGATGTCAGCGTTCCCTCTATCCCTTCCACCTACGACGGCTACACCCAACGGTTGCGGGACTACATCGCTGCCCACAAGCCGGACTTGCGATGGAAGCCCCGTACCGGGATGCGGGTGCCCGAAACGGCCGAAGACATCGCGGCGTTGAGGGTGTGGGTGGGCCGACTGCACGAGGCCGGATTTCGCCTCGCCCGATTCACCGAGGAGGAGACGGATCCGTTCGAGCAGCGGATCTTGGAGTCAGAGCTGGCCGCCACTGGAGTGCCTTATGTGCTCGGGAACCCTCTCGTTGCCGGCGCGCTGAAAGCGTTCGGCACTCCCGAGCAGAAGCGTCAGTACCTGGCCTCGATGAGCAGCGGACGCCACATCTGGACTCAGCTCTTCAGCGAGCCGAATGCCGGAAGCGACTTGACCTCACTTCAGACGCGTGGCCGCCTCGACGGCGACGCCTATGTGATCGACGGCCAGAAGGTGTGGAGCACGTGGGCGCAGTGGTCCGATTTCGGTTACCTGCTCGCTAGGACCGAGCCCACGACAGGCGCCGGCGGAATCACCGCTCTCATCCTGGACATGCACAGTCCTGGCGTGGAGGTCCGACCACTCCGTGAGATGACTGGCACCACTGACTTCAACGAGGTCTTCTTCGATTCGGTGCGCGTACCGGTGGCCAACGTCATCGGACAGCCGGGCGAAGGATGGAAGGTAGCCCAAGCGAGCCTCATCACAGAACGAAGCAGCGTCGGCGGCGGCGGCCTGGCATCCGCCGTGGGGGGCTTGCTGGCCGTCGCCAGACAGGTCGACCGCAACGGCCAGGCCGCCATCCGTGACCAAGCGGTACGACAGCAGATCGGCCATCTGGCGGCGAAGGCGTTGGTCCACCGGTACCTCGGTTACGCGACCGCCACGCGTGCCCTCCGAGGGTCTTCCAGCCCCGCCGACGCCCCGATGACCAAGGTCTGGTTCAGTGAAGTCAACCTGGCGGCGGCCGACTACGGGCTGCAGATCCAGGGACCGATATCGGCCTTGGCCGAAGGAGACCCCGAGAGCTTGGAGGATGGGCGCTGGCAGGACATGTTCCTCTATGCCCGGGCCTGGACCATCGCCGGCGGATCCAACGAGGTCATGCGCAACGTCATCGCCGAGCGCGGCCTGGGGCTGCCCCGGGAGCCGCGGGGTACCACCTCGTCGAAGCCCTGAGAACCGAGAAGGGAGGCGTCAGCCTTTCCGGGCCTTCTCGGCCGTCAACTCGTTGTGGCGGGCGAACATAGCGACCGCTTGGCGCTGGACGTCCACTGGGACCGAAGGTAGGGGGGCCGGTCCGGCCTGGCGGGAGGGTAGGGAGACGGTCGCGGTGGCGAATGCCGTCTCGGTGTCGCGCTGGTTCACCATGGTCATAGCCAGGTCGACCAGGAAGCGGCCGTCCTGCTCGCGCTTTGCCGTGACCTCACCGCTCAGGAACTGGGTGTCACCCTGATAGTTGAACTTGCGGATTGAGTCCGACATGGACTCGATGAAGGCGTCGTCTCCGGCCCAGTCCGAAACGTGGTGGTAGAACCAGCATTGGCGCATGACGCCGTAGTCGTAAGCCATGGGGTTGCCGATGGCCTTGGCCCACTCGGAGTCCCAATGGACACGCTGGGCGACGTCGTACACGCCGAGCTCGTTCTTGATGTAGAACGGCGCAATGCGCTTGCGGTTCTTGTAGCCCACCCGTGACGAGCGCAGTCCGTAGGGCACGAAGCCGTAGCCACCGGCGTGGAAGGCGATGATCTCGGTCATGGTGAGCGGACCCTTCACCATGGGGTCCATCTGGTCGCCGACCTGCACATCCTCCCAGAAGCGGGGCTCGGCTCCCCGGGGTCGCTCAGCTTCGTAGATGGCGTCGATACGCTCGTAGTCGGCATCGGTGTAGTGCGCCGGCTCGATGGCGGCGTATTTGCCCTTCTCCCGCGCCGTCTTGCGCTCGGTCAGGATGCGGAGGATCCGGTAGACCCCGAGTACCTCTCCGTATTGGTTCAGGGCCACGTCTCTGCGGACCTGCACGGCGGAACGACCGGCGAACTCCGATTTCTTCACATCGAGGGTCTCTTCACCGGCGAAGGAGAAGATGCGGTCACCCGGACGAAGCGGCCGGTACCACTCCCAGGATCCCCCAGATACGAAGACGTGCACTCCCCGGAAGAGACTCTTGGTCTGGGCCTTGATCTCAGCCGGGATCGGATCACCCAGCATCGGCGTCTTGATGTGGCCCATTAGCGTGCCGTGGCCGACCTGTGTCCCCCAACGGGTCGTCGGGCCGTACGACTCCTCCGTGTAGAGAGGGTTGTCGTCACCTGCGCCCAGAGCCCAGTTGCGGATGGCGTCAGGGGTGGCGACGGAAAAGAGCTCCCGTTGGCGCGACGCGGTATCGATCCCGAGGAGCAGCCTGGCCCTTTCGATGTCTTCGTCTGTGAGCTCGTACTGGATGGCCTTCTGGAACTCCGCCTCGAGCTCATCGGACACCTTTAACGATTCGGCAGTGCCTTCAGCCATCGGCCCTGTCCTCCCTAACGATCAGGTCGCCTCTCGACCTCGGCATAAAGAGTGTACTCCATTGCACGTAAGGACTTTCGGCCGGTCGAAGAGGGCCCTTGGTCCGGTCAAGGTGGAGTGCACCGAAGCGCGGCTGGTCAGATTACGATTCTGTCAAGTCGAGCTAGTGTGCAACCGTGTGAGAGAGACGCTCCGAAGCGATTCCAGGGGGATGAGATGTCCGTTGGCGAAGTGAGAATGCTGATCGACGGAGAGTTGGTCGAGGCCGAGTCGGGGAAGCGTTTCGACAACATCAATCCAGCCACCGAGGAGGTGCTCGGCCCGGTGGCCGATGCATCGGCGACGGATATGAAGCGGGCCATCGCCGCGGCCCGGAGAGCCTTCGACGAGACCGACTGGTCCGCCAACCGTTCCCTCCGCAAGCGTTGCCTGGAGCAGCTGCACGAGGCGATCGACGCCGAGCGGGAGGAGCTGCGTGAGGAGCTCATCGCCGAGGTCGGTGCCCCGCGGATGCTCACTTACGGACCTCAACTCGACATGCCCCTCGCCGATGCCCTCCTCTGGCCGGCGAAGATGATCGAAGAGTTCGCCTGGGACCGTGACCTGCCCAACGGGGCCGCCATGGGATTCAATAGCCAGCGGTCCGTCTGGAAGGAGCCGGTGGGCGTCGTCGGCTCGATAGTCCCATGGAACTATCCCTTCGAGGTGACGATCAACAAGATTGCCCAGGTCCTTGCCACGGGTAACACCACGGTGCTCAAGCCGGCGCCCGACACCCCGTGGAATGCCACGCGCCTGGGGCGGCTGGTCGCCGAGAAGACCGACATTCCGGCCGGGGTGTTCAACGTGGTGACCTCCTCCGACCACCTTGTCGGGGAGGAGCTCACCCTGTCCCCTCTGGTTGACATGATCTCCTTCACTGGATCAACGGTCACCGGCAAGCGCATCATGGAAAAGGGAGCGGCGACCCTCAAGCGGGTGTTCCTCGAGCTTGGAGGCAAGTCAGCCATGGTCGTCCTCGACGACGCTGATTTCCCCACGGTCGTGCCGTCCGGGTCGATGGTGTGCATGCACGCCGGCCAGGGCTGTGCCATGCAGACCCGGATGCTGCTGCCCCGCTCCCGCTACGACGAGGGGGTCGAGCTGATCACCCAGGCCATGAGCATGGTGCCCTACGGTGATCCGTCCGATCCCAACGTCATGATGGGGCCGGTAATCAGCGCCAAACAGCACGGCCGCGTCCTGGGATATATCGAGAAGGGTCAGGAGGAGGGCGCCAAGCTGGTGCTCGGTGGCGGCCGCCCGGCCGCTTTCCCGAAGGGCTACTTCGTGGAGCCCACCCTGTTCGTCGACGTGGACAACTCGATGACCATCGCTCAGGAGGAGATCTTCGGTCCGGTCCTGTGCGTCATCCCCTACGAGGACGACGAGGACGCCGTGCGCATCGCCAACGACAGCGGGTACGGACTCTCCGGCGGTGTGTTCTCGTCCGACGAAGCTCGGGCCACCGCCATCGCCCGGCGGGTGCGCACCGGGTCCATCGGGATCAACGGTGGCATGTGGTACGGCGCTGACTCCCCCTACGGAGGCTACAAATCAAGTGGGATCGGCCGCCAGAACGGGACCGAGGGGTTCGAACAGTATCTCGAGACCAAGGCGGTCGCCTGGCTTCGCCCCTAGAAGAGGCGCCCCATCCGGGCCCCGGCTCGACCGTCTCAGACCATGACCCAATCCTCACTCGGATGCGCTCAGTTCAGCCACGAGGCGACCGTCTCCACGTCGGCCAAGCCGTTCGGTCCTACTGGATCGACGTTGAGCACCGTGACCCCCGCTTCGCGATAGGCGGCTATGCGATCCCGGACGAAACCGGGATCACCGATTAGAGTCATTCCTTCCACCAGGGCGCTCGGGACCAGCGCCGCCGCCGCTTTGCGGTCGCCGCCCAGGTAGGCATCCTGGACGGCATCTGCTTCGCGCTCGAAGCCGTAGCGCTTCAGCAGGTCGTTGTAGAAGTTCTTTCCCTTGGCCCCCATACCCCCGAAGTACAGGGCCAGCATGGGTCGGGACCTCTGTCGGAGGTGCTCCAGGTCCTTGCCGATGGCGAGCGGCCCTCCCGCCACGATTTCGAGCGGGGGAAGTTCGCGGTCACGCTTGGCCAGTCCCGCCTTCAAGGGGTCCCCCCAGATCTCCCGTGACCGGTCGGGCCAGAAATGCAGCGGCAACCAGCCTTCGGCGATCTCAGCGGTCATCTCGACATTCTTGGGGCCGAGGGAGGCGATGTGGATGGGGATGCGCTCCCTCATTGGGTTGGTCATGATCTTGAGGGCCTTGCCGAGCCCGGTGCCTTGGCCCTCAGGTAGGGGTATGCGGTAGTTCGGTCCGTTATGGACGAGACGCTCCCTTCGCCAGACGGACCGGCAGATCTCCACGATCTCGCGGGTTCGGGCCAGCGGACTGTCGTAGGCCACACCATGGAATCCCTCGATGACCTGGGGCCCTGACGCGCCAAGCCCGAGCACGAAGCGACCTCCCGAGAGACGATCCAGACCCACAGCCGTCATGGCGATGAGGGTCGGGGTGCGGGTGTAGATCGGGGTGATGCTCGACCCGATCCGTGCCGTTCGGGTGACGGCCGAGAGGAACCCCATGGTGGACACCCCGTCTGCAGTGTAGGCCTCGCCGGTCCAGAGGTAACCTACGCCGGCGTCCTCCATCTGTCTGGCCTGCCGGGCGAAGGCGTCGGGATCATCTCGCATCTCGACCGTTGCTCCAAGCTTCACAGAAACTCCTTCCGATGATGGGCGAATCTCAATA
This sequence comes from Acidobacteriota bacterium, assembly GCA_028876385.1. Lineage (GTDB taxonomy): Bacteria > Actinomycetota > Acidimicrobiia > Acidimicrobiales > Palsa-688 > JAKCDU01. The sequence continues at coordinate 119,928 of JAGWSF010000109.1, read as the reverse complement.
AAGGATACTGTTCGCGAGGGTGGCGGCTGCTCGGTTGAAATATCGAATGCGACCACCGGTTGCCCGCCCGGTGGTTTAAGGATACTGTTTCTTAAATGGACGCTCGGCAGGTGGGTGACATCGAGGACGAGGTCCAGGCGTGGGTCGACACGAACTGGGATGAGTCCATCACACTCCGGGAATGGTGGAGGCGGTTGGCTGCCGCCGGGTACGCCTACCCTCGCTGGCCCGCCGGCGTGGGTGGGATCTCGGGATCGGGAGCGACAGCGCGGGCCGTGACGGCCGTCTTGGCCCGTAACGGCGTGATAGGGCCTCCCGTCGGTTACGTGGCGGCCACCCTCGCCGCTCCCACCATCCTCGAGCACGGCACCGATCACCAGATTCGGGAACTCGTATGGCCCATTGCCAGCGGTCAGGCAAGTTGGTGTCAGTTGTTCAGCGAGCCGGGCTCGGGATCGGATCTGGCCAGCGTCGGTACCCGGGCCGTCAGGGACCGGGACGAGTGGGTCGTCACGGGTCAGAAGGTGTGGAACTCGGCCGCCGACCGGGCTGATTTCGGCATGCTGCTGGCCCGGACCGACCCGGACCAGCCCAAGCATCTGGGCATCACCTACTTCGCCATCGACATGCACCAGCCCGGCGTGGAGGCCCGACCGCTGCGCCAGATGAACGGCACCAGTTCCTTCTGTGAGGTATTTCTCTCCGAGGCGAGAGTGCCGGCCGAAATGGTGGTCGGAGAGCTCAACGGCGGATGGAAGGTGGCCCAGACGACTTTGGCCGCTGAGCGCAGCAGCGTGGCCGGTGGGGCGACCCCGGGACTGCACCAGGCTCAGTCAGGCTCGACCGGAGACCTCGACCTCACCGTCGGTGACATCGTTGAGCGCAGCCGGCAGGCGGCCAAAGTCCGCAGGAGTGTCATCCGCAGCAATGCCGTCCCCGCCAAGGTCATGCTCGACATGGCCCGGCGGTACGGTAAGTCAACTGACCCGGTGGCCCGACAGGATCTGGCCCGCTACATCACCCATGTTCGGGTGAACGGTTGGACCATGCGGCGTATAGCGGCCGCAGGTGGATGCCTCACCGGCGCTGACGGATCGGTGGCCAAGATCACCACGTCGCGGATCTGCCAGGAGTCACGGGATCTCTCGTACCGCATTGTCGGAGCGGCCGGGATGCTCATGGGACCTGAGTCGCCCCTGGCCGGCGAGCTCCAGTTGGCCTGCTTGGGCAGTCCGGGAACCCGGATCGGCGGTGGCACCGACGAGATCCAGATGAACGTCCTCGCCGAGCGGGCCCTTGGACTGCCCCGGGAGCCCTCCAGCGACAAGGATGTCCCTTACCGGGATCTGAAGGTCGGCACTCAGCGATCGTTGTAACCCACGCCTGGCTCCGACAAGCGCCGAGCCGGCCGACCTCCGCGCCAGTTCAGGATCTCTGCGCCCTCCGTTCGGCGGCGTTGGCCAAGCGGACCGCCATCTGCCGACCCGCCTCGGCTTGGTTCTCGGCTTCGTGGGCGAAGAGGTACCGCCTCCTCTCCGCTTCGTCCTCGGCCGCATTGAGGTTCGCCTTCACGAGGGCCAGGATGGCGGCCGGGGTCCTGGCCATCTGCCGGGCCTTGTCCATCGTGTAGCCGACCAGCTCCGCTCCGGGCATGACGGCGTGGACCATGCCGTACTCGAGGGCTTTCGAGGCCGGGATGACCTCGTTGAGGAGGTACAGCTCGCGGGCTCGGGCCGTCCCGATGATCCGGGTCCAAAAGAAGGAGCCTCCGTAGTCACCGGACAGTCCGTTCGTGGAGAATTTGGCTGCGAACACGGCGTCGTCCGCGGCGAAGCGCAGATCGCAGGCCGCGGCCAGGCTGCAGCCCGCACCCACCGCCGGCCCCCCCACCATGGCGATGGTGGGTTTGGGCATGAGGTGGAGGAGCATGGCCGCATGCGTGTCGTGGCGCGACAGATCGCCCTCGAGGGCATAGGGGGGGACCCCGAGCTCCATCCCGGGGGAGCCCCGGCCCCCGTCTTTGACGTCACCGCCCGAGCAGAACCCGCCGAGCGCACCTTCGGAGGCGGCCCCTGTCAGGACCACGACCTTCACCTCATCGTCGGCCGCCATCTGCTTCACTCCCGCGTCCAGCGCCGCCACCAAGGCCCCGTTGAGCGCGTTGCGCCGCTCCGGCCGGTTCAATGTGATGACTCCGACCCGGTCGATCACCTCGGTCATGATGACAGGCTGGGTCTCGGCTGTATCCATACTCACCCTCTTGAGTATACTGAATAGCGTTCGCGTCGACCGGAGGGGGAGTCGCCCACGTGCCGTCATCCACACCCGCAATGCCATCGGACGGGCCGCTGTCGGGCCTGCGCGTGCTCGACTTCTCCAACAGCCCGGCTGGTGTCCTCGCCACCCAGACACTGGCTGACTTCGGAGCCGAGGTCGTCCATGTGGAGCCACCGGGCGGTAGCGCTCTCCGAGCCCGGGCCGGCTACGCACTGATCGGTCGCGGCAAGGAAAGCCTCGTCCTCGATCTCCACCATGAGGCGGATCGGGAGTTGGCCCGGACCCTCGCGTCGGGTGCCGACGTGGTCATCGAGACATTCCGGCCGGGGGTTATGGAGGGTCTCGGGCTGGGCTACGAGACCCTCCGTAACGACAATCCGAGATTGATCTTCGGGTCCATCACGGGTTTCGGTCGGGTCGGCCCGTACGCTCAGGCCAAGGGCTACGAAGCGCTGATCATGGCCCGCATTGGGGCGCTGTTCGCCTCCCAGCAGATGGTCGCCCGCCCGGGACCGGCCCACGTCTCGGTGCCTTACGCCAGCTACGGCGCCAGCCAGATCCTGCTGTCGGGTGTGCTCGCCGCACTGCACGAGAGGGAGTCGAGTGGCGTCGGCCAACGGGTCGACACGAGCCTACTCAAGGGCGTGGCGTCGCTCGCTACGTGGAACTGGTATCTCAACGTCATCACGTCCAAATACCCCGGCGCGTTCACGCCGGCCCAACCCATGAATGCGGCTGGCATTCCCCAGTCGCCCATGATCTTCATGCTCATGATCGGGCTCTCCAGGGACGGCCGCTGGCTGCAGTTCTCCCAGGTGCAGTTGCATCTGTATGCCGCCATGCTCCGGGCCATGGGTCTCGACTGGATGATGGCTGACGACGAGTGGAAGGCGGCCGTCTTTGCCGATGGCAGCGACAAGACCAGCGAGTACTGGGACAGGATGATCGAAGCGGTCAAGACCAAGACCCTGCCAGAGTGGCAGGCCGTCTTCGAACAGGATCACGACGTCTGGGCCGAAACCATGCGTCGGGGGAGCGAACTGCTCGATCACCCCCAGATGCAGCACCTTGGAGCGGTCACCACCATCGAGGACTCCGAAAGGGGACCTGTTCGCCAGCCCGGACCCGTCGTGCAGATGTCGGCCACCCCGGCCAGGCTTCGCGGGGGTGCTCCGGTCCTCGATTCGGCCGGAGCAAAGCTGCGGGCCACGCCTTGGGCGGCTGAGCCCCGTCGGGCCACGACCGACGCCGAGGCGGGCGGCTTGGCGAGCGGGGACGCCCGGCCGCCTCTGGACGGAGTGACCATCCTCGAGCTGGGCACTTTCTTCGCCGGCCCGTTCGGAACCACCCTGCTCCGGGAGATGGGGGCTCGCGTTATCAAGGTTGAGCCCTTGGAGGGCGACCCCATCCGCAACCTCCTGCCGTTCCCGGAGGTGGCCGGGGCCAAGGTGACCCAGGGCAAGGAGAGTATTGCCGTCGACCTGTCCAGCGACGAGGGCCGCCAGATCGTGCACTCTCTCGCCGCCCGTTCCGACATGGTGCTGCAGTCGTTCCGAGCCGGTGTCGCCGCCCGCCAAGGCGTAGATGCCGACACCCTCCGGGCCATCAACCCGCAGCTCATCTACCTCAACTCGCCGGGTTACGGCGTGGACGGACCGTGTGGGGACCGCCCCGCCTATGCTCCGACGATCGGCGCAGGCAGCGGCCTGGCCATGCGCAACGTCGGATCCTCGATCCCGGAGCGCCCCGACCTCACCATTTCCGAGATCCGCGCCAATGCCATCCGGTTGAGCGGAGCGGCGACCACCGAGTACGCCCAGGCCGACGGGATCGCCGCTCTTACGGCGGCTTCAGCCATGGCCCTGGGGTTGGTCGCCCGGGATCGCGTCGGATGCGGTCAGGAACTGTTGACCACCATGCTGACATCGGCTGCAGAGGCGTTGTTCGACGACATGGTCGAATATGCCGGCCGGCCGCCCACGGCCGAGCCGGATCCGGACCTCTACGGCTATTCCGCCCTTTACCGCCTGTACGAGGCCAGCGACGGTTGGATCTATCTCGCGGCCCCGGCCGCCAAGGAGTGGCCGGGGCTGGTGGCCGCCTTGGCTCCCGAAACTGCCTTAGAAGCCGACGACCGCTTCACCGACCCGGTCCGCCGACGGGATCGTGATGGCGAGTTGGCCGCCACGTTGTCCGATGTATTTCGCACAAGAACGGCTCAGCACTGGGAGGATCGCCTCCTGAGTCATGACATCGGCTGTGTGGTGGCTCACCCGGAGCCGCCGGAGGTGACGCTGCAGTCGAAGGAGCTGGGCGAAGCATCCGGCTTGCTGGTGGAGGTCGAGCATCCCACCTTCGGAGAGCACATGCGATTGGTCCCGTATGCCGATTTCTCCAGGAGTCCGTCGATAGCCGGACCGAGCTGCCTGTGCGGTCAGCACACCGATGCCATACTCGCCGAGCTGGGTCTGGGCGACGAAGCCATAAGGGACCTGCGTGACCGCAAAATTGTGTCGTAGCTATTCCCTAGAGATACTTGACGTAACCATCAAGCCATGATTCTTGGCTCTAGCTGCCCGGGGAAAGTTCGGTTGGTCAGTCCTCTACGAGGATGGCCTGCTCGGGGCAGTTGAGCGCAGCACGCTTGGCTGCCTCGAGCTGTTCCGGCGTGAACTCACTTATCTGGACGAAGGAGTGGCCGTCGTCCTCGCGAAGGCCGAAGACCTCGGGCGCGGTCATGCAGCAGAGGGTGTGGCCTTGGCAGACATCGTCTTGGACAACTACGCGCATGCTCGGTGCTCCTCCTACTGATTCGGGTCGCGGCCCGCCGCGGCGGCCTCGTCGTCGAGTCTCTGCTGCCACGCCTCGATCGTGGCTTGGAGCCCCGGGCCCCGGCGGTTGCCTGGGGTGAAGGTGAAGGGCATCGACCGGTAACCGTTGATGATCCCGATGGTCTCATAGCGTTCTGTGCCGTCGTAGTCGATGGTGTACTCGGGGATGCGCTCCAGGGCTCCCTGCATGATGGTCTTGAACTGCATCCGAGCCAGGTTCGAGCCGAGGCACCGGTGGTTGCCGAGACCGAACGCGGCGTGGCGGTTCGGGAACCGATCGAGCTTCAGCACGTCGGGATCCTCGAAGTACTTCGGATCGCGGTTGGGAATGGCGAATGAGATGAGTACTCGGTCGTGCTTGGCAAACCGGAATCCTGCGACTTCGCAGTCCTGGGTCACGGTCCGGGCGTCGCCTTGGGCGGGTGTGAAGTACCGCAGGAACTCTTCGGTAGCAGTATTCCAGAGCGCGGCGTCACCGCTGAGGAGGCGCGCTCGCTCGGCTGGATTCTCGGCCAACCAACGCCACGAACTCGACGTCAGTGCCGTGGTGGTGTCGAAGCCCCCTCCGATGATCAGGAACAGCGTGAAGAGGATGTCCATGTCGCTGAGCGGCTCGTCGTCGATGCGGGCTTCGAGCAGGGCCTGAAGCAGGCCGGGACGGGACTTCTCGTGAGCCGACGCAATGGCCCCGAAGAGATTGTTCATCATGTCCATCGACATCTGGTCGACCCGGGGCCGGTCGGGACTGTCGGGTGGCGTGTAGATCCCGGCGTGGGCCGGCTCGCAGTAGACCCTCCAGTCCTCGAGCGGCAGGCCGATCATGGCCAAGGTCAAGATGGCCGGCACCACATTGACAATCTCCTCGACGAAGTCCGCCCGCCCCTGCTCGATGACTTCGTCGATGCAGGCGTGGGTGAAATCCTCGACGAGAGGACGCCATTTCTCCACCCCTGAGGGCGACAGATACGAGTTGAGGATGCGTCGGTATTCGAGCTGGCGCGGAGGGTCCATCTCGAGGAAGCCGGACTGGACGAATGGCGCCGAGTTGGGTATCTGGATCCCTTGAAACGGGCCCTCGGGGTCGTTGACGTCCTTGACCGCCGAGAAGAGGTCTGGGCGCTTGTACATGGCGCTGGCCTCGTCGAGGGCGGTGACGAGCCAGTGACCTCCGTAATTTTCCACCCAAGTGACCGGGCACTTCGCCCGAATCTCGGCGGCGATCTCCATCCCGCGCTCTCGGTACTCCTTGGAGTGCTGGTCGAAGTCGACCACGACTTTCTCAGCCATGTCCTTACGTCCCCCGGTTCGGACTTCCCTGTCAGTTGCTGACAATCGGACATTAACGGGTTGCTGCTTGGTTTTCAACGCCTGAGGGCCCCCGCACTTCGAGCCCACAACGTGGTGCGCTAGATTTTAGGTCACTCTTTACTGGACGGACAGGAATGCCCGTGGATAAGGTGATCAGACTGCAACCTTGCCATGAGGCGAGGGGGGAATCGTCGAGTTGGAGGTTTTCATGGGCAGCAACGGCCTGACCGGCAAGGTTGCGTTCATCACGGGCGCGGCCCGGGGCCAGGGACGGGCTCACGCCGTGCGGCTGGCCAGCCTGGGAGCGGACATCCTGGCGGTCGATATCTGTGCCGACATCGACTCGATGGACTACCCGAACGCCACAGCCTCCGACCTGGAGGAGACGGTGCGTCTGGTCGAGGCAGAGGGGCGCAAGATCGTGGCTCTTAAGGGTGACGTCCGGGACATGGACGGTCTCCAGAGGGTATTCGACGAGGGCATGACGTCCCTCGGCCGGGTCGACATCATCCTGGCCAACGCCGGCATCGTCCGCCTGGGACCGGGCGGAGACCCGGCCAGGGTTTGGAGCGACATCATCGCCACCAACCTGACCGGCGTGTTCAACACGGTGTCGGTCGCCTTGCCCAAACTTCGGGAGTCGGGTCCTGGCGGAAACATCGTCATCACCAGCTCCACTGCGGGCCTGCGGGCGTCGCCCAGCCCGGAAGCAGGTGGGCAGGCCTACACCGCCGCCAAGACGGGGCTGGTCGGGTTGATGAAACAGCTGGCGGTGACCCTGGCCCCCGAAGGGATTCGGGTGAATAGCGTTCACCCGACGGGAGTCAAGTCGGGCATGACGATGAACGAAGCCATGGCCGGCCTGATGGCCCAGGCCGCGGCCGGTGGAGACAACACGATTTCAGCCATGCAGAACGCTTTGCCGGTGGAGATCCTCGAGCCGGAAGACATCGCTGATGCGGTCGCTTTTCTCGTTTCCGACCAGGCCAAGTGGATCACCGGGGTAGCCCTGCCCGTCGATGCCGGCTTCTGTATCCGCTGATCGTCTCATCAGCACAATCGCAGCGGGGCGTTCGTGACCGAAGAAGGGATCCGGCTCGGGTCGGAGATCATCGAATGGATCGAAACTGTCACTGCCACCCGAGTAGCCCGCGCTGACCGGATACCCGGAGGGGGTACCAGGGAGGGTTGGTTCATCGATGTCGGCCCACCGGCGGAGCCCACGGCCAAGCTCTTCTTGAGGTACACGCCGGCGCAGATGCCGGACAAGACGGCCTTTCATTCTCTGAGGACGGAGGCCGAAGTACTCCGCGCCCTGAAGAAGACCGACGTTCCGGTCCCTCGGGTGATCGCCGTTCACCCCGATCGCGAAGCCGTTCTGATGGAGCGGATCGAAGGTGACACCTGGTTCCACCGCATCACCGATCCGGCGGAGCAGATTCGCATCGCTCAGGGGTTCATCCGCAGCCTCGCCGCTCAACACCGACTCGATCCCCGGGTTCTGCGGATCCGTGGACTCGGTCCGGTCCGGTCGGCTCGGGAGCATGCTCTCGAGCGGATTGCGGCGCTCAGGGAACGGGCCAGCCGACCGGACGGCCGGATCGATCCGATCCTGCGAATCACCGTCGACTGGTTGGAGGCCAACGTTCCTGACTACGACGGTCCGGTGGTCCTCGTGCAGGGTGACACCGGCCCGGGAAACTTCATGTATCGCCACGGAGCGGTGGCGGCCGTCCTCGATTGGGAGCTCTGTCATTTCGGTGATCCCATGGACGACATCGCCTGGCTGTCCCTCCGCACGGTGCAGGACACCTTCACCCGTCTTCCGGACCGCCTTTCCGAATATGAGCAGTTGTCCGGCCACCGAATTGACGAGGAGCGAGTCTGGTACTACCGGCTCTTTGCTGAGGCGACGATGGCGACCCTCAATCCACCCCACAACGACGCCGACGGTGCCACACGCGACATAGGCAACCTGATGATCTACCGGCAGCTCCACAGGCGACTATGGCTCGAAGCCCTCAACGAGGTGGCGGGCTTGGGACTCGAGCGCCCATCGCTGTCTCCCACTCCGACTAGGCACGAGTGGAGCGATTCGTACGCCGATATGCTGGCTTCCTTGCGCACCGTAGTCCCCCGGGTCGCCGACCCGCTGGCGGCGCAGTGGATCCGGGGTTTGGCCCGGGTCGTGAAGTACCTCGAGCAGGCCGACCTCTCAGGTCGCGAGTTCGTGCAGGACGAACTGTCGGACATCCAGGAGCTCGTCGAGGTGCCCTTCTCCTCCATAGCGGATGCCCGGTCCCGGCTGGACGAGGCGTACCTTGCCGGCACCGTCGACCAACGTCGTTACATCGAGACGGTGTGGAACCGGGTCATGCGTGAGGATGAGTTGATGAGGTCGGCATCGGGAGCTCTCCACGATCGGACCTGGCCGCCCCTCCGGAGCGACGATTCATGATGGGCGGCGACGCACCCTCCTTCAACGCCTCCGACGACGGGCTGCACCGGCCGTCCTCGGACTTCTACGACACGGAGACGTTCTGGTATTCCTTCTTCGTTCCCGAGCGGAGGATGGGTGGGTGGCTGTACACGAGCTTGCGCAGCCAGCCCGGTGTTTGCGCAGGGGGTGCGTGGATCTGGGACGACCGGTCGGTTGATCCGTGGTCCATCCCCTTCTTCGAGCAGTTCTCCTGGCTGCGGTATCCGTCCGAGGCTGACCCGGCTCGGCTCCGGTTCCCGACCGGCATGACCATCGAGGTGCTCCAGCCACTGATGTCCTACGACCTCGTGTACACCGATCGGGACCGACTGGAGGTCGAGCTTCGCTTCGACGCCCTAGAAGCCCCCGTGGCACTGCGGTCAGGGTCCCCTCCCTATCCCAAGGCCCACCATTTCGACCAGACCGGACACGTGACGGGGATCGTCCGTCTCGACGGGGAAGAGATTGTGGTCGACTGCTACGCCATGCGGGACCGATCCTGGGGGCGTCGCACAGAACGGGGATATCCGCGGGTGGGCTATGTCTGGGCCGCTTCGCCCGAGACCTCCTTTCTCGCCTACTCGGTACCCGACCGGACCGAGGACCGGGCCCACAGCGGCTACCTGAGGTCGGGCTCCGTGCTCTCGTATCTACGCCGCGGCGCCCGACAGACCGAGAGGGACCCGGTCACGGGGTGGGTCACCTCGATGACGATCGACGCTGCCGACGAGCAGGGGCGAGCCCTGCACGCGGAAGGTGTCGCCCTCAGCCGGATGGTCCTTCCCGGCTCGACCAGCATCTGTATCAACACGCTCATGCGGTGGGACATCGGCGGGGCCACCATCTGGGGTGAGGACCAGGATGTGTGGCCGATCAAGGACTACCGTAACCAGTATCCTAAATTTGTTGTGACGTAGGTTACTCTTTTGGGCATGTCTTTGGAACGTCCGGAAACCATTGAGTTCGCTGTCGAGGCGAACGTCGCCACCATCACCCTCAATCGGCCGGACAAGCTCAACTCCTTCAACCGGATCATGGCGGCTGAAGTCTCCGAAGCGTGGAGCACGGTGCGCGATGACGACTCGATCCACGTGGCCGTACTGCAGGCCAACGGCGACCGCGCTTTCTGCACCGGGATCGATGTCAAGGAGGGCGTCTGGTGGTACGACCTCAATATCTGGAATCAAACCGATCCCGGATCGACTCTTGGACCCAAGCATCACGGTGTCTGGAAGCCGGTCGTGGCGGCCGTCAACGGGATGTGCGCAGGCGGCGGAATGTACTTCATCAACGAAGCGGATATCATCATCTGCTCCGAAGCCGCTACCTTCTTCGATCCGCACGCCAACGGCGGCGTCGTATCGGCGTTGGAGCCGATCGGGCTGCTCAAGCGGGGTGTGCCGGTAGGCGACGTTCTGCGATGGGCTCTCATGGGCAATGAGGAGAGGATCGGACCCGAATCGGCCCTCCGTCTCGGAATTGTCAGCGAGGTGGTGCCGGCCGCCGATCTGCGGACCAGGGCACGAGAGATCGCCGACGGGATCGCCCGGCGGCGCCCCGTAGCTGTTCAGGGTACGGTGCGGGCCATCTGGGAGGCGCTCGACATGACCAGGTCGACGGCTCTTCAGAATGCCCTCTCCTACACCCACATAGGCAACCCGCCCCCCGGGTCGGCGCGTTCGACCTTTCACCTCGACCGACCGACCGAGGTGCGCTGAGGGTCATCCTGGTGGCAGGAGGCGCTGGCGTAGCTCCGCCTTCTGGACCTTGCCGCCATGCCCTCGAGGCAAGTCATCCACGATTTCGAGCCGCTCGGGAGTCTTCTGGATCGCCACGCCGGCATCCCGGAAATGACGGCGCACATCCTCCAGATCCAGGTGGGCGCCCGGTTCGAGCACGGCGAAGGCGCACACCGTTTCCCCCAGCCGAGTGTCAGGTGCAGCCACGGCCGCGGCGTCGGACACGGAGGGGTGGAGCAGGAGAAGGTCCTCGACCTCCTTCGACGCGATGTTCTCCCCGCCCCTGATGATGATGTCCTTCTTGCGGTCGACGACGGTCAGGTGGCGACCGTCCATGATCCCGATGTCGCCGGTCCGGAACCAGCCACCGGGCCAGTAGCTGTCCTGGTCGAAGCGGGGATCCGAGTAGCCGAGGAACTGCTCGGGGCCTCGGCTCACGATCTCACCCGGAGCGCCGGCTACGACGTCGTGGCCGTCGTCGTCGACGATGCGTACTTCGTTACCCGGAGTCAGGGCCCCGTCGGTCGACGCTCGAAGGGCGAGAGCATCATCGGAGCTACCTGAGGAGATGGTGGGATGTTCGGTTGAGCCGTAGGCCCGGTAGGCGGCGATGCCGCTCGCGTCGGCCATCTCGACGACCGATCTCGGCACATTGGCCGCTCCGACCATGAAGCGGGTGAGCGACGACAGGTCCCCGCCGTCTTCATCGGCCGCCTCGAGGAGGGAGGTGACGAAGTACGGCGTCCCGGCCGTCGAACCGACCCGGTACTGCTCGACGGCGGCCGCCGCCAGGTGGGGATCCCACGCGTCGAGCAGGACGGCGCTGGTCCCGAGGACGAGGCTGCGAAGAAGTGAGCTCACCCCGGCGATGTGCCCAGCGGGAAAGGCGCCGAGGGATACGTCGGTGGCCGCTGTGCCCAGCCATGCCGCGGTGGATCTGACCTCGGCCAGCAGTGTGTTGTGGCTGTGCTGCACGCCCTTGGGTTCCCCCGTGGTGCCCGACGTGTACACGAGGTAGGCGAGGTCGTCGGGCGCGGCGGTGGTAGGGACCGGACCGGGTGCACTTTCCGCTCGGCCTGCCTCCTCCTCGAGTTCGGTCCACGCCACTGCTCCGGCCGGGATGTCCGAGCCGATCACCGCTACCAGGTCCAGGTCGGGTAGCGGTCCCATCTCGGCGAGCCGGTTCGTGTAGTCGAAGTGCCGCCACCGGTCAGGCATGATCAGGGCCCTGGCGCGTGATTGGCGCAGGATGAAGCTCACCTCGGCCGGCCCGTAGATGTGGATGACCGGGACGACCACCGCTCCCAGGAGCATGGCAGCCACGTAGGCGACCGCCCCCTCAACCCAATTTGGCACCTGTACCGCTAACACATCTCCGGGTTGGAGACCTCGGCGGCGGAGGACCGTTGCCATGGCGGTGCCGCGGCGCAGCAGTTCGGGCAGGCGCACGGTTCCGGCATGGTCGCTTCCCGCAAAGTGCAGGCAAGCGTCCGGATGGGCTGCCGCTGAACGCGTGAAGGCCTGGGCGAGGGTATCCGGGCCGAACCATCCTTCGGCGTACCACCGTCGGCGGAGGTCGGCGCGCCAGGGAGCGTCCGCGTCGGTCATGTCCTTCCACGATAACGCTCAGGCCGCGCAGGGGGGTTGCCCCACAGGTCGGGAGGGGGCAGTATGGCCACCGTGCACAGGTCACCTCAATCTGGGCCAGGACGGTAGACGCGGTTATGACGGTAGCCATCGCCGGAATCGGACGGACATCGTTCAGTCGGTCCTCGGGACGTACGACCAGGGCGATGGCCATCGAGGCCTGTCGCGACGCACTGGCCGACAGCGGGCTGGGTCCAGGCCACGTCAACGGGATGACGACCTTCCAGGTCAATGACTCGGCCCATCCTATGGAGGTGGCCTGGGGTCTGGGAATAGCCGAACTGGCCTGGGCCAACAGCCAACACGCCGGCGGCAATGCCGTAGCCGAACAGATAGCGATGGCGGCAGCCATGATCGAGGCCGGCCACTGTCGGGCGGTCCTGGTGTACCGCTCGCTCAACGGCCGTTCGGGCTATCGCTTCGGTACCGTCGAGGGCCCCATGCAGGTCGGCGGAGATTTGCAGTTCGATGCGCCGTCGGGATTCCTCGTTCCCCCACAGTGGTTTGCCATGTGGGCCCGACGCCATCAGGCCGTCTACGGGACGACCAGCGAGGACCTCGGTGCCATCGCCATCACGCAGCGCCGACACGCCGGGCCCAACGAGCATGCCGTCCGCCGGGAGCCACTGACCATGGAGGACTACCTGGCCGGCCGGTTCGTGGCCGAACCGCTCAGGGTCTTCGACTGCACGAGCGAGGTCGACGGGGCGGTGGCCATCCTGCTCGTAGGCGAATCGCTGGCCGCCGACATCCGCCCCGCTCCTGTATGGCTGGTCGGGTCCGCAGGCTCGCAGGGCTGTTCGGGATGGTCGGCCTGGGACGACCCCACCCGGATGTATGCCCACACCGTCGGACCCCGGATCTGGGAGCGGACCGGACTGCGACCCAGCGACATGCAGGTCGCCTGCATGTACGACTGCTTCACCTACACGGTGATGGCCACCATGGAGGGTTATGGCTTCTGCGAGCCGGGCGAGGTGGGGGCGTTCTTCGCCGAAGGTCGGGCGACCTACGGGGGAGACGTAGTGGTCAACCCCCACGGTGGACTCCTGTCCGAGGGCTACATTCACGGACTCAACCACCACTATGAGGCCGCCCTGCAGTTGCGCGGCCAGGCCGGAGTTCGCCAGGTACCCGACGCCGACTTGGCGCTGGTGAGCGCCGGGGGCGGCCCATACGGCGGGGCGAACGTGTACAGCCGGGCCAAGCCGTGACCGGCGCCGAAGCCGACCTGGAGCCGCCGGTTCCGGTGCCCGACGTGGTGAGCGAGCCGTTCTGGACGGCCGCCGCTTCGGGGGTGCTGGCCCTGGCCCGCTGTAGCGACTGCCGGCAATGGGATCATCCGCCCCAAGAGCGTTGTCGGCGGTGCGGGGGCCGCATCGCCTTCGAGAAGGTCAGCGGTCGGGGGACCGTCTTCAGCTTCATTGTCAACCGTCGGCAGTTCGTGCCGGGCCATCCTGCCGGCGAGGTCATCGCCTTGGTGGAGCTCGAGGAGCAGCAAGGGCTCCGCCTCGCGGCACTCGTCGATGCCGACCCAGCCGAGGTGACGATCGGTCGGGCCGTCGTCGCTGCCTTGGCTCCCGTCGGCCACAGCGAGTTCAAGGCCCCCGTCTTTCGGCTGGCCTGAGCAGGCCGACGCCTCCGCCGGTCAGCCTGGTCCGAAGGCCAAGTGGACCTCTTCGAGATGCAGCGTCCCTGACGGCCAGTTGACCCGGGGCTCGGCCGCAGAATCGATCCGATACTCGCACGCTCAGGAGGGCCCCGGAGGGCGTTCATCAGCATCGGTGGAATCGCTGTGCGAAAATCGCGCGATGTTCGACTTGGCGCCGGAATCGGGGTGGGACCGGCGCCGCAGCACCCTCCTGGGACGCTACGAGGTGGTCGCCCTCGAGCTGTTCGCCAAGCGGGGGTACCGCGAGATCACCGTGGACGACATAGCCGCCTCTGCGGGCGTATCGGCCCGGACCCTGTTCCGCTACTTCCCGAGCAAGGAGGACTTCTTGCTGGGACTGCCCCGACGGGGGATTGCCAACCTCACCGGTACGATTTCGGCCCTCGAGCCGTCCGATGATCCTGTGCGCACGGTATGGGACGCCGTCCGCCGGCATTCTCTCGCCGAGCAGCCTGACGTCCGCCTTCTGGAGTTGTGGCGGCGCGCCGCCACCGACGCACCGGAGATCCATGCCCGGGTCCGGGGCGAGCGGGTCCACGCTCTGGCCGATGCGGTGGTCGAGTACTGCGCTCGTTCACTCGGCGTCGATGAGGGTCGACAAACCTCTGTCCGCCTTGTCGCAGGCGTTATCAGCGGCATCGAGATGGCGGCCATGGAGGCGTGGGGACGCGGTCCACTGGGCCTTTCGCAGATACTCGAGGAGGCCGAAGCCCTCCTTGCCCACCTCGTCGATTGAACGCGCTCGTATGATCAGCCGACCAAGGGGTCACGCGGCAGGCCGCAGATGCGCTCCCCGATCTGATTGCGCTTGATCTCCGAGGTACCCCCGGCAATCGAAAGGGCCCTCGCCCCCAGTACGCTCAGGGCACTCAGCGCCCCCGGGCCGTCCAGGTAGGCAGTCTCCGGGCCCGAGAGGGCAGCCTGGATGGCAGCCGAATCCTGGAGGAGCTCGGACAGAACCAGTTTGGTAATAAAGCCTTCTGGCCCCGGCTCACCTCCCGACACAGCGCGAAAGGCGGTGCGCAGGTTGAGTAGCTCCGCGGCTTCGGCCCGGGCGATGTAGCGGCCAACCCGGGCCGGGCCGCCCGGAAGGCGGTCTCCGTGGCTGTCGAGAGACCCGAAGAATGTCTCGTACGGCGTGGTGAGCCCACCTCCGCCTCCTCCGATGCTCACGCTCTCATTGCCGAGCGTGGCCCGGGCCACCTTCCAGCCACCATCCACCGGTCCTACGACATCGTCGTCGGGAACAAACACGTCGTTGAAGAACACCTCGTTGAAGTCGGCGTCACCCGTCGCCTGGCGCAGCGGCCGGACGGTCACTCCTTCTCCGTGCATGTCGATCACCATCATGGTGATGCCCTTGTGCTTGGGTACGTCCGGATCGGTGCGTACGGTGGCTAGGCCGTAGCTGGCGTAATGGGCTCCGCTGGTCCAGACCTTCTGGCCATTGACGATCCAACCTCCGTCCACCCGCTTGGCCCGCGTCTTGATGCCGGCCGCATCGGAGCCCGCGTCGGGCTCGCTGAACAGCTGGCACCAGATGACTTCCTGGGCGAGTGCCGGTCGGACCCAGCGGGCGATCTGGTCGGAGGTGGCATGCTGGACCAAGGTGAGGATCACCCATCCGGTGATGCCGTAGGCCGGTCGCTGGACCCCAGCGGACCCGAACTCCTGCTCGATGACGAGCTGTTCCACCGCCCCGGCGTTTCGGCCCCAAGGGCTCGGCCAGTGGGGAACGGCATAGCCCGATTCGAGCAGGGCGGCGAGCCGGCCGGCCGCGTCGAGTCCCGACAGAGCGGCCACGAACTTCCTAACCTCCGCGCGGATCGACTCGGCTTCGGGCGGCAGATCCAAGGCCCGGCTGCGTCTCACTCCCAGTCGGGTGAGGTCAGTCACCGTCACCGCCGCCTCCTCCTCGTCGACGAGAGCGGCAATGGCTGCGGCTCTGCGCAGATAGAGGTGGGCGTCGTGTTCCCAGGTGAAGCCGATACCACCGTGGACCTGGATGTTGAGATTCGCGCAAAGATCAGCCGCCGCTATCGCCAAGGATGCTGCGATGGCAGCACTGTAGGAGCGCTCGTCCTCCCCCGCGGCGGCCGCGCGGGCGGCATCCCAAACCGCCGAGGTCGCCAGTTCGGTAGCCACCATCATGTTGGCGCAGTGGTGCTTGACCGCCTGATAGGTGCCGATAGGGCGGCCGAACTGTGTACGGTTCCGGGCATACTCCGACGCCATCTCGGTGGTCTGTCGGGCCACGCCGGTCGCTTCGGCGGCCAAGAGGAGGCGGGCCAGATCGACCAGGACCCGAGCACCCCCGGGCAGTAGGGCGCAGGCCGCCGAGGCCAAAATGACCCGCCCGGCCCGCCGCGCCGGATCCAGGTTGTGGGGGACTTCTACAGTGACGCCTTGAGCTCGGACATCTACGACACCAAGATCAGCACCGATCACCACGAGTACGATGTCGGCCAGACCAGCTCCCAGGGCTGCCGGCACCGTGCCGCTGATCCGACCACCGTCGACGGTCACGTCCCCGTCCAGTGCGAAGGCACCCACCAACTCGCCGGAGGCCAACCCAGGCAGATACTTCTGGCGTAGCTCATTCGAGCCTGCGGCGGCCAAGGTGGCACTGGCCACCGCGGTTGGTACGACGGGGCCGGGGCAGACGGATCGGCCCAGTTCTTCGATCACCACGACCAGCTCGGCTAGCCCGAACCCGGACCCGCCGAATTCTTCGTCAATGTGAAGGCCCAGCCAACCGAGGTCGGCCATATCCTTCCAGAAGGAAGGGAGGGGCTCGGCCGACGACTCGAGCAAAGCCCGGTTGGCGGTCAGTGACCCGTGCTTGGTCAGGAAATCGTGAACCGTGTCCGCCAAAGCACGGTGATCGTCGGAGATGGCTATCGGCATGCCCCAAAAAGTAGCCTGAAATCGAACGCGAGCACCCGACGCGCTCCTCAGATGGTGACCTTCACAGCAATTCGGCCAGAATGGGAGCCTCGGCCAGCGACCGCAGGGCGTCATTGAGATGGGTGCAGCAGTCAGTCCCTTTCAACGTGTCCAGCACGATCTGCCGGAGCTTTCTCACCGGTGCCCCGATGAGCCAGGGGGCGTTGGGAGCGGCTCCTGGGCACTCGGCGTAGGGAAGGACCCTGGGGGTCGCTTCCACGGAGGTCAGACTCCCTGACCGGTCGACGGCGGCAAGGACCTGGTACTCGTGCACGGCCACCTCGGTGCCGTCGGGATCCCAACAGCTGTCGCGGAACATGGCGTCTATCCGGAGCTCGCCGTCCTCGTGCCAGACGTCTATGCGCCGGGCCCGGCGCATAGCCATGGGTGGGTGCTCGTCCAGTTGGTGCCACCCGATGGGATCGTCGGGGTCGGCCAGCGGGGGTACGACGGCGACGTTCTGGGCAAGCGAAGACTGCGTGCCGTCCTCCAGGAGCGAGCTGGCGCCCGGTCGGAATCCCGAGCAGATCCCGAGCATCGACCGGTGGCCCCTTCCCTCCATGGCCTTGGCCAAACCGGGTAGGGCGTCGCGCCACCGCATTACCGCGAACCCGGCGATGAGCGTGCTACCGGCCAGATCGTCGAGAAGGAGATGAAGAGGGCAGCCGAGCTCGATCAGCTCAGGTAGCTCGGCGGCGATCGCCTTGCGTAGGTTCCCACCACCCCGTGCGCCCAGCAGCCGCTCGAGCCCGACTTGGACGGGTTCACTGCTGATCGACGAGATCTGCCGATCGGCGAACCCTGTCACGCAGCGCAGCTGTGACTCGGCGATCGAAGCTGTGCTCCCGTCAGGCCGGGTATGCAGATCGCGGGCCCGTCCGAGCAGGTGGAGCGGGCCTGAGAGGCCGTCGGGCCAGGTCATCAGGATCGTCGACGTCCGTCGCACCGACGGACGGACACGCGCCGGGGGCCGCTCCGCAGGGTCCCGGGGCGGGTCCGGCCATTTGGATCCGGCATTCGTCGGTGTGACCTCGACCTTCATTGGCGCATTCTACGGGCCGAACTGCGCATTTCGCATACTCTTCTGTTCGGGACGAGTAGGAAGTCTCAATGGTGGGTGGGCAACGATGAATGAATTCCGGGTTATGGACTGTGTGCGTGAACAATCCGGATCACAATTCGTGGCACCGGAGCACCGGAGCACCGGAGCACCGGAGCACCGGAGCACCGGCGCGCCGCCCGACGTCTGTCAGTCACGGCGACGAGGTAGGCACCACGGTGGGATGACCTAATCTGGTCGAGTGAAGCTATGGGAGGTCGAGGGGTGATTGGTTGAATGGACCCGCTCTTCTCGGCCGAGGCCGAGTCTTTCCGGGCAGAGGTTCGTGCCTTTCTCGACGCGCAACTCCCGGACGGATGGCCTGGGATCGGGGCCCTTCCCCGGGCCGAGGCTCTCTCATTCACCGAGGAATGGCGCCAAAAGCTGTATGACCACGGGCTGCTCGGGATTCACTGGCCGAAGGAGTACGGCGGCGGCGGACGTTCGAAGGTGGAGCAGATCGTTCTGGTGGAGGAGATGGCTCGCGCCGGCGTGCCGGCCATGGGACCCAATGACACCTTCAGTATGAAGATGGTGGGTGGCGTACTGCTGGCGTGGGGGACGGAGGAGCAGAAGCAGCGTTTCCTTCCCCGGATCCTCTCGGGCGAGGACCTGTGGTGCCAGGGTTATTCCGAGCCGGACGCCGGTTCGGATCTCGCCGGTCTGCGGACGAGCGCCCGGCCCGACGGGGACGATTGGGTGATCAACGGTCAGAAGGTCTGGCAGACCAGGGCGCAAGAAGCGAACTGGATCTTCGTTCTGGCCCGCACTGACGGGGAAGCAGCCAAGCATCGGGGCCTCACCTTCTTCCTCGTCCCGATGGATCAACCCGGTGTCGAGGTGCGCCCGATCAGGATGATCGGAGGATCGGCCGATTTCAACTCCGTACACTTTGACGGGGCTCGAACGGCGGCGTCCAATGTGGTCGGAGAGGTCCACGGTGGATGGAGCGTGGCGAACAGTGTGCTCGGGCTCGAACGGGGCGACGAAGCGGCGACCAATCCTGTGCAGTTTCGGGCTGAGCTGGATCGTCTCACCCAGATGGCGCGTGATCTCGGCCGGAGCCGGGACCCGGTCATCCGTGATCGTCTGGCGGACGCCTACATCCGGGTAGAGATCATGCGCTTCCTCGGATACCGGATTCTCACTGGCGTTCTCTCGACCGGGACGATTGGCCCCGAAGCGTCGATCTCCAAGCTCTACTGGTCGGAGTACCATCGTGACGTGACCCGGCTGGCCGTCGAAGTCATGGGTACAGAAGCGCTCGTGCTCAGTGGGCGTCCGCCCATCCGCGGGTACCGAGCCGACGATCCAGGAGCCCCGAACACCTCGGCGTCGTGGGTCGGCGCTCTCTACAACGGTGTCGCCGACACCATCTATGCCGGGACTTCGCAAGTGCAGCGGAACATCCTGGCGGAGAGGGTGCTCGGCCTCCCCAAAGAGCCCAGCTGACCTGGCGTCCGGAATGGGAGACACCGACGGTCCGACGCCTCGAAGACATGCCCGTCGGTGAACGGGTCTGAGTCGAAGCCGTAGTGTCAGGAAGGTGACTCGACCTCTGAACGGTATCAAGGTGCTGGAGTTCTCCGAGCACGGCTTCGTCCCGTCTGCTGCGGCTATCCTGGCTGACTTCGGTGCCGACGTAGTGAAGATCGAGCGACCCGGCGGGGACGCCATGCGGCGGATCATCTCCGCTGGCCTCGTCCCAAGCGTCGACGGCTACGACTTCCTCTTCGAGTTGGTCAACCGCAACAAGAGAGGCATCGCCGTCGATGTGGAGGTCGAGTCCGGGCGCCAGGTCTTCGAGCGGCTGGTGGGCTGGGCTGATGTGTACGTCACGAATCAGCTCCCCCGGGTACGCCGGAAGCTTCGCACCGATCCGGCCGACATCTTCGCCATCAAGCCGAAGCTCGTCTACGCCAAGGGCCACGGGCAGGGCCAGCGAGGCGAGGACGCTGACGCCGGCGGTTACGACGCCGTGTCCTTCTGGGCTCGCGGCGGTTTGGCCCACGTCCTCACCGACCCCGATGCCCCTGAGCCGGCCCAGCCCCGCCCGGCGCTCGGGGACCTTCCGAGCGGGATGTTCTTCGCCGGGGGCATCTGCGCCGCCCTGGTTCACGTCCTGCGTACCGGCGAGGGGATCGTCGTCGACACCTCGCTCCTCGGGGGCGCCGTGTGGACGATGGCGCCCGACCTTGCTTACGCGTCCATAGCCGGGCGCCAGCTCCACGTCGGAGCCGGTCCGCGCAGCCCGCTGACCCGGCAGTACAAGACGTCGGACGGCCGGTTCGTGTCATTCATGATGATCGACGAGAGCCGTTACTGGGCCCAGGCGTGCCGCGCCCTCGGTCTCGACGACTTGATCGGGCGCTACTCCGACGACGAAAGCCGGCGGGCGGCTTGGCCCCGGATCCGTACCCGCATCACCGAAGCCGTAGCTACCATGACGGCGCAAGGAATCGAACGCCGCCTCCGGGCCGAGGACTGCATCTTCTCCTTCTTCGCCACGCCCAGTGATGTGCTGCGTGACCCGTCGGTCGAGGACAATGGCTACTTGATGTCCCACCCGGACCGGGAGGGATTACTCGTGGCCGCCGCGCCGGTCCAGTTCGACGATGAGACTCCGGCCATCCGCAGGCCCGGTCCTGGTATCGGGCAGCATTCGCGTGAGGTGCTCGGCGAGCTCGGATACGAATCAGCCGATATCGAAGATCTCGTGAGATCGGGGGCCATAGTGACCGCCGGGGAGAGTGCCTGACGCCCGCGACATTTCAGGTTCGTTTGCTTGGTAGCGAGGGACCGGTTTCAGGGAGATCTGCTGCCATACTCGGCCGTCCGGTCGTCCGTAATCCAGGTCCGCTGTCAGGGCGACGACCCAGGCCTCATCGGAGCTTCGCCCTATGTGTGAGCAGCAACGCCCCGTCACGTTTGACTCCCTGCAATGAAGATGGCGTCCGCCCGATGACGACGACCAGAAGCTAGAGCGTGGCTCCCGGCCGCCCCGAGCCGCTCCGCCGCACGAGCTACGGCGCCGCCAGCCCGCTCGTCGGCGAGCGTGGAGCTCGCACACGGGCCCTCATCTTGGAGGTAGCCCTCGCCCTGTTGGGGACCAAGGGTGCGCAACAGACGACCATGGACGACATCGCCGGCGGGGGCGGAGTCTCGAGGGCCACGCTGTACCAGTACTTCGAGAGCAAGGAGCAGATTTTCGCAGAGTTGGTGGAGGAGAGCGGGGCCGCTCTGCTCCGGGTCCTCCGCCGAGTTGGTCCTCTCGGTGCGGATGATGCCGGTTTCGCTGCCGTCCAGGCCTGGCTAGCGGACTGGACCGTCCTCTACTCCCGCTACTCAGAGGTGTTCGCCCAGTGGTCCGCCATCGAGGCTCTTCAGCGAAGTCGGCAATCGATGCTCGCCGGCTGGATGACCAACTACGTCAAGCGACTTACACCTCTGCTGGGAGCCGCGGATCCCTCAGTCGTCGAGCCGCCTCAACTGGCCATCGCCGTCTGGGCGCTCTTTGAGCGCTCCAGCTTCAGCATGACGAGGCAATCCGCTGGTCCGCAGCAGTTGTCTGACCTGGCGGTGGTTGTACAGCTCATGCTCTTCCCCGACACCCCTGTCACGGTTCTGGGGTCGTCAATGTCAGCGCACCCGCTGCCCCGGGGGCTGGAGCAGGCCGCGGCGGAGCGGCCGACGGTCGAACAGGCTTCGGAGCAGGCCGCGGCTGGACCGCCGACGGATGAACAGAAGAGGGCGGACGCCGGGGGTTCGCGCCGCCACGGTGGCGGACCGGAAGCGCTCCGGACCGCAGAACGGATTCTCGATGTCGGCGGTCGACTCTTCACCATCGCCGGCTTTCACGCCGTCAGTGTCGAGCAGGTGGCCAGGGCCGCGCAGGTGGGACGCGGCACCTTCTACAAGTACTTCGACAACAAGGCCGATCTCCTGGGCGTCCTGTCCGTCGAGTGCTCTGAGCGGATGACTGCCCTCGGCGAAGCCTTGAGCGAACGGATGGCCAACGAAGAGCCGCGCCGTGCCCTTGGGGAGTGGTTGGAGGAGTTCCTCGCCTTCCACAGGGTCTATGCCGGGGTTTGGCGGGTGTGGTCCGACGAGCCGGCGCTCGTCCAAGGGATCGTTGACCGCAGGGAAGCCGCCCGGGACGCTCTGCGGCGCGGGCTGATCCGTCTGGTCGGCGCCGTCGCCCGTCCCTACCCCCTGACCGATGCAGCCGTGGCCGAAATCCTCTGCAGTCTCCTCCAGCGGTTCCCGGATCAAGCTACAGGGACTGCATTCGCGTGCGAGCCGGAGGAGTCGGCTCTGCGGCTCCGGCTCCTGATCGAACGGGCATTTCTCAATATCGGCAGCTCCGAAGCTCGTTGACCCGCAGCACCGCTAGGTTGCCGAGTGGCCGCGGCAACTCGATACGAGGTGGATGTCGGACTCCACTCCGCTTCATCTCCAGATCATGGCTCGCAGCCCCAACGCCCTTCGAGACATGGACGAGGGTGCAAGACCGCTTGATGCCGCCTAATGGGGCGTAATGATCAGTGGCTGGCCGCCGCCCTGAGAGCCTCCTTGTCCACCTTCATCATGGGGGTGAGCGGGAGGTCATCGACTATCACGAAACGGTCTGGCGTCTTGTAGTCGGCCACCTGGCTGCGGCACCAGGCCGCCAGCTCCTCGGCCGACGGCGGATGGCGCGGGTCGGCTGGACGGATGAAGGCGACGCCCACCTGCCCGATTACGGGAGTCTCCACGCCGATCACGCTCGCCTGGGATACTCCGGGGTGCTCGTCGAGAACGTGCTCCACCTCCAAGGGGTAGACGTTGTAGCCGCCTCTGATGTACATGTCGTCCACCCGGCCGTCGAGGATCAGGTTCCCGTCGGGGTCGAGATGGCCGAGGTCGCCGGAGCGCAGCCACCCGTCAGAATCGAGCGTCGCGGCGGTCGCCGCTTCGTCCCCCCAATAGCCGCGCATGGCACATTCCGACTTGAGATGGATGCGTCCCGTGGTGCCGGCGGGTACCGACCGACCTTCCTCGTCGCGTAGGTCGAGTCGCACGCCGGCCTGCGGCCGGCCGACCGTGCGGTACTGCACGTCGGGAGGATCGTCCGGCTCGGTGCCGGTGATGGAGGGTGACTCGGTCATGGCGTAGCGGACGACCAGTGGGCATCCCAGAGCCGTCACGACCCGCTCGACCAACTCGGGTGGGCAGGGTGCAGTGGCACTCACGCACAGCCGGAGGTTTGACAGGTCGGCTCCGGCCAGGTCAGGAAGTTCGAGGAGCTTGGCCCACTGGGTCGGCACGCCGCCGGCGACGGTGATCCGCTCCTCGACGATGAGCCGCAGCATGTCCCGTGCCGTCCATGGCGTCGGGGAGATCACCAGGCTGATGCCCCATGCCAGCTGTTCCCAGACCTTGCCCAGGTAGCCGGCGTGGGCGAACGGGGTGCTGGCCAACCTCCGGTCGAAGGGCGCGGTCATCACCCCACCGGAGCGTACGGCCGCCTCCAGTCCCTGGTGGTCGAACCAGGCGCCCTTCGGCACGCCCGTCGTGCCGCTCGTCCAGATGATCGCGGCCGGGTCCGAGGCGGCTGCCGGACGCCGGACGGGCCCGTCGCCGGGTCGGTCACCGGCCCGGTCAGCAATCCGGGACCGCTCGACCAGCATCATCGATCCCGTGAGCGGCGGGAGGGTGTGAGTGGCCTCGACGACCAGGACGGCCGGTGAGCAGCGGCCCAGGATGGCCGCCACCTCGGTAGGTCCGAGCCGAGTGTTGATGCCAGTCACCACCGCCCCCAGCAGCACGGCTGCGCCGAGCGCTACGGCGAAGTCAATGGACGGGGGCAACATGATGGCCACCACGTCCCCTCGGTCGACGCCTTGCCGCTGCCACCTCCGGGCGACCCGCTGGGATCGGTCGAACCAATCGGCGAAGCTCATCCTCTCCGACCCCTCGACGTACGCGTCATGGGGGCCGAAGGCTCGCGCCGCCCCGGCGAACGCCTCGGCGAGGGTGGTGGAATGACCTCCGAGGGGAGGTGAGGAAAGAGTCATAGAGTCCGGTATGCGCCGCCGTCCACGAGTACCTGGGCGCCATTGATGTAGCTCCCGGCGTCGCTGGCCAGCAACTGGCACAATCCGACCATGTCCTCGGGTCGTCCCACCCGGCCAAGCGGGTTCGAGCGGGCGGCCCACTCGACGCTTTGGGGGTCCCAGGCCTTCATGATGTCGGTATCGAACGCTCCGGGAAGGATGAGATTGGCCCTGACCTTGGGCGACCATGCTCCGGCCAGGCCGAGGGTCATGGCGTTGAGGGCCGCCTTGGCCATGGCGTAAGGCAGATCCGTAGCCATCGGCCGGAGCGATCCGGCAGTGGACACATTGATGATTGAGCCACCCTCGCCCTCGGCCATCCGGGTCCCGATCAGGACCGACAGCCGAAAGGGCCCTCGCACGTTGACGGCGTGAACCTTGTCGTAGTACTCGGGCGTCACCGACAGGAGGCCGTTATAGAGCGGCGACATGCCGGCATTGTTGACCAGCACGTCACAGCGGCCGAACTCAAGGTAGACCCGTTCCACCAGGCGGTCACAGTCGTCCCAGCGGCCCACGTGGCAGGCAACTGGGAGCGCTCGCCGGCCTGTGCGGCCCTCGATTTCGGCTGCTGCGGTCACACAGGCGTCGAGCTTGCGGCTGGCGATCACGACGTCGGCCCCGATCTCGGCCAGGCCCGTGGCGACGGCCCGGCCGATGCCCCGGCTTCCACCCGTTACCACTGCGATCTTGCCTTGCAGGTCGAAACCGTTTGGGTGTGCCATGTTCCCCTCGTCTTCGGGCCCAGCCAGTCAGCGGTTCGACCCTAGCGCCTGACGTCATCCGTCGGTTCGGCGGAGTCACCGTGCCCGGTCCCGACCCCAATCCGACACCTATCCGACATGATCGTCAAGTTGTACATTTGACCGTCGCCTGGCCCAACGGAGGATCGATGTCCATAGAACGCTTTCCGATCGAGGAAACCCATGTCCTCTTCTTCGCCCGAGCCGTAGGCGACTACAACCCCCGCTATACGGACCCGACCGAGCCCGGGGGCATCGTGGCCCCTCCGACCTTCGTCATGGCCGGCTCCCAGTTCGACCCGGATAACCCGCTCCGCCCGAAACCCGGTGAACCCTGGTTCGGTTCCGGCCGGGAGCCGTCGGGAGCCACGCGTGAGTCCGGCGGTGCCCTCCACGCCGAGCAGTCCTTTGACTATCACAAGCCGGTTCGGCCCGGGATGGTTCTCACAACGAGGGAGCGGGACGGCGCCGAATGGGAGAAGGCCGGCCGGCGGGGAGGCAACTTGAAGTTCAAGGAGCGGATCGTCGAATATCTGGAGCAGGACACCGGCGAACCCGTTGTGACCGCCCGCATGGTCGGTGTGGTGACCGAACGTCCGGCCGAGCCCGCTCCGAGTGCCACTGGAGGTGGACAATGAGCGTAACGGTACCTAAAGTGGGTGAAGTGCGATCGATGGTGGTCGCCGACAACATCACGCGGACGCAGATCGTCATGTATGCCGGCGCTTCCGGTGACTACAACCCGCTCCACAGCGACGAGGTCTATGCCACCCAGGTGGCCGGTTACCCGTCCATCTTCGCCCACGGGATGCTGTCGATGGGGGCCACGGGCAGAGTTCTCACGGACTGGTTCGGCGTCGAAGCGCTGACCCACTTCGGTGTGCGCTTCGTCAAGCAGGTGTGGCCCGGGGACACGCTGACCGCCTCGGCCAGGGTTTCGGGGGTCAGGCAGGACGCCGGCTCGCATCTGGTCGACCTGGCCGTCGAAACCGTCAACCAGGACGGAGCCGTCGTGGTTACCGGTACGGCCACAGCTCGCGTCGATTGAGGGAGGTGCCCGCCGCGGGACAGGAGCGTCGGCGACCGGGGGTCCTGGGCATGTGGCCATGAGCACTCCAGGTGAAGCGCCGGTCACCCTCGTGACCGGCGCCAATAAGGGGATCGGCTACTCGACCGCCGAGCAGCTGGCCCAGTTGGGGCACCAGGTGCTCCTCGGGGCACGCCATCCCGAGCGTGGCGAGGCGGCCGCCCGGGCTCTCCGGGAGGCCGGGGGATCAGCCACGTATCTGCCCCTTGACATCACCAGCGACGAGCAGGTATACGCCGCGGCCAGGTGGATAGCCGCCCGTTTCGGCCGTCTCGACGCTCTTGTCAACAATGCCGCTATCAAGCTCGAGTTCCATCCGGCTCCTCCGAGCAGATGTGAGCTCGACGTGGTGCGACGGACCCTGGACACCAACGTGGTCGGGACCATTCGGGTAATCCAGGCCATGCTCCCACTCCTGCGACGGGCGCCGGCCGGCCGGATCGTCAACGTGTCGAGCGGCCTCGGATCGCTAACCCTTGCCACCACGCCCGGATCGAAGTATCGCGATCGTCCATTGCTCAGCTACAACGTGGCCAAGGCGGCGCTCAACTCGGTGACGGTGCAGTTCGCCAACGAACTGCGTGATACGGCAGTGAAGGTAAATGCGGTGGACCCCGGCTTCACGAACACCGACATGACCAAGAACAGCGGGTCGAGAACACCCACCCAGGCTGCCGCGGCGATCGTTCGCTTGGCCACGACAGGGCCGGACGGTCCCACCGCCGGTTACTTCGACGAAGGTGGCTCCATACCCTGGTGACGAACCCTTCGAATCGACCCGGTTCTCGTCGCTGGGCCGTAGCGACCGGCCGAACCCCCACGACCGACGCTATACTTAGGTGACACCAATGTCAGACGACATATCTGTCAACTTCTGTTGCCTCATGGAGTTGGTCTGATCAGATTCGGGGGGAATGCACGATGAGCATCCAAGGTGCGGTCCGGCTGGAGGAGAGGCCTACGCTTTCGCCACCTGGAGGCCTTGATCCCGGATCAGGGAAGGACCTTGCCCCGAGCCAACCCGTGCTCCTGGTCGGACCGCCGAACGTATTCGAGTCGAGCGGTGTCACTGAGTGGCTGACCGGACACGCGTGGGCCGCTATATCGGCCCCTGACGCCTCTCGGGCGAAATGGCTCGCTTGCATCCAGCGGATCTCCCTGGTGATGGTGGCCGGCGAACACGCTTCGGTCGGCTCTCTCGTCGAAGCCCTTCGTCCCGCCACAGCCGCTCCGTTGGTCGTACTGGCCTCCCCCCCGGGGCAGGGTGTGGTGGAACTCGTCTCGGCCGGCGTCGACGCGGTGATCGATCCCCAGGCCGGACCCGACGAGGTCTTCGCCAGGGTGATGGCGCTGCTCCGCCGGCTCGATCAGATCTGGGAGCCCGGCGTTCGCTATCTGGTTTCACAGGACCTCCAAGTGGATCTCTGGTCCCAGCAGTGCGAGAGCGCGGGTCGGCCGTTGCACCTCTCGCCCACCGAGTACGCCCTGTTGACCTTCTTGATGACCCGTCCCAACCAGGCTCTTCCTGCTCAGACGATCGTCAGGAAGGTGTGGGGCTGGCCGCCGACCGATGGGCGCAACGCCCTACGCATCTTCGTCAACCGCCTGAGGCGCAAGCTGGGCGACGATCCCCATCTTCCCCGATTCATCGAGTCGGTGCGTGGTACCGGCTACCGGTTCGTCGGCAATGTGACCGAGCTCGGCGACACACCCCAGCGCCCTACGCAGGTGAACGACGCCGGGGGCGCTCTACCGTTCCTGGAGTCGCTCGAGGACCTGGCTCTGGGGTTGGCCGGCTGCCAGAGCACCGAGGAAGCTGTCGGCCATTTCCTCAACTGTCTCGAGCGGACCGGTTACGCGGACGCCGTGGCCGTCTTCCGCCTAGACGACCAGATTATGCGCATGGTCGATCAGCGGCGCTGCCCGGCATGGTGGGTGGACCGCGTGAAGCTCGGTGTCCCTCTGCAGCACAGCTTCGCCAGCGCCCACAGCGTCATCACAGGGGAAACCGTCTGCTTCGCCGACGTCATGGCGGCTGGCGAGCGCTTTTCCTCCACGGCCAAACACTTCGTCCCGGCCGATTTCCACGCCGCCATCTTCATCCCGATCCTTCGTCAGGGACGCGTCTGGGGCAACGTCGGACTGGGACGGAGATCCCGCCAACCATTCGATTCGGCCGGTGCCATCTTCTTGCGCTCAGCGGTGGCGATACTGACATTGGTTCTCGACCGATTTGGCTCAAGAGAACCAGCTGCGGACCTGGCGGCGCTCGCCTCGAGTTCCGCCGAGGATTTAGAGGCCCCATGAACCTGGATTTCTCTCCCGAGGATGAGGCGTTTCGAGACCAGGTGAGGACCTGGTTGGCCGAGCACGCACCGACGGATCCCCGCCCTCGTAACGGGATGGCCATGCGCCAGTTCGACATGGGTTGGCTCTACCAGCTGTGGGAGGCCGGCTGGTCCGGGATCTCCTGGCCGGTGGAATACGGAGGCCGGGGGCTCCCGCTGGCTCAGCAGCTGATCTGGCACGAGGAATACGCCCGTACGGGGCTACCGGACATCGACTCGTCATTCGTCGGGCTCAACCACGCCGGTCCCACGCTGATAGCCCGGGCGACCGACGCCCAGAAGCAGTACCACCTCCCCAGGATTCTGCGTGGTGACGTCGTGTGGTGCCAGGGGTTCTCCGAGCCCGAAGCCGGCAGCGATCTGGCCTCTCTTCGGACCAGGGGGGTGGTCGACGGAGACGAATTGGTGATAACCGGACAGAAGATCTGGACCAGCTTCGCCGAGGTAGCGGACTGGCAGGAGCTGCTCGTACGGACCGATCCGGAGGCTCCCAAACACAAGGGCATCTCGTGGGTCATCTGCGACATGCACTCTCCCGGTATAGAGGTTCGTCCCATTCAGACCATGGACGGCGACCGGCATTTCGCCGAGGTCTTCTACGACGAGGTTAGAGTCCCTCTCGGCAACGTGGTTGGCCGGCTCAACGACGGGTGGAGCGTGGCCATGTCTACACTCGCCTTCGAGCGGGGGACCGCCTTTACGGCCAGTCAGGTGGCGTTGGCTGATGGCATCGAGCGACTGATAGCCGTGGCCCGAACCCACCCTGGCCCGTCGGGGCGCGGCCGGGCCATCGATGACGACGAACTGGGTCGTCGTCTGGCCCGTATCCGCAGCCAGGCGGCATCACTGCGGGCCATGACCTACGCCACCATCTCCCGCAACGCCCGCTCTCCCCTGCCAGGCCCAGAGGGCAGCATGATGAAGCTGTACTACTCGGACCTGCACCAGGAGTTCGGGAGGCTGTGCATGGACGTGCTCGGAGTCGACGGGCTGGCCCTCGGACCCGACCACGGATCGGACTGGACCCACGAGTACTTGAAGGGCTTCTCGACTTCAATCGGGGGCGGCACCTCGGAGATCCAGCGGAACATCATCGGTGAACGGGTGCTCGGACTTCCGAGATAAGCATGGACCTCCTCCCCACCCCCGAACAGGACGAGATAGCCGCGTCGGTCGCCGCCGTGCTGGCCAACGAGCTCCCGACCGATCGCATGAGGGAGCTGATGACCGCCCCGGTGCCGATCGACCGGGCCTTGTGGTCACGCGCCGGCGGGTTGGGCTGGTTCACCCTCGGCCTGCCCGAGGGCCTCGGTGGAGTCGGGTACGGCCTACCCGAGGAGGCGCTGATCTTCCGGGAGATCGGAAAGGTGATCGCGCCCGGACCCTTCGCCGCCACCGTCATCGCCACGAGACTCGCTGCGGCGGCCGGCGATCTCGAGTTGGCCGGGGCGCTCGGAGCGGGCGAGCTGGTTGCCGGCCTGGGATCTCCTCGGGCGGGAACAGTCATGACGTTGGGCGCCGAGGTGACAGGCCAACTGGAGCTCTACGACGCCGCGTGGGCCGACTTGGTGCTCGTCCTGGAGCCTGACGCGGCGGTCCTGGTCGACGCCTCGGACCTGAAGAATGTCACGGAGCTGGCTTGCATCGATGACGCCACCCGGCTGGCCCGAGGCTCGTTCGAGTCAGCTCCTGCCCGAGTCTGGATGGCGGATGGCAACGATTTCTTGCATCGGGGGGCCGTGCTCGTGGCCGCCCAACTCGCCGGGATGGCCGAGGCCGTTCGCGACCGGGCTACCGCTTACGCCAAGGTCCGGGTGCAGTTCGGTCACCCGATCGGTTCGTATCAGGCCGTCAAGCACGCCTGCGCCGATATGGCCATCCGGGCCGAAGCCGCCATCTCACAGGTATTCTTCGCCGCCGTGGCTGTAGAGACCGGGCGACGGGATGCCGCCTTCCAAGCCTCGGCGGCCAAGATCGTGGCCGCCGACGCCGCTCATCGAAACGCCGCCGCCAACGTGCAGATCCACGGCGGGATGGGCTTCACCTTCGAACAGGACGCCCACCTCTATGTCAAACGCGCCCATGTGCTCGGCCAAGCGTTCGGATCGACCGCCCTCCACCTCGGCCTCGCCTTGCAGCGGGGTCCCCAAGACTGAATATCTCGAGGAGTTACTTTGAGCCGTCGCGTGGCCATTGCTGGAGTCGCCCTCTCGGACGTCGGTCGGGTCGATGACATGACTCCCTACGCCCTCCACGCCCAGGCCGCCCGAAGGGCTCTGGCCGACTGTGGGCTGGGTCCGGAAGACATAGACGGGTTCGCCTCGACCGGTCTCGGATCGCTCGCCCCGGCCGATGTGGCCGAATACCTCGGGCTGGCGCCCCGCTGGATCGACTCGACGTCCGTCGGCGGCAGCGCCTGGGAGGTCATGGCCGCTCACGCCGCCGATGCCATAGCGGCGGGCCACGCTGACGTGGTCCTGCTCGCGTACGGGTCCACGGCCCGGGCCGACATCAAGAAGGGTCTCCGGGGGGCCAGCCTCGATTGGGGGACCCGGGGTCCTCTCCAGTGGGAGGCCCCTTACGGGCACTCCATCATCTCCAAGTACGCCATGGCGGCCCGTCGGCACATGCACGAGTACGGCACCACCATCGAGCAACTGGCCGAGGTGGCCGTCGCCGCCCGGGCCAACGCCGCCCTCAACCCGGAGGCGTTCTACCGCGACCCCATCACGATCCAAGACGTCCTGGCCGGACCTATGATCGCCGACCCCTTCACCAAGCTCCAGTGCTGCATCCGCTCCGACGGGGGAGCGGCGGCGGTGCTGGTGAGCGAGGAGCGGGCCCGGGATCTGCCGAAGGCGCCTGTGTGGATACTCGGATCCGGCGAGCACACCTCTCACGTCTCGTTGAGCCAGTGGCCCGATTTCACTACGGGTCCGGCCGCCGTGTCGGGTCGGATGGCCTTCGAGCGGGCCGGGCTGACGCCGGCCGATGTCGACGTGTGTGAGCTCTACGACGCTTTCACCTACATGCTCCTGATCACCCTCGAGGATCTCGGCTTCTGCGCCAAAGGCGAAG
Organism: Acidobacteriota bacterium; assembly: GCA_028876385.1. Classification (GTDB taxonomy): domain Bacteria; phylum Actinomycetota; class Acidimicrobiia; order Acidimicrobiales; family Palsa-688; genus JAKCDU01. The sequence goes on along the minus strand of JAGWSF010000109.1, from coordinate 88,579 downwards.
GCGGCAGCTTCGTCGAGGGGGGCCGACTGCTGACCAACGGAGCTCTCCCGACCAACACCGACGGCGGCGGCCTGTCGGCCTGCCATCCGGGCATGCGGGGACTTTTCCTCATCGTCGAGGCCGTTCGCCAACTTCGCGGCGAGTGCGGTGAGCGTCAGGTGGGCGGTGCCGAGGTCGCCTGTGTGAGCGGCACCGGCGGGTGGTTCTGCTCCAGTGGAACCATGTTGCTCGGTCGGGACTGAGCCCGCTGAGCAGGACCGCCTGGAGGTGTCAGGTCGTCGTCAGCAGGGCCGGCGGGGCACCCACCTCGGGGAACAGGTCCAGGAAGGCGCCGACGGTCACCCGGTAGCGCGTCTGGTCGTCCACGTCGTCGAAGAGCTCGTGCAGGGTGTCCTGGGTGTGACCGAAGGTGCCCTCCATGTGCGGGTAGTCGCTGCCCCACATGACGTTCTGGTAACCCATCGCCGTCACGGCGCCCACCGCGCTGCGGTCGTGCTGGAAGGAGGCGTACACCTGCGTGTAGAGGATCTCCTGGGGTGAACGGCTCAACTTGGGTCGCACCATCATGTGGTGCTGGCGGTAACCCTCGGTCATGCGGTCGGCGAGGAAGGGGACCCAGGTCGCACCCCCCTCGGATACGAGCACCCTCAGGTCGGGGTGGCGGTCGAGGGCGCCGGAGGCGACCATCTTCATGGTTGCCCGCTGGCCCGAGAAGGTCGTCTCGGTGTAGTTGAGCACGGCCGCGCCGGGACCGCGGAAGAAGGCCCCGAGGTTCTCACCAGCGCTGAAGTCGACCGGGTCGGTGCCGATGTGGAAGGCGACCACCATCCGGGCTGCCTCACAGGCCGACCAGAAGGGCTCCCAATCGTCGCGGTTGTAATCGGGGGTGGACGACGGAGGTGTGGTCGGGAGGAACACGGCCCGGAATCCGAGTTCGGCCGTCCGCTCCACCTCGGCGACGGCGTCCTCGATGGACAGCATCGAGATCTGGGCCGTCGGGACCATACGGGGGCTGGCCCGGAGGATCTCCGAGCAGGCCCAGTCGTTGGAAACCTTGATCGCCTCGCGGAGCGCCTCTCTGGTCCGGAAGGAGGCGTTCCACATGCCGAGGGACGGGAAGACGACCTCGCCCCAGATGCCCTCCTCGTCGAGGTCGACGATCCGTTTGGCGACGTCTCGGGCCCCCGGTGCCCGACTGCTCGCTTCGAGGAACTCCGCCTGGGCGGCGCCGGGCAGTTTGCGGGTGAAGGATTGGCCGTCGACATGCACGGTCTCGAACTCGCCGCTCGGATCCCTTTCGCTGCGCGGCATCAGTTCGGCCAGGTGCGGCGGAAGGTTCGATCGCCAGAGATCCTCCGGCTCCAGGAAATGCGAGTCACCCGAGTTGGCCCAGAGTTTGCTCATGGGAATAGAGGATACCGTATCCGGGAGCAAACTGGAGCTGCTACTCCCAGCCGACAGGTGGGAGGAAGGGGGGGATGCCGGTGTCGAAACGTCCCTTACCGAGGAGCTCGTCCCGGAGGTCTTCGATTCGGTCGGGGGACCACGCCCGCTCCTCGGAGTCGATCTGGGAGACCGGGTGGAAGCCTCGCACCAGTTGGATGCGGGCTCCGCTGACGGCAAAGACCTGACCGTTGACGTCCTTGGCCAGATCCGAACAGAGCCAGACGACCAGGGGAGCGATAGCCGCCGGGGACCAGGGATCGAAGGCGCCCTCCGGCTTCTCTTCGTGCTGGATCACGGTCCCGAGCAGCCGAGTGGCGGCCGTCGGGGCGATGGTGTTCACCCGCACACCGATCCGCTCCAGGTCACGGGCCAAGACGGTGGACAGCGAGGCGATACCGGCCTTGGCCGCCGCGTAGTTGGCCTGGCCGGAGTTGCCGTAGAGCCCGGATTCCGAAGCCGTGTTGACGATGGCGCCGTTGACCCGCTCCTCGGTGCGCTTGTACTGCTCACGCCAGTAAGCGGCCGCGAAACGAGCCGGTGCGAAGCAGCCCTTGAGAACGACGTCGATGACGACGTCCCACTCGTCCTCGGCCATGTTGAAGGCCATACGGTCGCGCAGGATCCCGGCATTGTTCACCAGGATGTCCAGGCGACCGAAGGCCTCGACCGCCTGCTTGACCAACGCCTCGGCCGCCGACCAGTCGGCCACGTTGGCGCCGTTGACCTCGGCCACGCCGCCAGCGGCGCGGATCTCCTCGGCCACGGACTGGGCCGGGGTGAGATCGGCACCTTCCCCACGGCCGTCGCCACCGAGGTCGTTGATCATCACCGAAGCACCTTCGCGGGCCAGCAGGAGGGCGTGTTCGCGCCCGATACCCCGCCCTGCCCCGGTCACGATCGCTACCTTGCCATCAAGCAGACCCATTCTTGACATCCTCCTTCAGTCGGCCCCGCATGATCGCCCAGATTGACGGACATGTCAACTACACCGGTTGGCGGTAGCACTTAGCCCCCCTACTCGTCGGTCATCTCCCAGAAGTGGCACCACCACTCCGGCCCGACGAGAGTCTGGAGCTTCTCGTGCCAGCAGAAGGCCGGCCCTTGATCCAGCTCCAGATAGTAGAGGCAGGTCGCGCAGCGGTCATCGTCGATCGGCGACGTACGTAGGGCCGAAAGCTTGACGAGGCGTTGGGCAGCCGCAAAGCGAACCTCGTCGACTTCGGGTTCCGGCACGTCTCACATCCCGGTCGGATTGACCAGCAGGGCGGTAGGGCCCCTGAACAGGGCGTTGGGGCTGTAGTTCACCGTCTGGTCTGGCACCAGATCCAACTCCGGTGTCATGGTGGTGAGCAGCTCGAGCGCGATACGCACCTCCAGCCGAGCAAGAGGGGCGCCCAGGCACAGGTGAGGCCCCTTGCCGAAGGCCAGGTGCAGCTCGGCGTCCTCCCGGTCGATCCGGAACTCTGGGGCGTCTTCACCGAATTGAGCCGGATCGTGATCGGCGGCGGCGAAGGCCATCATCACCTTCGCTCCGGCCGGGATGGTCACCCCTCCGACGACCGTGTCGACCTTGGCCACGCGCCGGTGGTAGAGCACCGGCCCCGCGAAGCGCAGGATCTCCTCGACGGCGTTCTCGATCAGGGCGGGCTCGTCGATCAGGCGCTGCCACTGTCGCCGGCCCCGAAGGAGCGCCAGCACGCCGTTGGCGAGGGTGTTGGCCGTCGTCTCGTGTCCGGCCAGTGCCATGGAGTAGACGATGTTGACGATGTCGAACTGGTTGAGCTGATCCGGCTTCTCGGCCGAGAGACGGACGAGGTCGCTGGTCAGATCGTCGAGAGGTTCGGCCCAGCGGCTGGCCACAAAGGCCTCGACGTACCTCCACATGGCGAGCACGTCCTTGGCCGTCGCCACCTGGTCCTCCTCGGACAGGCGTCCGTAGGTCAGGAGGACTCGGGTCCGGCTCCACTCCTTGAGAAGGTCGGTATCCGCATGGGGGAAACCGAGCAAGCTGAACGCTGCAAATCCGGGGAAGGGGAAGGTGAACGCGTCGACCAGGTCCACCACTGGATGGGACCGGAACTGTTCGACCAACCCGGTAGCGTACGCCCGGAGCACGGGTTCGAGAGCCCGCAGCCGGCGAGGGGTCATCACCGTCAGAACGGATTTGCGCATCGGACCGTGCCGCGGCGGATCGGAGTTGTTGAGGGTCGGCACCCGGGCGAAGCCCGTGCTCAGGATTTCCTGGGCGGCCGGGCAGACGGACATGAGCGGGCTGGAGGCGTTGGCCGCCGACCAGGTCTCCCGGTCGAGGAGCACCTTTTCGATCTCGGCGTAACGCGTAACCACGTAGTGGTCGATGTCAGGGACGTAGAAGACGGGGGTCTCCTGGCGCCAGTGATCGAGCATCGGGTAAGGGTCGGCGATGGATTCGGGGGCCAGGAGATCGAAGCCATGGGCCACGGGACATTCGGTCACTTCGCTCGCCCCCCGTTACGACACTGCTCCACCATGCCAGTCCAGGCTGGTGGACGCCAGATGTCGTTCATATTTCCGTCGACGGACGGCCCCATCCTCACCCTTGCACCAGCTCCCGGCGGGCCAGACGCCAGCCGTCTTTCGTACGGACCAGACGATTGCGGTATTCCCCCATGGCGGCCAGGACGGGCCGATCGGAGGACGACCCCTTGTAGTAGTGCCAGTAGCACAAGGCGTACGCCTCGTCGTCGGAGTCGAAGCGGACGTGGATCGTGTGCAACGCGTGCCGGGTCCCACTTCCGGGTCCCTGCGCGCCCGAAGCGCGCCGCTGCTGAGCCCCCTCGAGGATGGCCTGGCGGCCGGCACGCTCCTGCGAGGCCAAGGCCACCCCGTCGGAGATCACCGCCCAAGTGGCGTCCTCGGTGAACAATGACAGATACCTTTCGAGCTGTTCGTCTGTGGCGGTGTCGGCCAGATAGGTGAGTTCCCCCAGCAGGTTGCGGATCTCCAACTCGTCGGCGATCCGCTGTATCGACGGCGCTGTGGTCATGTGGTCGCTCCCTCTATTCGCTTGACCCAGGTTTGGCAGTTCTCCGCCACGTCACCTCGCGCCAGTCGGTGGGCGGGAAGGAGGACCCGGTCCACCCCCCACGCTTTCATGAGGCCGAGTGGCTCCTCCGGGTCTCCCCGCTTCAGGCCGTCATGGGTCGAGGTGACCTCGATCGTGCCGGGGTCTCGCCCGGCCGCGTCGGCTGTCTGGCGCATGATGTCGATCAGCTCGGGCACGTTGCCTCCGAGCGGGGCGAACCCGTCCCCGATCCGACCGGCTCTCCTGGCCGCTGCCGGCGAATGGCCGCCCACCACGATGGGGACGGATCCTCGCACCGGCTTCGGGTTGCTGTTCATCCGGGAGAAGTTGACGAACTCGCCGCTCACGGTCACGCTGTCGGTCGACCACAGCCGGCGCATGACATCGACGTACTCGTCGGTCCGCTTCCCCCGTTCGGAGAACGGCACTCCGAGAGCCTCGAACTCCTCCCGCAGCCAGCCCACGCCGATCCCGAGGATCGCCCGGCCGCCGGACAGGAAGTCGAGGGTGGCGACCTCCTTGGCCATGATGGCCGGGTGGCGGTGAGGCACGATGGCGATCCCCGTGGCCAGGCCGAGCGACCGGGAATGGGCGGCACACCAGGCCAGCCAGACGAAAGGATCGGGCAGAAGCGTTTCGGGCGGCCCGGGCATCTTGGCCGTCTCCGCGTAGGGATAGGCCGAGTCGTAGTCGTCCGGCCACAGGACGTGCTCCGCGGTCCAGAGCGACTCGATCCCTGCCGCCTCTGCGGCCCGGGTCAGGGTGGCCGCCCCCCCGGGCGTGGCGAACGAGCCCGTATTCGCGCCCAGTACCCCGATCTTCATCGCAGATCCTCGCTTGCGATCAGAGCGGGGAAGTCGACGACCAATCGTCGACTCGTAGGATTCAGCATGTGGCCTCCAGTGAGCACTCTCTTGTGCGGTATGAAGTCGACAGATCCGTCTGCATCGTCACCCTCGACCACCATGAGCGACGTAACGCCTGGAGCCCCGACATGGAGCGCCAGTACTTCGCCGCGTTGGACAGAGCAGCCGAAGACGAAGACGTGAGGGCCATCGTGGTCACCGGGGCGGGCCGATGGTTCTGCCCCGGCCTCGACTCGCAGCGCCTGCAGGACGCCGCCGGCCCCGTCGGCCTCCGCCTCGAAGGGCGCCGGCCCATGCAGTCGGCCCTGACCGTTCCCAAGCCGATGATCGCCGCCATCAACGGGGCCTGCGCCGGTATCGGTCTGGTCCAGGCCCTCGTGTGCGACGTCCGCTTCATCGCCCGCGGCGCCCGGCTGTCGACGGCGTACTCCAAGCTCGGCGTTCCCGCCGAGCACGGACTGTCGTGGCTGTTGCCTCGGCTGGTCGGCGTCGAATGGTCCCTGGACCTGCTGCTGTCGTCACGAGCCGTGGAGGCCGAGGAGGCTGTCAGCATCGGCCTGGCCACCCGCCTCTCGGAACCTGAATCGGTGCTCGCCGACGCTGTCGGGTACGCGCAGACCCTGGCCACGATGTGCTCGCCCGTATCGATGGCGGCCATCCGCAGGCAGGTCTGGGGTGATCTGAGCCGAGGTTTCACTGAAGCCAATCGGGCCTGGTTCAACGCCATGCACAGCCTGAACCGCCCGGAGAACCCGGACTTCGCCGAGGGGGTCCAGGCCTTCGTGGAGCGGCGACCACCTGAGTTCCGGCATCTGGATCCCGCAACGGAGCTTCCTGCACCCATCTCCTTCGCCGAACCCTGACGACGGCCCTCAGCGTCGGGAGAAGGACTCGACGCTTCGGCGCACATCGTCGGTGGCGAAGGACTCGGCCTCTGCTGACAGGGCGAAGGGGGCGACCATGGCAATAGCTGCTTGGAGGTGCAGGTTGAGGGCCCGCTTCGTCTCCTGGACGGCTTGGCGGGGCTTGTCGGCCAGCCGCTGAGCGAGCGTCACCGCTTCCTCGAGCAGAACTTGGTCGGCCACCACCCGGTTGGCCAGCCCCAGGTTGACTGCCTCGGCGGCAGGGATTCGATCCCCGGTCAGGAGGTACTCCTTCGCCTTCAGGAGACTCATGAGCAGGGGCCACGCTATGGCGCCCCCGTCGCCGCAGACCAGACCGATGTCCAGGTGGGTGTCAGCGAGGAAGGCGCTCTCGGCGATCAGGACGATGTCGCAGTTGACCGCCACGCTGCACCCCAGGCCGACAGCGGGCCCGTTCACGGCTGCGATCACGGGTTTGGGGAACTCGGCCATGGCGTCCATCAGCGCTCGCGCCTGGCGGAGCGACAGTCGGCGGTGGTCAGGGTCCTCGTAGCTCCGGATGAAGCCGGGGATGTCCCCGCCGGCGCTGAATGCCTTGCCGGCACCTGTCAGGACAACCGCTCGTACCGAGTGGTCGGCTGCGAGGTGGGACCAGACCTCTTGCATCGCCTCGTGGAGTTCGTCCACGAAGGCATTGCGCATGTCCGGGTTGTTCATGGTCAGGGTGACGACCGCCCCTTGCTGCTCGTGCAGCAGAAGTGGTGTGGGTACGTAGGGCACGGGGCCTCCAGCTTCTCCGGGATGGCTCCTGCCATCACCAGGGCCAGTGCTGGAGGTTAGCGGCCCGATCCTTTACTTGACGTGTACGTCGAGTGAGCCCCGATCCTCGCCGGTTCGGGTCGCAGCGATGACGGTCTCCCCGAACCATTCGACCGTCTCCTGGGCGCGGACGCATCGTCGCCCGCGCCCAGGCTGACCGACCAGTCCACCCCCAACTCGGTGAGGGTGCCGACTTCGTCGAGAAAGACCTCAGGCGGGCGCCCGGAGCGGCGCCGGGTGATCGGTGAAGGCGATGGCGTCCCAACCGCTCTGCTCTGAGGCCCGGCACAACGCCGTCAGGGCGTCGGGAGCGAGGACATCGACCTGCCACGCCGGTAACCGATGGCGTGCTGGATGGCGAACTTCACCCGCGGCGGGGGAAGTGGAACAGCTTCCTGGCGTTGTCCTCGGCGATCTTGCGGGCGACGTCGTCGGGCACGTGGGCAAGGGACTCTTCGAGCATCTTGCGGGCGTGCGGCCAGTTGCTGTCCGAATGCGGGTAGTCGCCCTCGAAAATGACATTGTCCACCCCGATGAGGTCGAGGTTGCGCAGCCCCGCGTCGTCGGAGATGAAGCAGCCGAAGATGTGATCCCGGAAGATCTCCGATGGCCGGCGGGCGTCGGACATGCCGGTGTAGAAGCGGTGGCGATCCCAGGTGTAGTCGGCCCGCTCGAGGATGTAGGGCATCCAGCCGATCCCGCCTTCCGACAGGGCCACCTTCAGGTCGGGCGCCTTCTCGAAGATGCGGCTGTTGACCAGCTCGACGGTCGTCATGAGAGAGTTGAGTCCGTAGAGGGCGATAGCGGCCGTGAACGGTCCGTTGGGGGCGGTGGGGGGAGGGCCGCCGGACCCGAAATGGAGGCAGAGAGGCATGCCTGTGTTCGAGACGGCGCTCAGGAACCGGTCCCAGTGATCGGTGTGGAACGACGGCAGGCCGACCGAGTGCGGGGCCTCGATGAAGGAAATGGCCTTGGCTCCTTTGCCGGCGGTCCGCTCCGCTTCTCGAACGCATTCCTCCGCATCCCAGTAGGGCATCAGGACGAGCGGGATCATCCGCTCGGGCGCCGACGCGCACCACTCGTCGATCATCCAGTCGTTGTAGGCCCGCACGCAGGCACTGGCCAACTCCTTGTCGTCGGCCCGCCAGAAGGTCGAGCCGGCGAAACCGGGGAAGGTTGGGAAGCACAGCTGAGCCCAGATGCCGTCCTCGTCCATGTCCTTGAGGCGGTCCTCCATGAGGTAGCAGCCCGGTCGCATGTCCTCGTAGCGCGCCGGATCCACGCCGTAGTCCTCACGCCGCTTACCGGCCACGGCGTTGAGACCGATGTTGTAGTGCGGGCGGCCCTCGAACATCCAGACGTCATTGCCGGCATCATCACGGACGATCTTCGGGCCGGCCTCCTTGAACTTGTCCGGGAGCCGGTCCTGCCAGACGGTGGGATGCTCGATGACATGATCGTCAACTGAGATGATCTGAACGTCGCGCTGAAGCATGGATAGAGAGTAAACCTACGGGAACTCCTGTGTACAGAGCCCGTCGAAGTCGGCGCCGGGAGTTACTGGAATGATGGCAGGCGGGGGTCTCCGTCCAGTAACTGCTCGACGACGACCAGGATGACTCCGCCCGTGGCGTCGGAGTGCACCACGATCTGGTGGTCATCACGACGGACCACAGGTATCCCTTGCTCTCTGAGCGCCTCGGAAGCCACCTCGATATCCGGCACGCACACCCCCAGATTGGAGGTCTGGGGCTTCCGGTACACATGAGCCCACGCCGATTGAGACTCCTCCTGGGTCGGCAGGCCGTACAGGGCGAGGGTCATGTCGCCGAGCGACACCCCGGCGCGCGGATCCCCGATCGGGGCGTCGGGGTGGCGGAAGGTGACGTCGGTCCCGAACAACCCGGCCAGAAGTTCGGCCGACGAGGAGGGATCGTGGACGACCGCCCCGCCGAACGCCATCATCTCGACGTCGAGTATCGGATCGACCGAGTAGTCCGGTATGGGCGTTCCGAAGCGAGGGTCGTTCTCCGACTCCGCTCCGTACCACTCGATCACGATCCCTCCCGTCGTCCGAGGGTCGGTGAAGACGATCACGTCCTCTACCCGGGAGGCAACCCTGACCCCGATGTCCTCGAGGTGAGCGATGGTGGCGTCGATGTCCGAAACTTGTACGGCGAGCGAGCTCATGTGGGATCCGAACTGCTTCACGAACCGGTCGACGGCTCCGCCCTCCAGGATGGGTTCGCCGATCTCGATCGAGTTGTCGCCGATCCAGGTCATGCCGCCCCGCCGACCTATCGCCGGATCGGCGATGTGGTTCTCCTCGAGGCAGCGCGAGCCGACGAGCCGGGCCAGGGCATCGCGGGTGCGCTCGTAGTCGGCGACCATGGCCGTCGTGTGGAAGCACCACAGGACCTGATGGCGTCCTTGACCGTCGAGACGGGCCCCCCGTCGGGAAGGCAGGGAAGTCGGTCCAGCGGTCATGACAGCCGGCTTCTCATCAGCTTGCCGGCTGTGTTGCGAGGCAGCTCAGCGACGAAGACCCAGTCCTCGGGAACCTTGAATCCAGCCAGGTGAGCTCGGGCATGACGGGACAGTTCGACCTCGCTCGGAGGGGTCTCGGGATCCTTGGCGACGACGAACGCCTTCAGCGTCTGTCCCCAACGTCGATCAGGTACACCCACGACGGCTACCTCCTTGACCTCCCTGTGGAGCTCGAGCACACGCTCCACCTCGAGCGGCAGGATGTTTTCTCCGCCTCTGATGATCTTGTCACCTTTGCGGCCGCGCAGGTAGAGGAATCCCTCCTCGTCGCATCGTCCGAGATCGCCCGTGTGCAGCCAGCCGTCCGGGTCGGGTTGGAAGATCTGATCGGCCCGCACCACCAGTTCGCCGACGCCGTCCTGGGTCGGATCCTCGAAGCGGGCCTCCACTCCGGGCAGGATCCGGCCGACCGACTCCAGGAGCCACGGTTCACCGGCGGCCGCCCGCACGTGGTCGGCATGACCCAGGATGCTGATCGGGCCACCCTCGGTCATGCCATAGGCCTGGGTGAACTCGGTTCCCGGAATGGTGTCGAGGGCGGCCCGAAGGGTTTCAGGGTGGATGGGCGCGGTCCCGTAATGGAGTCCCCTGAGCCTGACTGCGTCCAGGGCGTGGGCTTCCAGCAACAGATCGATCATCGTTGGTACGAGCAGGGCGCAGGTCGGGCCGAGTCCTGCCACCGCCCGCCACGACTCCACCGAGAAGCGGGGGAACGGTACGAGGCCGGCGCCACAGGCCGCCGCCACGAAGAGCATCCCTACACCCCCCGTGTGGTGGAATCCGCCCGTACTGCAGTAGAGATCCCCCGGTCCCAGGCCCATTTCGGTCCGGTACTGGTGGGCTCTTGCGAACACCGCCGCATCGCGTACCACGACCTTCTTGGGCCGCCCGGTTGTCCCGGAGGTGTGCATGACCAGGACCACACTCTCCGGACTGGTTGGGACGAGGTCGTGTTCGGCTTCGGGGACGTCGTCCACTACCACGAGGCGTACTCCTGCCGCCCCCGCCACGTCCGAGGCCATGGTGGCCGTCGGCTCGTCGGCCAGCAGCAGATCGGTCCCCAGCTCTTGCACCAGCGGCACCAGTTCGGCGACCGACAGCCGCGTGCCGAGCGGGGCGAGAGGACGGTTGTTGAGAGCGCCCCCCAAGACGAGGGCTATTCCCGTCGGCGTCGTTCCGAGCAAGGCCGGCACCACCGTTGTGGGCTCCACGTAGTTGGCCAGCAAGCGGCCGGCGCCCGCGGCCCGAGCCAACAGCGCCGGCCCGGTCCAGTCGCCCTCGAAGCTGCGGATCGCCGTGGGGGCTGACGCCATGTGCTCCAGCACGGCCGCCATCCACGGCCCGGGCGCGTGCGACGCCGTAGTGGCGGATCCTTTATTCATTACACTGAACCGTGTCCATCAACGTCCCTCGGCGGAGCATAGCCCGGGTCGAGGCCGCCTCAGAGGAGCAGATGTGGACCGGCAGGAGTCAGATGAGTTGGTTACTCGACGGGCCATTGCCGACGAGCTGCGGTCCCTTGCCGCCATGGTGATGCTGAGTACCGCCCCCCCGCCCGAGATGGAGGCCACACTGGCTTTGCTGCGCCAGGCGTCCGGGCGCCTGTCGGCTCCGCGGCGGTCGGGGAGATACGACGGGCTACCAGGACTCTCGCCCGGATCGGCGTCCAACGTCGCTATCTGGGAGACCCACGGGGCGTTCGGCCCCGCGAATCCACTGGCCCCTCCCGTCCGAGCCGAAGAGGGAGACGGGCGGATCGTCGGCACGGTGACGTTCGGTTCGGCGTGGGAGGGCGGTCCAGGCAGCGTCTACGGCGGATTCATCGCCGCGGCCTTCGACGGCGTGCTCGGGCGTGCAGTCATCAGCGCCGGGCACCTCGCCGTGACCAGGTCCCTTGCGGTGCGTTTCCTGCGCCCCACCCCGCTGCACACCGAGCTGCGCATCGAAGGCTCGGCGCAACCGCGCTCCGGACGCCAGGTCGCCGTGGAGGGGAGCCTCTGGTGCGGTGACGAGCAGACGTGCGCCGCCGAGGCCGTCTTCGTGTGCGTCGAGCCCTCCCACTACCGGGCCCCATGAGTCCGGCTACCCGGACTCCTGACCGGACGTCTTCGGTGTCGCTAGGCTCACGGCCTTCCGGGTCGCACACGGCGGCCTGACCGGTCCTGGTTTCGGGCGAGTTCGGGAGGAGTTGCGGAGAATGGGTCTGCTGGAAGGTCGCGTGGTGATCGTCACCGGTGGAGGACGAGGTCTGGGCCGCTCCCACTGCCTAGAGTTGGCTCGCCAGGGCGCAATGGTGGTGGTGAACGATCTCGGCCTCAGCCTGCACGGCGAGAGCGAAGACGGTTCGGTGTCGCCGGCCGAGGAAGTGGTGTCGGAGATCGAAGCGGCCGGCGGAGCGGCCGTGGTCGACGGGACCTCGGTCACCGACTGGGACGGTATGGCCGCCCTCGTGGAGCGGACCGTGGAGATGTTCGGGGATCTGCACGCCGTGGTCAACAACGCCGGCTTCATACGGGACCGGATGCTCGTCTCCATGACCGAGCAGGACTTCGATGCTGTTGTCGCCGTCCACCTCAAAGGTACGGCCGCCCTCACCAGGCACGCGTGCGCCTACTGGCGGGACCAGTCCAAACTGGGCCGGAAGGTCACGGGACGGGTCGTGATGACGACTTCGGGTGCCGGGCTGTTCGGCAACGTGGGCCAAGCCAACTACGGTTCGGCCAAGGGGGCCATCGCCACGCTCGCCGGGCTTGTCGCCCTGGAGATGCAGCGCTACGGCGTTACGGCCAACGCCGTCTCTCCGATCGCCGCCACCCGGATGCTGGCCAGCATCGGGCGGTCGGGTGCGGGGGGCGAGGCGTGGGATCCCCTCGATCCGGCCAACGCCTCACCGGTGGTGGCCTGGCTGTGCAGTGAGGAGTCCGGCTGGCTGAGCGGCAGTGTGCTGCGCGTCGACGGAAACACCGTCCGCCGGGTGCGGGGCTGGACGGTAGAAGGTGGCTACAAGTCGACGTCGGGGGAAGCCCTGACCACCGAGGAGCTCGGACTCGGGATCAGGAAGCTGTTCGGCGCCGCTCCCCTCGGTCTGGCCGGGGCCTGAGGTTCGGCGGGTCACGCTTGACACTGCTCGCTTACGCCGACGGTGCTGACAGCCCCCGAAGCGCGCCGGCCGTCGCCGGCGGGACTGGCGGGGAAGCCGATCGGGTCCTCCTGGGGTGGACCCTCGATGAGCGGCCCTGGCTCGGAGGGACGCCGGTCCGGGGCTGGACGGTCATGGCCGGGTACGCGCTCAGGGGTCCCGTCGACGAGGGCCGCATCGGCTACCTCCCCATCCGTCTGTCGGCGGTCCCGCGCCTCCTCACCGACACGCTCGTCCCCGATGTCGCCGTGGTCACCGCCGTCCGGCGGGGGAGTGAGCTCGTGTTCGGGCCCAGCGTCGGGTGGGGACCGGCCCTGGCCCGCAGCGCCGCCTCCGTGGTCGTGGAGATCGACGAGGAGGGAATGGATCTCGGAGGACCACCGGTGCCAGGCCGAATCGCGGCCACCGTCGTCAGACCCCCGTCGCCTACGGCCGTACCTCAGCCCCGCCGGCCCGACGACATCGACGCGCTGGTGGGCCGGCAGGTGGCCTCTGTGCTGCCAGAAGGCGCCACCTTACAGGTCGGGCCGGGCGGGATCGCCGACGGCGTCCTCGCCGCCATCGACCGGCCGATCTCCATCGCCTCCGGCTTGGTCAGCGACGCCGTGGCCGAGCTCGACCGGCGGGGCTTGCTGGTCGGGGCTGCGGAAGCCGCTTACGCCTGGGGGGGAGCGCCGCTGCACCGGTTGGCGGCGGAGGGGAAGCTGGTCCTGCGACCGGTCGAGGAGACCCACGATCTCACCAGGATCTCCGCACGACCCCGCTTCGTGGCGTGCAACACGGCCCTGCAGGTGGGACTCGACGGATCCGTCAACGTCGAGATCGTGTCAGGACGCCGCGTCGCCGGGATCGGAGGTCACGCCGACTTCGCGACGGCCGCCGTGCGGTCCCCCGGCGGCCTCTCCGTGATCGCCCTCAGGTCCACGACCAGGCGAGGGGCGTCGACCATCGTCGGGCAGGTCGAGGTAGTCTCCACTCCTCGCTGCGATGTCGACATGGTCGTCACCGAGCACGGCGTCGCTGACCTACGGGGCGCCGACGACGGGGAACGAGCAGCCCGTCTGATCGCAGTGGCCGCCCCCGAGCACCGCCGAGCCCTGGGCGCGATCTCGGCAGGCTGAGGTCAGGAGCCGAGGATCTCGGCGGCCTCCTCGAGGTGTACAGCGACGGTGGCGCCCATCTCCACCCCTTCGGCTTCACCCGAACGTAGAGCCCGCTGATAGATGCCTTCCTTGATGATGGCGGCCCGCCAGTGCTCGAAGGCGAGGTAGAAGGGAAGCGGCGTCAGATCACGACCGCTACGGGCTTGGTAGCGGGCGACGAGGTCCTCGGAGTGGAGGAATCCTGCGTGCTCGGCTATCGATTGGGAATCGTGGGTGAGCCGACCGCAGGTCCGGTCCCAGTACACGAGCAGATGGGCCAGATCGGTGAGCGGATCCCCGAGCGTGGACATCTCCCAGTCCAGCACGGCGGTCACCGGGGCCGGCGAGTCCGCCCTGACGATCATGTTGCCGAGTCGGAAGTCGCCGTGGATCAGGGTGGAGTCGTTTCGCGAGGGGATCGAGGCTGCCAGCCTCTCGCCCAGTGGCTCGATCAGGTCGTGGTCCCGGTGCCGGCCGCTGCGGTACTGCTCCAGCCACCGACCGATTCGTCGCCGTACGAAACCTTCCGGTCGGCCCAGATCTCTAAGTCCGACGGCGGCGTAGTCGACGCGGTGAAGGATGTCCAGCGTGTCGATGACCGCCTCGGACAGGGCTCGGGACTGCTCCGCCGAGAGGTCCGCCACGTCGCTTCGACGGTGAAAGACACTTCCAGCCACCCGGGACATGGCATAGAAAGGCGCCCCCATAACCGTCTCATCGGCGCAAAAGCCGTAGACCCGCGCCAGAGGGACAGCCGTTGCCTGGAGCGCCTGTTGCACCCGGAACTCGCGAGCCATGTCATGGGCTCCCTTGACCTCCGCTCCGATCGGGCGGCGCCGGAGCACGTACTCGGCCGAACCGGACCGCAGCAGATAGGTGAGGTTGGAACGGCCCCCGCTCAGCACCTCGATGGTGAGATCCGGGCCCAAGCCGACGAGCGGCTCGAGGAAGTCCCGCAGCCGGCTCCGGTCGACCAGGTCCACCGGGTCCACGTCGTGCTCGTCGGAAGGGGTCACCCGGATCAGGCAGGGATGTGGGTCCAGGGGGCCGTCGAGGGATCCTTGGCCAGGGCCCGGGCCACGCGGTCACGGTGGACCTCGTCTGGCCCGTCGTAGATCCGGGCGTATCGGGCCTCGCGATACATCCATTCGAGCGGAGTGTCAGCGGTGACGCCGAGAGCTCCGTGAACCTGGATGGCCCTGTCAATGACGTTGTGGAGCAACTGAGCTCCCCGGAACTTGATGAGAGAGATCTCCAAGCGCGCATCTGATCCGCGATCGATCGCCTCGGCGGCCGCGAGGGTGGCGGCCCGATGGGAGAAGATGTCGGCGGCCGACTCGGCCATGAGCAGCCGAATCTGCCCGTTCTGGGACAGCAGACCGCTGTGCACAGACCGCTCGTTGACCCGGGCACACATGAGCTCGAAGGCCCGCTCCATCTGCCCCAACCAGCGCATGCAGTGGAAGATACGCCCGGGTCCCAGGCGATCCTGGGCCATGACGAATCCTTGGCCACGCTCGCCCAAGAGGTGGTCCTTCGGTACCCGCACGTCAGTCAACCGGATCTCGCAGTGCGCCCCCAGCGTGCTGCCCATGGTGGGGATGGTCCTCACCACCTCGTATCCGGGCGTGTCGGTCGGCACGATGATGGCCGAGAAGCGCTTGTAGCGACCCGCTTCCTCCGGCTCGGTGCGGGCGAAGACGGTCGTGAAGGCGGCGATGCTGGCCCCGGTGGTGAACCACTTGTGGGCGTTGACGATCCACTCGTCGCCGTCGAGCACGGCGGTGGCCTGCATCATCGTGGGGTCCGACCCGGCCACTTCCGGTTCGGTCATCCCGACCGAGGATCGGATCTCGCCGGCCACGAGGGGTAGCAGCCAGCGTTCCCGCTGCTCGGCATTGGCGTACTTGTCGAGCATGATCGAGTCCTGCATCGACCAGGTGCCGACTGCGCTTTGGCCGAAGAAGCTGCGCCCGATGACCTCGTTGAGGAGAGTGACATCCATGAAGCCCAGTCCCCCTCCTCCGATATGGCGGGGATGGCCGAGCGCCCACAGACCCCGGCATTTGGCTTCGCTCTTCAAGCGCTCCATCTCGACCAGCGCATCGAGGGTCGCCTCCCGCAGCACCGTCTCCGCGGGGATGACCTCCTCGTCGATGAACTGACGCATGGAATCGAGTACCGCAGCCAGACCCTCGGATGACCCCATCTTCGACACCCCTTTGCTGGAACCGGACATGCGCCGAACGGACGGCGAGCGTAGCGCGGACACGGCTTGACGATCCTGTTAACTTGGTCGTAGTGCCTCCTGACTCGGAGTTCGCGTCGATCCCCGCCATGGCTCTGGAGAGCGGGACACGCTTCCGCGGACAAGTGGCGATCATCGATGGAGATACGACGGTCACCTTTGAAGGGGTCTCAGAGGAGATGCTGGCGGTGGCCAAGGGACTGACCGCTCTGGGCGTCGATCCGGGCGACCGGGTGGCACTCTGGGCCCCGAACTGTGCCCGGTGGGTGACAGCAGCCCTCGGAATCCAGGCCGCGGGAGGCCGCTTGGTACCGGTCAACACCAGGTTCAAGGGTGGCGAGGCGGCTCACATCCTTCGACAAACCGACGCCAGCACCCTCTTGTGTGTCAACGGCTTCTTGGAGACGAACCTCCTCGAGTCGGTCCGCGATGCCGATCCGGACCTGCGCGCCCTGACCAGGGTCGTGACCGTCGACGGTCCCCCCCATGAGGGCAGCGTCACCTGGGAGGAGATGCTCTCGGGAGGAGACGAGCTACCCGATGGGGTCATCCTGGATCAGGTGGGCCGCCTCGGCCCAGAGGATCCGAGCGACGTGATCTTCACGTCAGGGACGACCGGTCATCCCAAGGGAGTGATGCTGCGTCACGGCGCATCCCTGAGGACCTACCGTCTCTGCAACGACGCCTGGAGGGCCGGTCCGTGTGACCGGGTCCTCATCGTCATGCCCTTCTTCCACTGCTTCGGATACAAGTTCGGCTGGATGCTCTCACTTATGGTCGGAGCGACGGCGGTCCCCGTGGCGGTGTTCGATCCGGACGAAACGCTGCGGACTGTCGCGCGGCTGGGCATCACCCACGTGTCGGGCTCGCCAACCTTCTTCTGGTCTCTGCTCGAGGCTCAGAAACGAGTCAGGGCCGACCTGTCTACCCTCCGCGTGGCCTGTGTGTCAGCGGCCTATGTCCCAGTCGAACTGATCGTCCGCATGCGCGACGAACTCGGCCTCGAGTACGCCATGACCGGTTACGGCCTGACGGAGGCCCATGCCACCGTCAGTATCACCTATCCGGATGATCCCCCCGAAACGATCGCCAACACGTCGGGACGCCCCCTTCCTGGATTGGAGCTCCGGTTGGTGGACGACGAGGGCGTCGATGTGCCGCTGGGAGAGCGGGGCGAGATCCTGATTCGGGGCTTCAACCTGGCCGACGGTTATTACGGTGACCCCGACGCCACCGCCGCCGTCTTCGACGCTGACGGGTGGCTGCACACCGGGGACATCGCCTACATGAACGCGGACGGTTACTTCAAGGTGTGCGACCGCAAGAAGGACATGTTCATCGTCGGCGGCTTCAACGTGGCCCCCGCCGAGATCGAAGGCATCCTCACCGCCTGGGACGAGGTAGCCCTGGCAGCCGTGGTGGCCGTACCCGATCCTCACTACGGGGAGGTGGGGTGTGCCTTCGTCGTCCCCGCTCGCGGTCACGACCTCACTCCAGGCGATGTGATCGCCTACGCCGAGAAGGCCATGGCCAACTACAAGGTGCCCCGGCGGGTCGAGATCGTCGATTCCTTACCGATGAACTCCACCGGTAAGGTGCTCAGGGGTCAGCTGCGGGGCCGGCTCGGCGTCGAATAGAGCCGCCTCGCTGGGCAATCGCCCACCGGCGGCTCTATGCTTGGTGACGGGGGTGTCAAGTACCCCCTCCGCTCGAGTAGGAGGAGAAGCCCATGTCCTCGCCCAATCTCGGATTCCCGGTCTTCGACGCCGATAACCATCTGTACGAGACGCGTGATGCCCTGACGCGGTACCTGCCGGATCGGTACAAAGGTGCGATCGATTTCGTCGATGTCCACGGCCGCACGAAGATCGTCGTGCGGGGGCACATCAGCGACTACATACCGAATCCGACCTTCGACCGGGTCGGCCGTCCGGGTGCCCAGGAGGAGTACTTCAAGCTGGGGAATCCCGATGGCAAGTCCAGCCGGGAGATCATCGGCCGCGGCATCGATTGCCCTCCCGCCTTCCGCTCGGCCGAGCCTCGCCTGGCCCTCATGGACGAGCAGGGTGTCCAGCACACGGTGATGCTGCCGACCCTGGCCAGCCTGGTGGAGGAGCGCATGCGCGACGACCCCGAGCTGTGCGCGGCGGTGATCCACGCCCTCAACCGCTGGATGGCCGAGGAGTGGCCCTTCACCTACCAGAACCGGATCTTCTCCACCCCCGTCATCACGCCAGGCCTCGTGGAGAAGGCCATCGAGGAGCTCGAGTGGGTGCTGGCCCAGGGGGCCCGGATCATCCTCATGCGCCCGGCGCCGGCGTGGGGCTTTCGGGGCCCCCGGTCGTTTGCCCTGCCCGAGTACGACCAGTACTGGGCCCGGGTGCAGGAATCGGGGATCCTGGTCGTCATCCACGCCAGTGATACCGGCTACGGGAGGTACTCCAACGAATGGGAGGGGAGCCAGCAGGAGACGCGGGCGTTCGCCGAGCCCAAGCCCTTCAGTCAGATCGTCCACAATGACAGCCGGGACATCCAGGATGCCGTGTCGTCGATCATCGCCCACGGACTGCTCACCCGATTCCCCGACCTCCGCTTCGCCCTAATAGAGAATGGGGCGGGCTGGGTGCCCGGGCTACTGAACCGCATGGAGCACACGTACGATCAGATGCCGCAGATGTTTGCCGAGCGGCCCTCGGCGACCTTTAAGCGCAGCTTCTGGATGCATCCCTTCCACGAGGAGGATCCCCGCCAGCTGGTCGCCCTGCTGGGCGCCGACCATGTGATCTTCGGCTCCGACTTCCCCCACGTGGAAGGCCTGGCTGACCCCGTCTCGTACGTGAAGGAGCTGCAGGGCCTGCCCGATGAGGATGTCCGGCGGATTATGGGGGGGAACATGATCGGCCTGCTCGGCATCGGCGCCACGGTCTGACGCCGGGACCGACGGTGGACCTGGGTGTCGCCGACCGTAGATACCTCATCGTCGGCGGGACCGCCGGGATGGGATGGGCGGCGGCCGAGGTGCTGGCTACCGAGGGCGCCCGGGTAGCGCTGGTAGGGCGCAATCGGGATCGGGCCGCCGAGGCCGCCGGCCGTCTCCCCGGAGAGAAGGCCGTAGCCGTCATCGGGGACGTGTCGCGTCCCGGAGGTGCCGAAGCGGCGGTCGCCGACGCGGTGGCCCATCTCGGCGGCCTCGACGGCATCGCCGTGACCACCGGGACGGGTATGTCGGCTCATACCTCGCTCGAAGCAGCCACCGACGACGTCTGGGCCGCCGCCTTCGACGACGTCCTGATGGGCACCGTCAGATCGGTGAAGGCGGCGCTGCCTCACCTGGTCGAATCCGGCGGGGGTACTGTGGTTACCACTGCCGCCTACTCCATCCACGCCTACCACCCGGCTCGCTTGCCCTACGTCGTTATGAAGAGTGGTGTTGCGGCCTTCACCAAGACCGTGGCCAAGGAGTTCGGGCCGAAGGGTGTTCGGGCGAACTGTGTTTGTCCGGGGGCCATCGAGACCGAGGCTCTCTCGGGGCTTCGCCGTGAGTTGGCTGGAGCTAGGGGAGTGAGCCCCGAGGGACTGCTGGAGCAGGTGATGGTCGAAGAGTGGCACATGGATGTGGCTCTGGGCCGACCCGGCCAGCCTGGCGAGGTGGGTGATCTCTTCGCCTTCCTGCTTTCCTCCCGGGCCGGCTACCTGACCGGGGCCGTGGTGAACATCGACGGCGGCACCGACTTCTGAAGTCGTGCTCTCCCGCCGACCGAAAGCACCTCTAGGTATGACACTATTGTCAAGTCGAGCTTCGAGTGGGGGAGAACCACCGTGAACCTGGAAGACATGATCCTGATCAGCGTGGATGACCACGTGATCGAGCCGCCGAACATGTTCGATGCCCACATCCCGGAGCGGTACCGGGATCGAGCCCCTCGCATCGAGAAGCAGCCCGATGGCGGTGACCTGTGGAAGTACGAGGACGGTTACGCCCCCAACGTGGGGCTCAACGCCGTCGCCGGATGTCCTCCGGATGAGTACGGGCTCGACCCGACCGAGTACGCCCAGATGCGGCCCGGCTGCTACGACGTCCACCAGAGAGTGCTCGACATGAGCGCCGGCGGAGTGCTGGCCGGGATCAACTTCCCGACCTTTCCCCACTTCTGCGGTCAGCTCTTCCTGCGGGCCAGCGACAAGGATCTGGCCTTGGCATGTGTGCGCGCCTACAACGATTGGCACATCCTGGAGTGGGCCGGGGCCTACCCGGATCGGTTGATCCCGATCTCGCTCCCGGTGCTGTGGGACGCCGAGCTGGCCGCCGCCGAGGTCCGCCGGGTGGCCGCCCTGGGTTGCCGGGCTGTCACCTTCTCAGAGAATCCCCTCAAGCTGGGACTGCCCGACTACCACAGCGACTATTGGGATCCCTTCTTCAAGGCCTGCTCGGAAACGGGTGTGGTGGTGTGCCTCCACATCGGCTCGTCCTCGTCGATGCAGATCACCTCTCCCAGTGCCCCTCCCGAGGTGATGATCTCCCTCACCCCGGTCAACAGCATGCTGGCCGTCACCGACCTCATCTACTCCCAGTCCCTGGTGCGCTTTCCCGACCTACAGATCGCCATCTCGGAGGGCGGCAACGGCTGGGTGCCCTACGTCATCGAGCGGGCCGACTACGTCTACGACCACCACCACGCTTGGACCCACACCGACCTCGGCGGCCGGCGTCCCAGCCAAATCTATCGGGAACAGATGTGGACCTGCTTCATCGACGACCCTGTCGGTGTGCGCGTCCGTGACCTGGTAGGGGTGGACCGAATGATGTGGGAGCTGGATTACCCCCACTCTGATTCGACATGGCCACACGGGCCGGAGGCGCTGTGGAAGTGCTTCGACGGGGTGTCCGACGAGGACATCGACAAGATCACCCATCTCAATGCCATGCGCTGCTACGGCTTCGATCCCTTCTCGGTCCGTCCCCGTGAGCGCAGCACGGTCGGCGCCCTGCGCGCCGAGGCGACCGGCGTGGACGTCGAGGTCAAGAGCATGGGCCGGCGCAAAGCCGAAGCCGGTGACGCCGCCGGTCGTCTGGCCGCCGTCGCTTCCACGGGAACCCCGAAGTAGCCTGCGGAGGGGGTCAGTCCCTCCGCAGGATGAAGCACCCCGTCGGCACCCCGCCGCCGGCCGCGACCATGGCCACCCTCGGATTCCCGGCGACCTGACGGTCGCCTCCCGACCCGCGCAGCTGCGTTACCGCTTCGTGGACGAAGCCGTAGCCATGGGTCCGGCCGGCCGACAGTTGACCCCCGTGGGTGTTGAGGGGGAGTTCGCCGTCGAGGGCGATCCGCGTCCCACCTTCCAGGAACCATGCAGCTTCGCCCAGCCCGCAGAAGCCGAGGGCCTCGAGCCAGGAAAGGCAGTTGAAGCTGAAGCCATCGTAGAGCTCGGCCACCTGGACGTCTTCCGGCCGCAGGTCGGTTCGAGTCCACACGTGGGCGGCTGGGCCGAAGATCTGGGGTAGGTGGGTGAGCGTGCCCTGATCCCAGCTCAGCCGCTCGGTGATCCGTGTCCCCACCGCCTCGACGCGAATCGGGATGGCGTCGAGGTCGGCGGCGGTTTCCGCAGCCGAGACGATGACGGCCACGGCGCCGTCACAGGGGACGTCGCAGTCGTACAAACCCAGGGGCGTGCTCACCATGCGGGCGTTCATGTAGTCGTCCATGGTGAGCGGGTCCCGGTACACGGCGTGGGGGTTACGAGCGGCGTTCTCTCGAGCCGCCAAGGCAATCCACCCCAGCGCCTCCCGGCCTCCCCCGAAACGGTGGAAATACTGCGAGGCGGCCATGGCTATCCAGTTGGCGGCCGAGGCGGCGCCGTAGGGCAAGCGACCCTCCACGGTCGATCCCGAGATGCGATCCGGGCCGCTCGGTAGCCGCCCCTCCCGTCCCAGCTGGGCCCAGGAGGCCTCCCAGACCGTGCGGAAGCACAGGACGTGCCGGCACAGCCCGGCGGATACGGCGAGCATGGCCGTGATGATCGAACCGATCTGACCGGGTGTCTCGGGTCCCCCGTTGACCCAGGTCGGCTGCAGGCGTAGTGCTTCCACGAGGGCGCTGGCCCCTCCCTCCGACATGCCGTTACCCATGGGTCCCGGGTAGGTCGATAGTCCGTCTATATCGGACAGGGGGAGGCCGGCGTCGGCCACCGCCGCCAGGCAGGCGTCGACGGTCAGGGACAGGGGGTCGACCATGAGTCGCCGGCCGATCCGTGACATACCGATACCGCTCAGCACGACCTTGTCCTCGAATTTCGGGTGCCTTCCGATCGGGGTGGGGGCGTCGCGGACCGGCAGCGCCACCTCCACCGCCCTGTCGGGCTCGTCGATGGGGTGGAACACGGGCACCCAGACGTCTTCCTGATGGTCCCAGCCGACGGCCACCCGCTGGCCGATGTGGACGCTCTCGGGCGGACACCCGATGATGTTGGTGGTCAGACGCAGGGCCGGATCCTCGTCACAGACGACCACGGCGATCACGTAGGGCGGGGTGAAGCCGGGCATGAAGGGCTGGACGTCGACCGTCACTGCTATCACCGTCGCCGTGCCCGCCACCTCCTCGGGCACCGGGGTTCCTTGTAAGCACACGGGGCAGCGGGCCTGGGGTGGGTTGACCCACGCCCGGCAGTCGGTGCAGCGGGCAAAGAGAAGCTTGCCGTCCCGACCGGCCGTCCACCACCACTCGTTCCAGGGTGTCAGCTGCGGAAGCGGTCGGACGGGAGCGTCGCTCATCGCGGCAAATTATCAGCGAGCTCCATGTCTGACAATTCTGTCAAACTAATCACGTCACTCGACACATATGTCAGATCGGAGTGATAAGGTCGGCCTAGCCTGTCTCGAGGGGGTACAGGCACCATACCGGGGAGGAACCGAAGAAATGCCCACTGTCCACGAAGGACATCTGATGCGAAGCATCAATCGGCGGAGATCTGTCGGGGGAGCGGTGGTTGCGCTCGCCTTGGTGGCCAGCGCCTGCGGAAGCAGCTCCAAGACCAGCTCCACTTCCGTTCCCAGCAGCGGCGGCACCACCGCCACGACGGCGGCCACCGCCAGCGCCCTCGGGACTCCCAACGCGGCCAGCGGTCCCACCCTGACCGTCGGGTACGTCACCGACGGCCAGAACGGCAGCATCGACAACCTGTCGGAGATCCCCGCTGCCCAGGCAGCGGTGAGCTACATCAACAACTACCTGGGCGGCATTGGCTCCGCCCACTACGCCTTGAAGCTGGACGTCTGCAACGATCAGGACACACCGGCGGGTGCCACGAACTGTGCCAACCAGCTGATCGCGTCCCACGTACCGATCGTGCTCAACAACACCAGTGGTCAGGACGGCGGCCTTTACTCCGGTCTGAGCGCCGGAGGAGTACCGATGATGACCTACCAGACGTCGGTGGCCGCCCAGCTGACCGGGAAGCTCTCGTACGTGCTGAGCAACGGTTTGGCGTCGAGTTTCGCCGCCCCCGCAGCCCTTGCCAAGCAACTCGGTGCCAAGCGGGCCGCCATCCTCGGGATCGACGTGCCCGCAGTGACCGGCCCAGCTCAGCAACTGATGCCCCTGTTCTTCAAGAATGCCGGACTTCCCATCGACGTCGTGCCCATCGCTCCTGGCACCGCCGACATGACCCCACAGGTTCAGGCCGAGCTCAGTAAGGGGACCGACTTCATCGAGCTTCTGGGTGACGTCAGCTTCTGCACCAGCGCTCTCAAGGCCATGAAGACCCTCAGTTACACGGGTACGACCGTTATGATTGCCCAGTGCCAGGACTCCGGTTCCTACAAGGGCATTCCAGGCGGCTACGCCGGCGTCTACGAGACCACGGTGGCCAGCACGCTCACGACCGATCCAGATGTGGCGATCTACGAGGCAGCCATGGCGAAATACGCCAGCGGTACCGGACCCTTCGCCAACGGCGTCACCCAGGGTGGTTTCGCCGTGGTCCTCGGCTTCGCCCGGGCCACCGCCACGCTCAGCGGGACGACCGCCGCGAGTATTGAAACTGCCATCACCAGCATGTCGCCGGCCCGGATGCCCTTCGGCGCGGGAGGCACGTTCCAGTGCAACGGCAAGCAGGTGAGCATCGCTCCAAACATCTGCTCCTCTGGGGCCCTGTCGGCCAAGCTCGACACCCAGGGAAATCCGGTGGGGAGCTTCCAGAGCATCGACACTTCGGCCATCACCAAGATCGGTTAGTCGCCGCAGCCTTTCCGGCTCCGGGTGCCGGGTCCATTGGCACCCGGAGCCAGGAGAGTGCCCACGAAGACTGATATTGACGTGAAACCAGCCTCCCGCTCGGAGATGCGGAGCGTAAAGGCCGACCGACGGTCGGAACCGATTCCTACCGCCACGATTCGCCATGCTGGTGGGTCGCCCGGTCCACGCGCCGCCCGCACCATCGCCGCCATCCTCCGAGGTACTCGCGAGGTGTTCCTGCTCCACGGGTACACCGGGACGACTATTGATGACATCACACAGGCGGCCGGGGTGTCCCGCTCGTCGTTCTACACCTACTTTCCCTCGAAGCGTGATGCTCTGCTGGCCCTCGGAGCCCAGAGCCTGGAGTCGGCCTTGAGCATCGTCGGCGACCTCGACCGACGCGGCTCGGACACCGGTGTGAAGGACCTCGCCCATTGGGTTACGGCCTATTTCGGTCACCTTGATGAGCACGGCAGCTTCGCCTTCGCATGGACCCAGGCGGCCCAACAGGACAGTGAGATACGGCGTGCCGGTCAACGGGGTCACCTGTCCATGTGCCGACGGCTTGGCGCTGCCCTGGCCCAGATCCACGGACTTGTCCCCGCCTCGGCGACAGAGTCCGGACTTCTGGCGGTCTCTATGCTGGAGCGGGTCTGGGCCTACAGCCAGCTGTACGGATCTCAAGTGGACCGCTCGGCGTTGGAACGACAGGCGGTACGAGTTCTGTGGGAGATCGAAAAGGCGCCGGCGAAGACTGACGACTAGCCGGCCAACCACGACCTGGTGAGCGACCCAACCCGCTCGCCGGTAGGGTCGGCGGACTTGATCCGCACCGCCCTCTCGACGGCCTCGGAGGTCTGGTAACGCAACCGGGGGTCGGGATCGGCGGCGACGTCGGCGATGAAGGTGGCTATCTCATCGGGGGTCTGGGCCCTATCGTAGCTTCGCTCGACTATGGAACCGAAGCGTCCCCAGAGGTCAGCGAAGGGGTCGTCTGGCCGTCGTTGTCTGATGCCCGCGGAGTGCTCCACGAACGTGCCAGTGACCGGGCCCGCCTGCACCAGCGTCAGGTGGACGCCGAAGGCGGCGGCGACGGGCCAGGCCGCCTCGTAGAGGCCCTCGAGTGCGAATTTCGAGGCACAGTAGGCATCGTTGAAGGGTTGGCCGAAAGCGCCGGCCATGCTGGACATGGCGATGATGCGCCCGGCTCGGGCTTCTCGCATGGCCGGCAGGACGGCCCGGGTGACCCGGGCTACGCCGATGACGTTGACATTGAGCGTACTCAGCAGGTCGGTGGTGCTGAGCTCCTCCAAGGTGCCGGTGCACCCGACACCGGCATTGTTGACTACCAGGTCGACGCCACCGTGGCGGCCGAGGACGTCGGCCACGCAGGTCGCCACACTGTCGTCGTCGACCACGTCGAGAGGCCGGACCTCCAAGTGCACGCCTCTTCCGGCGGCGGCGGACATCAATGTATGCGACCGGCTCACGTCGCGCATGGTGGCGACCACGTGGTATCCCCGCTCGGCCAACTCCACTGCCGTGGCCAACCCGATGCCGCTCGACGTGCCCGTCACCAGAGCGATCGGCGACGTGGCGCCCGGCCGGCGGGTCATGACGTTCAGTCCCAAGCCGGGTAAAGATTGCGCTCGAGGGCGAAGGCTTGGCCGTCGATGGTGGTCCCGGCCAGTACCGACCGGTCGGGTGAAGTGGCCAACCAGGCCATCACCGCCCCGATCGCTTCCGGGGGAGCAGCACCGGTGATCTCCCGCCCGTAGTCGGCAACCGTGATCTTGTTGCGCTCGGTGGCGACGTAGCCGGGATCGACGTTGAAGCAGAAAATCCCCTGCGACGCGAACTCGACGTGCAGGGTGTGGACCAAGCGGTGTCCCGACGCCTTGGCCATGGCGTAGGCCAGGCTCCACC
This sequence comes from Acidobacteriota bacterium, assembly GCA_028876385.1. Taxonomy (GTDB): domain Bacteria; phylum Actinomycetota; class Acidimicrobiia; order Acidimicrobiales; family Palsa-688; genus JAKCDU01. The sequence continues at coordinate 62,285 of JAGWSF010000109.1, read as the reverse complement.
CCCCCTGTCCTGCCGGTGCAGGAGGCGGTTGGTCAGTGATACCCGCACCCGAACTCGTCGTGATGATGGTGCCGCTACCCCGCTCGAGCATGCCGGGGAGCAGCATGCGGGTCAGGATCACCGGTGCGATGAAATGGGCTTCGAAGAACAGGCTGTAAGCGTCGACGGGGATGTCGAAGAAGGTGTCCATCAGCCCTGGGCCGATATAGCGGCCGTTGTGGACGAGCAGGTCCACGGCCCCCCAGGTGTCGAGCAGCTCCTGACCGGCTCGTTCCACATCAGCCCGGTCGGTCAGGTCCATCGGGAGCAGGAGCGCCTCCTGTCCGAGGGAGCGGATCTCGTCGGCCGTCTCGGTGAGGGATCCTGGCAAGGGGCGCCGGTCCGATTTGTGTACCGTCAGCGTGTTCTCCCGGGTCTCGCCCGGATTGACGGTCCGACCCGACACGGCCACGTCGAACCCGGCGGCGGCCAGAGCCAGAGCGGTGACCTTCCCGATCCCGCGGCTCGATCCGGTGACGAGTGCTTTGGCCATATCATCCCCTTAGTGTTTGTCTGCAGACTTGACCATATCGTCAAATCTCTTCAGGGTGTAGTCTCGAGACCGAGCGCGAGGAGGAATCATGGGTGAAGTAGTGATCGTTGATGCGGTACGGACGGCTATCGGCCGCCGAAACGGGACGCTGGCCCGGTCTCATGCCAACGACGTGCTGGGCGCCACCCAGAAGGCGCTCATAGAGCGCACGGGAATCGACCCCCTAGGCGTCGACCAGGTCGTCGGCGGGTGCGTGCAGCAGGTCGGGGCCCAGAGCGCCAATGTCACCCGGAACGCCTGGCTGGCCATGCGGCTCCCCAAGGAGGTGCCCGCAGCCACAGTCAACTCTCAGTGCGGCTCGTCCCAGGAGGCCAATATGGTGGCCCACGCCCTCGTCGGGAGCGGGCTGGCCGGCGTGGCCATCTCGTGCGGTGTCGAGATGATGTCCTCCGTCCCCTTTGGGGCCATGGGCGGCGAAGGGAAGTTCGGGGTCGCCCGCGACGGCACCTACCTCGAGGTCTACGAGGCCACGACACAGTTCGACGGGGCCGAGCGTATCGCCACCAAGTGGGGTATCACCCGCCAAGAGGCCGACGAGCTCGGACTCGAATCTCAGAGACGGGCGGCCCAGGCCTGGGCCGAGGACCGCTTCTCCGGCCAGATCGTCCCGCTCAAGGTCGCCACCTACGACGAAAAGGGTGAGCCCGACGGAACGGTCGGCTTCGAGCGTGACGAGGGGCTGAGGGACACGTCCCTGGAGGCGCTGGCCGGTCTGCGGACCAACCTGCCGGGCGGGATCCACACGGCCGGGTCGTCGTCGCAGATATGTGACGGAGCCGGGGCCATCCTGCTGGCCACCCCCGAGCGAGCGGCCGCTCTCGGCCTCAAGCCCCGGGCTCGGATCGTGGATTCCGTCCTGGTGGGCTGCGATCCCGAACTCATGCTCGAGGGTCCCATCCCGGCCACCCAGAAGCTGCTCGACCACGCCGGGTTGAGCATCGACGACATCGACATCTTCGAGATCAACGAGGCCTTTGCCTCGGTGGTCCTGGCCTGGCAGCGCGAGACCGGAGCCGACATGGCCAAGGTCAATCCCAACGGCGGCGCCATCGCCGTGGGCCATCCGCTCGGCGGCTCCGGCGCGATCCTGATCACGAGGGCGCTGAACGAGTTGGAGCGCACGGGCGGCCGCTATGGCCTGATCTCGATGTGCTGTGGCGGCGGCCTGGGCACCGGCACCCTCATCGAGCGCCTCTAGCGGCGCTCCTGGGGAGTCGTCACGCCGGGTAGACGGTGCGGGTCGTTCGCTCCTCGGTGAGGGCCACCGACAGTCCCGGGAACGCCGGCGGCCGCTTCTCGATGTAGCTGGCCGAGCCTTCCTTCATCTCGCTGCGCAGAGCCTCTACCAGAGCCAGAGCGGTCTGGCGGCTCTGCTCGGCCGTGTCCTCCCAATCCTGCCAGACCTGCCGCTTGATGGCGCCCATGGCCCGGGGGGAGCAATAGGTCGCCAGGTCCTTGGCGTAGTCCACGGCTTCGGCCACGACCGTCTCCGGGCTGCACAACCGCTCGACCAGTCCGAGGGCCGCTGCCTCCTCGGCTTGGATGGTTCGCCCGGAGAGCAGGAGATCCATGGCCACTCCCGTGCCCACGAGTCGGGGCAGGATCCAGGCCAGGGCGTTCTCGGCCGGAAGCCCCCGGCGGGCGAAGGAGGTAGCCAGCTTGGCCCCCCGGGCCGCGAAACGCAGATCGGCCGAGCAGGCCTGGACCATGCCGATGCCGGCGCACGCCCCGTTGATGGCGGCGATCACCGGTTTGGGGACGGTACGGGCGAAGGTCATGGGCCGGCGGGGCTGATCGGTGAGGGGCTTGCCCGTGGCCCCCGACTCGGCCAGGACCTGCATGTCCAACCCGGGGCAGAAGGACTTTCCGGCGCCGGTGACGACAATGGCCCTCACCTCGGCATCGGCCGAGGCCTCCGCTAGGACCTCGAAGTACTCCTGCTCCATCTCGACGGTCCACGCGTTGTTGCGCTCGGGACGATTGAGGGTGAGAAGCAGTACGCCGCCGTCGACCTTTCGTAGCACCAGGCTCATCGTCGGGACTCTACATCTCGGCTCCTCCCCGGGGATGGGTCGGGATGGTCGTACATTGCTTCGACATGGGCGGCCCACCATGATCTCTGAGGTGCAGACCCATAGGAACCTCTTGGCTGCCCCCCAGGCCGCCCATCAGCGGGTCGAGATCTACTCCGGCGTAGCCCGCCTGGCCCGCACGGTGTGGGCCAGCGAGGTGCGACCGTCGGGATCTCGGCCTCGGACGGCGGTGATGATCTGCCATCCCACGGCCAACTTCATGGGCCACTACGCCCTGTCCGGTTTGGCCGCTCGCGGCGTGGCCGGAGTCGGCTTGACCACCCGCTACGTCGGCAACGACACGTCGCTGATCCTCGAGAACTGCCTCTTGGACATGGGGTCCATGGTCGCCCACCTCCGATCGGTCGGCTACGAGCACGTCGTGGTCGTCGGCAACTCGGGGGGAGCATCGATCGTGCCGTACTACCAGGCCCAGGCCCAATCGCCCTCGGTGACTCATCCCCCCGGGGGCGGCCCGGACCTGACCGCCGCCGGCTTGGTGCCCGCCGATGCCATCGCCATGCTCAACGCCCACCCGTCGCGGGCCCGGCTCTCGTCGGAATGGCTCGATCCCGCCATCACCGACGAACATCAACCTTTCGAGCGCAACGCCGCGCTGGACATGTACGACCCGGACAACGGGCCCCCCTATAGCTCTGAATTCGTCTCCGCTTACCGGGCTGCTCAACTCGAACGGAACCGTCGTATCACCAGGTGGGCGGAGGCCCAATTGGCCGCGCTCACCTCCTCCGGCCACCGTCCGGAGGGGCTCGACGACCTGACTTTCGTCGTGCAGGGCACCATGGCCGACCTGCGCTTCCTCGATGGCTCCATCGACCCTAGCGATCGCGTGCTGGGAACGACCCCTTGGGGCACTCCCGCTGTCGGGGACTACCTGCCCGCCGGCATCGGGCGTTGCGCGACCCTGCGCTCGTGGATCAATCAGTGGTCGATCGACCGCACCCTCGGCGACTCCCTGCGCTGGCTCCCCGAAGTCGAGGTCCCAGTGGGGATCATCTCGCCCACCGCCGACCCGCTGGTCATGCCGCATATGGGCCAGCAGATGTACGAAGCGGCGGCCAGGGCGCCCCGAACCCTGTACGAGGCCAAGGGGGCCAACCACTACTTCGAGGGGCAGCCCGAAATCCTCGACGGAGCCTTGGACTGGCTGGTCGGCTGGATCGAGTCGTCACTCGGCCCAGCACACTGATGAGCCGCACCCCGCTGTCCCGGCTGCTCGCGCCGGCCACCATCGCCGTCGTCGGCGCCAGCGAGAAGCTGGGAATGTCCAACAATGCCGTGCTCCCGATGCTCGACGCCGGATTGGAGCCCCGCCTGGTCAACCCCAACCGGTCGTCGGTCTATGACCGGCCGACGGCACCCAGCCTCACGGCCCTCGGGGAACCGATCGACGCCGTGCTCGCCCTGGTCAACGCCGAGCGCTCCGTCGACGTGGTCGAGGAGGCAGCCGCCCTCGGATGCGGAGGGGTCGTCGTGGCCGCGGGCGGTTTCGCCGAGTTGGGCGATGAAGGAAAGGCGCTGCAGGAGAGACTGACATCGACGGCGCGCGCCGGTGGTCTGGCCGTCGTCGGCCCCAACTGCAGCGGGTTCATGAACGTCCCGCTCGGCGTCAACCTGTTCACCGGAGGCCGCATCCGGCTGCACCCTGGACCGATCGCCGTCGTATCGCAGAGCGGCTTCCTGGTGCGGGCCTGCCTGGCCGCCGGGGCCGGGCGACAGCTCGGCTTCAGTGTCGCCGTCTCGTCGGGCAACGAGGCGGTGTGCGGGCTGGCCGACTACGTGGAGACCTTCGCCGACGACCCAACGACTGATGTCATCTGCCTCGTCGTCGAGAAAGTGCGCGAGCCCGACCGCTTCTTCGCCGCCGTCAGCCGGGCCCAGGCTCAGGGTAAGGAGATACTGGCCGTGAAGCTGGGCCGGACACCGGCCGCCCGGGAGATCATGAAGTCCCACACGGGGGCGATCGCAGACGAGAGCTGGGTGTACGACGTCGGCTTCCGCGAGGTCGGCGTGCACTCGGCCCGGGACATCGACGACATGCTGGACCAGGCCCAGCTACTGGCCCAGCTCCCTCCGTCGCGCCGGATGCCGGCCCGTCGGGTGGGGGTCGTCACCTCATCGGGCGGCGTGGCCGCCATGGCCGCCGACTCGGCTGACGACTTCGGCATCGACCTACCGGTTCCGGAAGGGGCGGTCGACTGGCTTCGGCGCACCATCCCCGGCGAGGGTACGCTCAACCCTCTCGATATGACCGGGTTCGTCATGCGCGACCGGGATCTGCTCGAGCAGCTCTTCGCCCAGCTGGCCGCGTCGGAGGCTCTGGACGCCGTGGTGCTGTGCTGGTGGGCCGCCGAAGGCGACGAAGGGTGGAGCCGCACGCTGCTCGAACCCTTCGCCGAAGTGGCCGCCCATACGGACAAGCCGATGATCGTGTCTCCCGTGGAAGCCACGTCGATAGGCGAGTGGACCCGCGACTACGGCTCCCGCGGCGTGATGTTCTGCCGCGGCATCGACTCCACCTACCGTGCCCTGCTGGCCCTCGACCGGGCGTCGACTGGACCGGCTCCCCTCCGTCCCCCAGCTCCGGCCCCGGGCCCGTCGAAGGCTCCCGAGGACCTGGTATCGACTCCGGCCGGTCCCCTCGTCCCCTTTGCTACTGCCATGGAGTTGCTCGAATCGGCCGGTTTCGCCGTGGCTCCCTACGTCCTCCTCGAGCCGGGGCAGGTCGACCACGCCGGTCTGAATGCACTCGGACCCACGCTCGTCGTCAAGTTGGCCGACGTTCCCCACCGCACCGAGCTCGGGGCCGTGAGAGTAGGGGTGACCCCCGAAACGCTGGCCGATGCGGTCCTGGACCTTCGCCGGATCGCTGAATTCGAAGGAGTCCCGCCGACGGTGGCGGTGCAGGCGATGGTGGCCGGCGTAGGAGAGGCCTTCGTAGGAATACAGGTGGGGACCGACCTTGGCCCGGTGGTACTGCTGGGGCGAGGAGGAGTCGGAGTGGAGGCCGCAGGACAGGTGCGGGGACGACTGCTGCCGGTCGGTGAGGGACAGGAACTGGTTCTCGCCGACGAGGTGTCCGCCGTGAGGGTCCGGGGACAAAGGGACTGGCCGGTGGATGCCCTCGCATCAGCTGTGAAGGCAGCTGAGCGGCTGTGGGCCGAGACGTCCGGTTGGATCGCCTCCGTTGACATCAACCCGCTCGTGGTCACCGAGCAGGGGCTGGTCGCGGTCGACGCGCTGCTGCTCCTCCCAAGTTGACATCTGCCAGACACGGAAGCCGTCGTAGCGTGGTGCCATGAACGACGCCAAGGTCACTGGTGAGGTCGGCACCTTCGACGGCCTCACGCCGTCGAGCCAGGGGCGGCCTGGTCGACCGGCCATGCTCAGCCATGTCGCCTACATCACCAGGGACACCGCGGCCACGGCCGACTTCTTTGAGCGAGTGCTGGGCATGGAGCTCGTAAACGCTGTACTCGACGATGCCATCCCCTCGACGGGGGAGCCGGTGCCGTACTTTCATTCCTTCTTCCGGATGACCGACGGCTCCACCGTCGCCTTCTTCGAGGCGCCGGAGCTTCCCCCGCTCGGCCCAGCTTCCCACCCGGCTTACAATACATTTCAACACCTGGCCATGCAGGTCGACACCAAGGAGCAGGTCGACGAGTGGTACGAGTGGCTCCAGTCCCAGGGCGTCGAGGTGCTCGGCCCAGTCGACCACCAGATCATCTACAGCATCTACTTCCACGAACCGGGCGGCCTCCGGCTGGAGATCACGACCCCCCTCTCCCCCAAGTGGAATGACAACTCTGAGGCGGCTCACCGAAGTCTGGACGACTGGGCGTCCATCAAGGAGGATGCCCGTCGGAGTGGTAGGGACATGGTCGCAGTGCTGGCCGACCTGACCCGCCAGAGGAGCCACCGCCGGTCGAAGGAGGTGGGGCAGTGAACCTGCCCAAGCTGATCAGCGTGGACGACCACGTCGTCGAACCGCCCCACGTGTGGGACCAGTGGCTTCCCGCTCGCTTCCGGGACCGTGGCCCCAAAATCGAGCGTCGCGGTATTCGCGACATCGACTACGTCGGCACCGCCAGCTACGTGGAGCACTTCGATGAGGATTCCCCGACCAAGGTCGACTGCTGGGTGTACGAAGATCTCGTCTACACCCACAAACGTATGGTGGCGGCGGCCGGGTACCCCAAGGAGGAGATGACACTCACTCCGATCACCTACGACGACATGCGGCCGGGCTGCTACGACCCCAAGGCCCGCCTGGATGACATGGACGTATCGTGGGTCGAGGCCTCGATGTGTTTCCCGACCCTTCCCCGTTTCTGTGGCCAGACGTTCTACGAGGGCCACGACAAGGAACTCGGCCTGGCCTGCGTCAAGGCCTACAACGACTGGATGGTCGAGGAGTGGTGCGGAGATTCCGGCGGCCGACTCATCCCATTGGGCATCATCCCCCTCTGGGACGTGGACCTGGCGGCGGAGGAAGTGCGCCGCAACGCCGCCCGTGGTGTACCGGCCGTGTGCTTCTCCGAGCTGCCCTACCACCTCAAGCTCCCCACCATCCATTCCGGCTACTGGGAGCCCTTCTTCCAGGCCTGCGCCGAGACCGGCACCGTGATCGCCATGCACATCGGCTCGTCGTCGAAGATGCCAGCCGCCTCACCCGACGCCCCGCCCTCGGTGAGCGCCACCCTGGCCTTCGGCAACGCCATGACGTCGCTAGTGGACTTTCTCATGTCGGGGATACTCGTCCGCCATCCCGACCTCAAGCTGATGTACGCCGAGAGCCAGATCGGATGGATCCCCTACGCCCTTCAGCGGGTGGATCAGGTGTGGGAGGACAACCAGGCGTGGGCCCAGACCAAGCACATCCCCGAACCCCCCTCGACCTACTACTACCAGAGCGTCTACGGCTGTTTCATCAACGATGCCCACGGGCTCGGATCGCTCGATGTCATCGGTGCCGATCACGTGACGGCCGAAACCGACTACCCCCACAGTGACTCGACCTGGCCCGACACCAAGGAGATCATGACCAAGCTCCTGCACGGGCTGTCCGACGACGAGGTCTACAAGATCGTACGGGGCAACGCCATCAGGCTGCTCCGCCTGCCCTTCGACCACTGACGCCGGCACCGCTAGGGGTGACGCCTCGATGAGCCAGCCAGTCGGGCGACAAATCCGGCACGGGTAGACCCAGTCGCCGGGCCAACATCTGGGTCACCGTGTTGTCGTGGCCCATCCTGCTGTCAGGTGCGGAAAGGCCCTTCTCCACCCGCCGGTCCGACTGGCGGATGAGGGTGACGGCCATGAACAGCTCCTGCATGATGTCGAAGTAGCCCAGGTCGAACAGGGTGCGGCCGCTCAGCTCCTGGTACCGGCGGATCGTCGCATTGCGGTCGGGCCAGCCGTCCAGTCGCGGCACACCGACCGCGTCGGTCGCGAACTCGTCGAAGAAGAGCCAGTGGGCCAGGTCGATCTCGGGTCGTCCGACAGTCGCCACCTCCCAGTCCACTGCTGCCGCTACCGAAGCGTCGTCGGCGAAGATCATGTTGCCGACCCTGGCGTCGCCCCAGACGAGGGCGTCCTCGCTCTCAGGGAGCGCAGGACGGTTGGATCGGAGATGCTCGAGGCCGGCATCGATGACGGGGTATTCCCGATCCCGAGCGGCCCACCGGTACCACCCGGCGAGCCAGTCGATGCGACAGCTCAGGCGATCCGGCGCCGGGGCGCTGGCCGGGTCGAGGAAAGTGTGGGTTCGCCGCCACGGCACCCCGTGGACGGCCACCAACATGGCCATGGCCTGCTCCCACAGGTGCCGCCGCCCTTCGGGCGCCATATCGGCGACCCATCCGCCGGCGTGGAGTGAAGGCTTCCCCTGGGGCACCCGGCCGGCGACTTGCTCCATTACGAAGAAGGGGGCTCCGAGTATCGTCGGGTCCTCTTCGGCCGCTATGACCTTGGGCACCGCCACCTTGCCGCTTTCGGCCACGCCCTCTAGGACACGACTCTCCAATACGGCATCGGGCTGAGGGAAGATGTGGCCGGCGCCGGCCTGCATGCGCAGGACCAGGGGCATCGGGTCCCGGGCCGTGCTCTTCGCCTCGAACAGGAACGTCTCGCTCGACTGCCCGGCCCCCGGCCTCGTGAGCCCACCGATCTCCACCGGGCCCGGCAAATGTTGCCCGAGCCATAGTTCGAGAGCCCTCCTGCGAGCGGCGTCGTCGGACCTGCTCACTGGTCTTCTCCGACGGCCGCGACCAGTGAGCCGAGGCCGTCGGCGGTCGTGCCGTGAAGGATGAGCTCGTCGGCGCCGGCTGCCACGAAGTCCCGAAGACGGGAGGCGCAGCTGGCGCTGTCGCCCGTCGCCGACGAGGACGCCAGCCACCCTTCGGGGAGGTGCCTCGCCAGGTCGGCCAGCTCCTCCCGGCCGAGGGCCTTGTCCGCCGGCCGGCCGCCCAGCGCGACCAGCGCCGGTTGGCGCCGGTAGGCGATCAACGCCTCGGGGTCCCAGCCGTTGGCCTCGACCAGGGCGTCGCCCAGGCCGTCCACCTGGAAGTAGCCGGCGGCCCGCGCCGCCACCGCCCGCCGCCGACCCTCTTCGGTGGCGTCTGGGGCGACCACCACGGCGGCATACACCACGAAGCGCTCGGGATCACGCCCGGCCCGCTCGCACGCCGTCCTGGCCGACGACGCTGTCCGAGCCACCGCCTCGGGAGTGAGGAAGGGGTGCAGGATGACGCCGTCGTAAGCCTCGCCGGCCAGCTCGACCGTCCTGGGTCCGACGGCGGCGAGCAGCAGGGGCGGGGGGGCGACATCGGCCCGCTGGGCCAGGCGGAGGGCCGGGAAGGTTCCGAGCGGTCCCCGGTACTCGACCGTCTCTCCTGCCCATAGACGCTTCAGTACCTGCGCCACATCCCGGAGGGACGCCAGAGTCGGGGACGGGGCACCGTAGGCCCGCCACCGCCAACTGGCCGACCGGCCCAGCCCTAGGCGGAACCGGCCTTCGGTCAGCGACTGCAGCGTCTGGCCCATCGAGGCCAGGACCATCGGGTGGCGCAGGCCGGGCGAAGTGACGGCGGCACCGATGGATACCCGGTCGGTCACCTGGCTCAGCGCCCCGGCTAGAGACGGCAGATCCTTGGTGTCGTAGCGCTCACCTATCCACACCGACCCGAGCCCCAAGGACTCCGCCGCCACGGCTTGAGTCACGACCGGGCGGGAGTCGGGCACCCCACCCGGCAGCACGTAGCACCCGAGGCGGTCCCTGAAGGAGTTCACGCACCCCGAATCTACGTGACCGCCGGGCCGCCTTCGAGGGCGGCGGCCAGAGGAAATCGTACCGACATCGCTTCAGGGGCTCTTCCCGTTGCGGCCGGACGCAACGCTACTGTTAGATGGCAGCGCCGCCATGACCGCTTCCAGCCCTCGCTTCGACCTGCCCACCATCGAGGACGAGTCCCGACCCTTCTGGGAGGCCGCCAAGGAGGGTCGCTTCCTCATCGCCCGCTGCCAGGACTGCGGGAGGGCCCATCACTACCCCCGGCCTTTCTGCCCGCACTGCTGGAGTGAGAAGGTGGTCTGGGAGGACGCCAGCGGACGAGCGACGCTCTACACCTACTCGACCGTGTTCGTCAACGACCTTCCCCCCTTCAAGGAGCGGTTGCCGTATGTCGCCGCCGTGGTGGATCTGGCCGAGGGGCCTAGGGTCATGACCAACCTCGTCGACTGCGAAGCATCAGAACTCCGCATCGGGCAGGAGCTCGAGGTCTCTTTCCGCCAGATCTCCGAAGACGTCACGGTGCCGGTCTTCCGGCCCGTCTGATCCCAGTCTCTTCAGAGGCTGCGCAACATCGAAGGGATACATGGATATGGCAGGTTTGCTCGACGGCAAAGTGGCGCTCGTCACCGGGGCCGGGCACGGTATCGGTCGGGGTCATGCCCTCGAGCTGGCCCGGCACGGCGCCACGGTCGTGGTCAATGACCTCGGCAGCTCGGTGCACGGCGAAGGTCAGGGTCGCGACGCCGAGCGGGTGGTTGACATCATCACCTCGCGAGGCGGCACCGCCGTCGCCGACTTCGGTGACGTCGGCGACGAGGCACAGGCCGAGGCCATGGTGGCCGCGGCCTTCGATCAGTTCGGACAGCTCGACATACTCGTCAACAACGCCGGCATCGTGAGGGACCGCACGATCTGGAACATGTCGGCCGACGACTTCGATCTCGTGATGCGGGTGCACCTCCGGGGAACCTGGCTGACCAGCCGGGCGGCCGCCCGGCGCTGGCGGGCGCAAGCCAAGGAGTCGCCCACCGGGCAGGTCTACGGCCGGGTCATCAACACGACCTCAGGCGCCGGGCTCCTCGGAAACTTCGGGCAGACCAACTATGCGCCGGCCAAGGCCGCCATCGTGGGACTCACGCTCACCCTCAGCCTGGAGCTGGCGAGCATCGGGGTCACCGTCAACGCCATCAGCCCCGGCGGGGTGACCCGCCTCTCGGCCGGGGTCAGCCAAGGCACGCCGCTCGAGCCCGATGAGCGGCCCGAGGGCACCTTCGATCCGCTGGACCCGTCCATCTCCAGCCCCGTGGTCGCCTGGCTGGCCAGCCCTCAAGCGGCCCACGTCAGCGGCCAGGTCGTGCGGTCGGTGCGCGACCAGCTGTCGGTCATGGAAGGCTGGCGCAGCCCCAAGCAGGTGAGCAGCGGCGGCAAGCACTGGGACGCCGAGAAGCTCGGAGACATCTTCGCCACGGAGATCTTCGGGACCCGCGCCGCCGGACTGCGTCTCGCCTGACATGAGCGACATCCGCAGGGACGAGGAGGAGGGCGTACTCACCCTGACCTTCACCCGCGACGAGAAGCTCAACGCCGTGACCGAGCACATGCTGCAGGTGCTAGAAGAGGCGGTGAGCGAGCTCTCCGATCGTGACGACCTCGCCGTCCTGGTCATCACCGGGGAGGGCCGCTACTTCACCTCGGGCCTGGACATCACAACCTTGAGGACCGACGTCGGAACCGGCCCTGACGGTATCTTCAGGGGTTACAGTCTCCGCCGGGACTACCGGGCCCAGGCCCGCCACGACCTGTGGGACCGGATGGAGCAGGTCGAAAAGCCCATAGTGCTGGCCGCCCAAGCCCACTGCTTCGGCGTCGGCCTAGAGATGGGTGTGTCGTGCGACTTCCGGTTGGCCTCGGAGGCGGCCACTTTCGCCCTGCCCGAGGTCCCCAACCTGGCCGTCATTCCCGGCTCCGGCGGGATCAGTCGACTCACCCGACTGGTGGGTCCGCACTGGGCCAAATGGATCGTCATGGCCGGTGAGCGGGTCACGGCCCGCCAAGCCATGGACATGGGGCTGGTCCACGCCGTGTACCCCGCCGATGGGTTCGCCGAGGCCGTATCCGGCTTCGCCCGTCGGCTGGCCGGCTATCCGAGGGAGGCCATGGGCATGGCCAAGCTGGCCATCGACGTGGCTGCCGACGTCGACCGTCGCACCGCGAGGGACTTCGACCGGGTAACCCAGACGGTGCTGTTCCAGTCGGCTGACTACCGCAGCAAGGTCGAGGCCTTCCTCAACCGGTCCACCAGATAGCGCTCTGCGGTAACCCCGTCTGGGACGATTTTCACGAAGGGAGTCGCACATGGATCTGCAGCTCAAAGGTAAGCGGGCGCTGGTCACCGGCAGCAGCTCGGGTATCGGTGTCGGTATAGCCACCCTGCTGGCCGAGGAAGGCGCCCAGGTCGTGGTCACTGGCCGGAACGCCGAGCGAACGTCCAAGGTCGCATCCGACCTCGCCGCCACCGGTGCAACCGTCGTATCGGCCGTAGGCGACCTGGCGACCGATGAAGGCGCCGAGCACGTGGCTTCCGTCGCCCTGAACGCCCTGGGCGGTATCGACATTCTCGTCAACAACGCTGGGGGCGCCTCCGAGGGCGACCAGAAGTCCTGGTTCCAGGTCCCCCTCTCGGAATGGCTGGCGACCTTCGAGAAGAACGTCATGGCCGCCGGCCGGCTCATCCACCTCCTCGTACCGGGTATGAAGGAGCGGGGGTGGGGGCGGGTCATCCAGATCGGCAGCGGCGCCGGCATGATACCCACGTCGGCCCAGCCCGACTACGGTCCGGCCAAGGCCGCCATGGTGAACCTCTCGATGGGCCTGTCCAAGGCCTTGTCGGGCACCGGGGTCACGGTCAACACCGTCTCGCCCGGGATGATCATGACCGAGGGACTGATGGAGTTCCTGCAATCGTTCGCCGCCGGGCGGGGGTGGGGGGACGACACCGACCGGGCGGCGGAGTACATCCTGAAGGGTTGCGGTCAGACGGTCAACCGGATCGGTCAGGTTTCCGATGTGGCCTTTGCCGTAGCCATGTTGGCCAGCCCTCGCGGCGAGTTCATGAACGGGGTGAACATCCACCTCGACGGTGGAGGCACGGCCAGCATCTACTGAGGGTCGGTGGCCGGCGGCGCGAGCCAGGGTCGGTCGTATTGCGCCTCGCGGGCCGCCTTCAGGCCGGCCACGCCGTCGGCCCGGCGGATTTCGTCGAAGGTCCGGCCGTCGGGCGCGGTGGCGTGGCGACTGTGGCTGAGGGTGACAGCGTCGCGGGCCGTGGCCACCGCCCGTCCGGCCGCCTCCCCGGAAGCGTCGGCGACGGCGTCGACGGTCCGCTTGTTGAGCAGCAGTGACTGCCGGGGCAGGCGGGCCAGGCGACGGCAGAGGTCGCGAGCACGCTCGACCAGGACCGCTTCGGGCTCGACGGTCAGTACCAGGCCGATCTGGCGGGCCCGTTCGGCATCGATCATCTCGCCGGTCATGACCAGGAACTTGGCCCACTGGCGGCCCACTACGGGTATGAGGGGTGCGACCCCGACCAGTCCGAGCCGGCCCTCGGGGATCCCGAAGCGGGCGGTGTCGGCCGCCAGTACGAGGTCGCACGAGGTGATCAGCTGCAGGGCGGCGCCCAGGCAGTAGCCGTGCACGGCCGCGACGACGGGAAGGCCGGCCTGTCGGATACTGCTGGCGAAGGCTTCGGCCCGTTCCAAGAACTCGCTGTGTTCGAAGGCCGTCTCCCTCGGTGCGTTCCCGGCCAGGTCACCGCCGGCCGAGAAGGCCCGTCCGGCACCCCGGATGAGGACGCACCCCACCTCGCTGTCTCGTTCCGCTTCGGCCATGGCCCACAGGATCTGGTCCCGGGTGCCACCCGGCCGGCCCGAGATCGGGTTCAGCTGATCGGGGCGGTTGAGCACGATTTCGCCGATCCCGTCGCCGGCGCTGTACGAGATCTCATCGAGCTGCAAGGTCCCTCCTCGAAACGGTCGATTTGACGGTGCTGTCGATTCTGCCATGGCTAGGGTGGGACCCATGCGCCAGTGTAGGAGGACACGCGGATGACAGTTACGTCAAGATTGCGGAGTCTCTTGGCCGGACCGCCGTTCATCGTGGCCGACTGCTACAGCGCACTGACGGCCCGGATCGTCGAGGACGTCGGATTCCGGGCCGCCTACATGGGCGGCCACGCCACGGGCATGATGCACCACGCCATACCCGACCACGGCGTCTTCACCTCGACCGAGATGATCGATCAGGCCGCCCGGGTGACCGAGGCCGTCGGCATACCCGTGATCGTCGACGCCGACCAGGCCGGCGAGTCGGTGGCGGACGTACGGCGCAGTATCCGCCTGTACGAACGAGCCGGGGTAGCCGGAGTGCACATTGAGGACGAGATCCCCCCGAAGCACTCCTCCTGGGACGGCCCTCTCCTTGCTGTGGAGGACATGTCCGCACGTATCCGCACGGCCGTCGACGCCCGCACCGACGCCGACTTCGTGATCATCGCCCGCACCGACGAGCTGTACTCCGTCGGTGGCGGCGGCACAGGCTCGCTCGATGAGACCGTGCGGCGTGGCGTCGCCTACGCAGCTGCCGGCGCCGACGTGTTCCTCCCGACCTTTGCCACGGCCGAGCAGGTGGCTGTGCTCGCCCATGAAGTACCGATACCCATCGCCGGCTACGGCACCGAACTGTTCCCCGGGCTCCGCTTCTGCCTCGCCACCGGCTGGGGGGTAGCTTCGGCCGCCCGCCTCCACCGTCAGCTGGCAACGATGCTGATCGAGGAAGGCAACCTGCCGCCTGATGCCTACGAGTTCCCGGCGAAGGAGACCGCTATACGTCAGAGCGAGTTCGACGACGTGGTCGAGAAGTGGGCTGTGTCTACCGGGCGGCCTCTCCGCCCGCCCACTGACCCGGCCGACAGATGATCGCACCGGCCGGTTCGCCAACGATGAGCCCACTTTTTTAGGATGCAGCGGTGACCTTACGGACCGAATCGATCCGTCTCTCCACCACCGGAAGCTACGAGGGCAGAGTGGACGAGGACGCCGCTGTAGCCTTTGCCCTGGCGATCAACGACCCCAACCCCCGCTATCTGGACGGGCGGGCGGTTCACCCTCTCTACACCGCCGCCCTCGTCGGTGACGCACAGGCCGAGGCGCAGACCACGAGCGGCGCCCTGTCAGCCGTCGCCGGCCACACGGGGTCTGTGCACGGCCAGCACGACCTGTACCTCTGGCGCCCGGTTCGTCCTGGGATGAGACTTCGCTGGGCGGCGTCCACCTTTTCCGCCCGTCAACGGTCGACCGGTGTGGTGGTCGTGGAACGGATCCTGGTCACCGATCAAGACGGAGCGGCCCTGTCCGAGCATTTCTGGTCCAACTTCTATATAGGGGGCACCATCGCCGCTGGAATCGGGCCGGACACGGCCGACCACACGTTCCCTCCAGAAGGGAGACATGAGCCGATGGCGAGCGCAATGGTCCGGGTGGACCGGGACCAGACGTTCCGCTACGCCGGCGCATCGGGAGATCACGTTGGTCACGCCATGGACGACGAGATCGCCCGGTCCGAGGGCTACCCGGGAAAGATCCTGCAGGGCATGTGCAGCTTCGGTCTGGCCTGCGGCCCGCTCGTTGACCTGCTGGCCGCAGGGGACCCCGACCGGCTGCACCGGTTGGCCGTCCGGTTCTCGTCGCCGGCCTTCCCCAATCGAGAACTCGAGGTGCGTGCCTACAAGGCCGGGATATCCTCGGATGGGGGCCCGGCCTACGCCTTCGAGACCGAGCAAGCCGGTGCCATGGTCCATACCCACGGCCGGGTCGAACTGCGAGCCTGACTCAGGCATGACAGTTCTTCTAGACCTCGCCGCGCCGCAGCCCTAGTCTGGCCGGGATGCCCGAGACGCCAGTAGATATTCGATCGGTCCCACCTGAGGAATATTGGAAGGTCTTCGAGAAGAAGTGGACCAGCCTCCTCAGTTACCGGTACCTCGGACGGGTCAACTCCGGTCTCGACAGCAACCCCGGGGCTGAGGTGATGGCTCTGCGCCACGACATGCGCAACTCACTCGGTGGAGTCATGGTCGCCCCCCTGTGCATCTTCGCGCCCGAGGCCGGCGGGATGAATGACGACGAGGCCGTGCCGAATCCGGTCATCGCTTCGATGCAGGTCATCGACGACGGGCACGGGGTTCGCAAGCTGCATTCGATACCCGAGGTGGTCAAGCTCGGTCGGCAGATGGGCTTCAGCCGGACCCTGATCGTGGACGACGCCGACCACTCGCGGGTGATCGCCGTCTCCGAAGGCATGGGTATCTCGCTCGGCGGTACTCCCGGCGACTACGAGAAGGTCGACAATCCTTCCATCGCCATACAGGACTCTCCCGATCTGCCGCCCTTGCACGAGGTGTTCGGAGCCCGGCGAGACTCCGCAGGGGTATGGCGCCTCCCCGAGCTCAGCCTCGAGTTGGCGTCCCCCGACGCCGCCCTGCATCTCGGTCCTCAGCACATTGTGATCGAGACGGCCGCCATGGAAGCCGCCGCCGCAGCGGCTGGGACCGATCGATTGCAGGCCGAGAGCTACCACTGCATGTTCGTGGCCCGGGGCAAAGTCGGTCCTTTCCGCGCCACCGTCGACTCGTACCCAGGCTCCGGGGGCCGGATCGGGACCCGGGTCACCCTGAGCGACGAAGGCCACGGCGACCGGGTCGTCACGAGTGCCTCATTGCAGTTCCGGGTCGCGAGCATCTCCAGTCCCACGTGCGGATGATGCTGCTCGTCGGTCGAGCCGGCGATGTCGCCGCCCGGCGGTCGGAGAATCAGGACCAGGGTTAGGGAGCCGTACCCGCTTGGTCGTCGCACGCCCGGCCGCCGAAGGAGGTCCGCTCCATATCCGACCGGGCCGGACCGGGCGACGACCGCTCAGTACGACGGGTCGATGAGGACTTTGGCCCGGCTGCCGGCCCGCATGTCGGCCAGGACCTGGTGAAGCGAGCTGAGACCCGCGGTGGTGACCCACCCGTCCAGGGGGATCAGCGCTCGCGACAGCGCGTCGAGGACAGCGGGGAAGTCACCGTGGTAGGCGTAGCTCGTGCGGATCTCGAGCTCCCGGGCCAGCGCTTTGCCGAGCACGGGGGGCAGCGGTAGGCGCGGGGACGCCAGCAACATCACGACGCCATGCTTGGCTGTGGAGGAGACGGCGACCTCATAAGAGGCGACCGCTGCCGAGGTCTCGAAACACACGTCGACACCGGCCCCGGAGGTCAGTTCCAGGAGACGGTCAACCGCGTCTCCGGAGGAGGGATCGAGGACCGTAGCGCCCAGGCCTTCGACCAGGCGCCGCCGGGACGGGGACGGTTCCACCACCACTGCCTTGATGCCGCGGGAGCGCAGCACCAGGGAGATCCCGATGCCGATGGCTCCTGCCCCGAGGACGGCCGCCGTCTGCCCGCCCGCCACACCGCTGCGCTCGACGGCATGCCAGGCCACCGCCAGAGGCTCCGCCACGGCCACCTCCTGCGGGGTGAGTCCAGGCGGGGCGACATGCAGCATGGACTGCGGGACCACCGTGTACTCTGCCAATCCGCCGCCCCCGGTGGAGAGCCCGTGAAAGGCCAGGCGGTCGCAGAGGTTCACGTGACCGCTCGAGCACCAGGCGCAGGACCCGCAGCCGAGAATGGGTTCGACCGCCACGAGCTTGCCCACCATGCTCCCTTCCACGCCCGCTCCGACGCCGGTCACGGTCCCGGCTATCTCGTGACCGAGGACGACGGGGGCCTGGACCCCGGTGAGGGGGTGAGGCGAAGCGGGGACGGCCCGCTGCGCGTCGAATATCTCATGCAGGTCGGTTCCGCACAGCCCGTTGAAGGCCACCTTGATCTTGACCTGGCCAGGACCGGGAATCGGCTCCTCGATGTCCTCCAAGCGAACGTCGTCGACTCCGTAGTACACAGCGCCGCGCACAGGAGGCGATTTTACTCGAGGCTCCGGTCACGATCCGCCGGATAGCTAGCCAATTCGCAATCAGTCCCCCTGCGACTGCGACTGCTGTGCCATCCGGCCGGTGCGCGCCCGTCAGGGGATGGTGTGATGGATGCGGACACCGAGAGGTGCCCCAGTGGACGGGCTAGGGCCGGTAGCCTCATCACGATTGGAAACAGTGCTTGCATTCGACTACCTTTGCGTAGCCGGACGACGGGGTATGGATGACTCTCAAAGACAAGACAGCTGTGGTCGGCGTCGGTTCGACCCCCTACTACCTCAGGGGGCGGTCCGTTCCCGAGACGGAGCTCTCGCTGGCTTGTACAGCGATCCTCGCCGCCCTCGAAGACGCCGGCCTGACCGTCAACGATCTCGACGGATTCGCGATCTACTCCAACTCGTGCGACCCAGCCACGGTGGGAGCGGTGCTCGGGGTACCGGAAATACGCTTCGCAGCCACCCTCACCTCAGGAGGGGGGGGTGCCGCTGGATCACTCGGACTGGCCGCAGCTGCCATCACCTCTGGCCAAGCGGACGTCGTGGTCTCACTCATGACCCTTCAACAGGCGACCAAGCGCCTGGGTGGCTCGGAGGTGGGCGGTCGACTGCAGTACGTGGCGGCAGCAGCCAGCGCCAGTCCCTACGGTGGTGGGGGGCCGGACCCGGCCATGGCTTTCACGGCCAACAGTGGACTGGCCTCACCAGGCCACAGCTTCGCAGTCCTGACCCAGCGCCACATGCATCTGTACGGGACCAAGCGGGAGCATTTCGCCGAGGTGGCCATCACCGAGCGCAACAACGCCCTCCGCCGCCCGACGGCTCTGCGCAAGGATCCGCTGACCCTCGACGACTACTTCAATGCGCGGATGATAAACGATCCCTTCTGCCTCTTCGACTACACCATGGAGAGTGACGGCGCCGTTGCAGTCATCACGACATCGGCGGAGAGGGCCCGCGACCTTCGGCAACCCCCCGTGTACATCCTGGCCTCGGCCCATGGCGGAATGGGACGGTGGGGTCCGGGACTGTTCAACTACTTCCAGATGCCCGACGGGTACTTTGCCTCGTCGGGCCACCGACCCGTGGCGAAGCGTCTCTACAAGATGGCCGGCGTGACCCCCGACGATGTCGACGTGGCGCTTCTCTACGACCACTTCTCGTCCATGGTGCTCATGCAACTCGAGGACTACGGATTCTGTGGCATCGGAGAGAGCGGACCGTTCGTTGCCGAAGGAAGCATTCGCTGGCCCAGCGGCCGTATCCCCGTGAACACCCACGGCGGCAACCTGTCCGAGGCCTACATCATCGGGATGACCCATGTTCGGGAGGCCGTGGAACAACTGCGCGGCACCGCAGTCAATCAGGTCGAGGGGGCCCAGATCGCCCTCACCACCGGAGGACCAGCCGGCCTGCCGGTGTCAGGCACACTGTTGAGGAGGGCATGATGAGCGACGTGCGGCAGGGTGTGTGGCCCTCTCCCATCGACGACCCGTACGCCAATGAGGTGACCCAGCCATTCTGGGACGCAGCCGCCGACGGTCGCCTTCTGGGCTACCGCTGCGACGGATGCGGCACGTTCATCAGTCCGCCCCCTCCCCGGTGCTTCCAGTGCCAGGGAACGGCCTTCACCTGGGTGGACCTTCCCGGCGGTGGGACGATCTATTCCTTCACCGTCGTTCGCCATCCACTGGCGCCTTACCTGCAGGCCGCTGTCCCCTATGTCTCTGCGGTGGTCGAGCTCGACGGAACCCAAGGTGCTGGCGCCCGCCTGCTGGTCAACGTCATCGATTGTGACCCGGATGGGGTACAGATCGGCGACAGGGTCGAGGTGACCTTCGAGAAGGTCAGTGAGACGCTCACCGTGCCCCGCTTTCGCCCCCGCCTAGGCTAGGCGTGATTTCGTGAGGGTGCCCGGCATCCTCACCTAGATGGCCGTATCATTGGGTGGGCCGATGATCAGTCGGCCGGCCTTCCCACACAGCTATCCTGGCGCGCCGTGCTCAAGTCCGCTCCGGATCGATCTGACGCCACCCCAGTAGCTGCAGGAGGCCGCCCGCGTCGCTACAAGCACTCCGACGAGCTGGAACTGCTCTTTGCCGCCGCCATGAAGGTGATGGAGCGCAACGAGTTCCAGGATATGACGGTGGCTGATGTGCTCGACGTAGCAGGGGTATCGACCCGGTCGTTCTACCGTCATTTCGCCTCGAAGGATGACCTGCTCTGCGCCCTTTACCGCCGGGACGGTGAAAAGGCCCGGGATCATCTCGAATCTCGCATTAGCAGCGCCCCTGACCCTCGGGTAGCCCTCGAAGTCTGGATCGACGAGATCCTAGGGTTCACCTACGAGAAGCGCCGGGCCCATCGCGTGGCGGTCCTAACGTCCCCTGGAGCGCTGAAGGCTCAGGGTGTCGACCTGGAGAGGCGCAGAACGGTAAACCTCCTCACGGTGTCGCTGGTGTCGGTGCTCGAGGCGGGACGGCAGGATGGAACCTTTCCGTTGGCCGACCCCAAATCGGATGCCGCTTCGATCGCCACCCTGGCTTTCGATGCAGCCGGCCTGAACGCGAAACCGCTGAAGAAGCAAACCCGTGCCCAGGCCCGAGATGCGGTCCTCGCCTTCACTTTGAGGGCCCTCGGGGGCCAGTAGTCGGGCTCAAGGGAGTTTCATGCCTCGTCGGCTGGCGCCTCGGGTACGTGTGGGAACAGCTCGGCGAACGCCCCGACCATGATCCGTCGCCGAGCGTCCGGCGCAACATCGTCGAACAGCTCGTGCAGGGTCTTCTGGGTGTGCCCGAATGTCCCTTCGATGTGGGGATAGTCGCTTCCCCAGCACACGTTCTGCCATCCCATGGCCGTCATGGCGGCCACGGCTGACCGGTCGTGCTGGAAGGAGGCGTAGACGTTCTCATAGAGGTACTCGCTCGGCAGGCGCCGCAGCTGAGGTCGCACCATCGAACTGTGCTGCCGGTAGGCCTCATCGAGGCGATCGGCCACGAAGGGTCCCCATGTGGCGCCGCCCTCTGAGACCATGACCTTCAGTGACGGGTGGCGGTCGAAGACCCCTGAGGCGATCATCTTCGAAACGGCCCGCTGGCCACCGTAGGTCGTCTCCATGTAGTTGAGGATGGCGCCCCCGGGGCCTCGGAAATAGGCGCCGTTGAAGGACGAGGCATCATGCGGTTCGGTTCCGATGTGGTAGCTGCAGACGAGACCTGTCTCGGACAGCGCACTCCATACGGGTTCCCAGACTGCGCTGTTCCAGTCGTCGACGCCATTGGGCGGAGCGACGGAGAAATAGGCCGCCTTGAACCCGAGGCCGGCCGCCCGCTCGATCTCGGCGACGGCACTCTCTGGCGTCAGCAGGGGGATCGTGGCGGTGCACACGTAACGTGGTGAGAAGCGTTGGTACTCGATGGCCCAGTCGTTGATGGCAGCGCTTCCGGCCGCCAAGAGGTCCGGGTCCTGGATCGAAGAGGTCCAGATGCCGATGGACGGGTAGACGAGCTCGGCCCAGATGCCTTCGCCGTCGAGGTCGACCAGTCGGAGAGCCTTGTCGTTGGCTCCGGGTGCCCGCTCGAAGACGGTGCGGCCTTCCTCGTCGGTCAGCATGCCGGCCTTGGGCATCCGCCTCCGAAACTCCTGGCCGTCGACAAAGATCGTTTCGAACTGGCCATCGTCTGACTTCTCGCTCCGGGGCATCCGGGCGGCAAGCGCTGCCGGAAGGCTCTCTGTGAAGAGGTCGTCAGGTTCAACTAGATGTGAATCGCCCGAGTTGGCCCACAACTTCGTCATTACCCAAGTCTCCTTGTCCTCGAAGCAAGCGCTTGACCATCATCGCGCGCCGGGGTGGGCTACTACAAGGTTTGCGAATAGCGTTTGCGTTCGTAGGGGTGGCCTATTGGCCAAGGCTTTGTCGCCCTGAGGCCGCAGCAGGCCGGTCTGAATTCCTGACTCAGGCGAGCAGGGGTGCGAGAGCGAGGACATCCTCGATCTCGCGCAAGGTGTCGTTGAGATGGGTACAGGTCGTCTTGCCCTGAAGATCGGCTCTGACCCGAGGCCGGAGCGTCGACACCGACATGCCGACCACCTGCCCGGCGCTCCCCACCGCCTGAGGGCACTCGATGAAGGGCAGCACCCGGCCGTCCGCCTCGCAGTCCACGACGATCATGCTCTTCTCATCGACCGTGGCCGATACGAGGTACTCATGGATAACGGTTTCGAGACCATCGGGAGCCAGATGGCTGTCGCGGAAGAAGACGTCGATCCGCAGGAGATCGCCCTCCCGCCAGAGATCATGACGCCGCCACCGTCGCATGGCCTCGTGGGGGAGGGGACCGATCTCGTGCCAACCGAGCGGATCGGTGGGGTCGACGACCTCGGTGGCTTCCGGACCGGTCACCACGGCGTGTCGGCCGGCGGCGAGGCTCGTCTCGATGGCCCCCCCGATCTGGAACCCGGCACACATATCCGGACCGTGGAGGGGCGGCCCGGGTCGCCTCATGCGGCTGATCACCATCTCGTCTAGATCACCACGTGAGGTCGCATGCAGGACGGCGTAACCTGACACGAGTGTGGATACGGGTATCTCATCGAGGAGCAGGTACTCCAGGGTCCCGCGCTTCGCACTCGTATCAGAGTCGATGACGGCCCGGAATCCTGTGGTGGCGGCCTTGCCGACCAGCGCATCCACTCCTTCAACCGGTGGGTCGGTGTTCACTGCGGTCACATACGCTCCGCCGTCGTAACACAGAGTTACCGCCATTTGAGCCGACCCGGCCACCTGAGCGTGGCCCTTCGAGTCGGTCACGAGGTCCCGGGCCGAGCCGATGAGGGATAGACCAGCGTCCAGCCCACTTGGTCGTATCGAGTCCACGGTCGACGTCCGGCGCACCGAGTTGAGACGGCGGGCCGGCGTTCCCTGCGAGGGATTGTGGGGGCCATGTCGAGGATCGAGGTACCGCTCCTGCTGCATATGCAAACGCTACTCCCAAAGAGGCACGACGGGCCTGGTCGCGCGGGACGCGCCTTGGGCTCGGATAGACGCTCTCCGCACGGGCGGCGTGTCGGCGAAGTGCTTACTTCTTGACCGGGTTCTGCAGGATGTCGCGGAACGGAATGTCCCGGTCGGTCTGGGGCTCCTTGGGTAGCCCGAGGACCCGCTCGCCGATGGTGTTGCGCTGGATCTCGCTGGTGCCGCCGGCGATGGCCGTCATGGGCGAGAAGCACATGGCGGTGGCCAGCACTGCGCCGGCGGGATCAGCTGCGTCCCAGGCCTGGGACGCGGCCCCGGAGATGGCCATGCCGACGCTCGCTGATTGCCGGGATATGAGCGCCGTTGCCAGCTTGGCCACCGAGCCCTTCGACCCGACCGGGATGCCCGCGGCGATCTCGTCGCGCATCTTCTGGCCGACGAAGGCCAGGATCCGTTCGGCTATGTAGAGCTTGACCAGTTCCTGGCGGACGTTGGCGTCAGAGGATGAGCCGAGACGGCGAGCGGTATCAATGAAGCGGGCCGAGGCCGGCCGAGTCCATCCTGACCCGCTTCCGCCTGCCCCGGTGCCCGCTCCCAACGCCAGCCGCTCGTGGGTCAGCATGGCGGTCAAGGCCCGCCACCCCTCGTTCTCGGCTCCGACCATCTGATCGGCAGCAACCTTGACGTCGTCGAGGAACACCTCGTTGAAGTGGGCGTCACCGGTCATCTGGCGCAGCGGCCGGATGTCCACACCCGGTGCCTTCAGGTCGACGATGAACATCGAGAGGCCCTTGTGCTTGGGCAGGTCGGGATCGGTACGGGCCATGCAGAGGGCGAAGTCCGAATCCATGGCTCCCGACGTCCACACCTTCTGTCCGGTGATGGCGTACTCATCGCCGTCGCGGACGGCTCGGGTCTGCAGTCCGGCCAGGTCCGAGCCGGCGCCGGGCTCGGAGAGCAGCTGGGTCCAGACCTCATCCCCTCGGACCATCCGGGGGATGTGGCGCTTCTTCTGCTCCTCCGTCCCGAAATCCAGGAGGGTCGGGGCGCATATCCCCGTGGTGACCGCTTCGCCCATGGGCGGCAAGGAGTACTTGGAGGCTTCCTCATCGAAGGCCCGCTGGTGATCATCGGTCAACCCGGCTCCCCCATAGGCCCGGTCGAGGGTGATCCCGAGCAGGCCGGCGTCCCAGAGGGCCCGGCGGAACTCCCGGCCGGCGGTCAGGTCGGCTGGGTCGAAGTCGGAGAACTCCTCGACGTGCTCGGCCAACCAATTGCGGGCCTTGATCCGGAACTGCTCGACGTCCATCGCTCAGCCCGCCTCGGCCGCGCGGGGCAGATTCTTGACCGAGGGAACGATGGGAGGCGCCTGACGCCAGTCGGGAACGCCGTCTTCGGGTCGGCCGGCCGGGAATCTGTCGTCGTGGATCTCGGCCCAGTGCGAGTGGTTGAGTTGATGGAGGGTGAAGCACGACTGGAGGGCGTTGTAGAAGCCCATGTTGTCCACGGACTGGTTGACCGACTCTTTGATCATCAGGGACGTCATGGAAGGCAGGCTCGATATGCGCTGGGCGAACGCCAGCGTCAGATCGCTCAGCTGCCCGGCAGGGAAGACCTTGGACACCATCCCGAGGGAGTGGGCCTCGTCGACGTCGATGGAGTCGCTCGTGAGCAGCAGCTCCTTGGCTTTGCGGGGCCCGAACTCCCACGGGTGGGCGAAGTACTCCAGCCCGCACATGCCCAATCGGGTACCGACGACGTCGGCGAACACTGTACCCTCGGCGGCCACGATCAGGTCACAGCACCACATGAGCATCAGGCCGGCGGCGTACACGTTGCCGTGGACCTGGGCGATCGTGATCTCGCGGAGGTTGCGCCACCTCAGGGTGTTCTGGAAGAAGTAATGCCATTCCTGGAGCATCATGTTCTCCGCTCCCGCCTTCGTACCGCCGTGGATCCCGTAGGAGGGGTGGAAATCGGGGCCCGGGGTGCGTTCGGCGATGAAGTCCTTGGAGCCCAGGTCGTGGCCGGAGGAGAACATCGGTCCGGCGCCGGCCAGGACGACGACGCGGACCTCGTCGTCGGCTTCGGCTTCGAGGAAGGCGTCGCCCAGTTCGACGAGGAGACCCCGGTTCTGGGCGTTGCGGGCCTGGACCCGGTTCAGGGTGATCCGGACAATCCTGCCTTCATCCAGCTTCTCGTACGTGATGTACTTCGCAGTCATGGTTGACTCTCCAGTCATGTCCGGTTTCGTGCCATCGAGCGAGGGCTCGATGACTCGAGGGTCCCCGACTGAGATATTACGGAGCCAGACCGGGCTGCCGCTAGTGAGGACGGTGGGTTCACCGAGTTGTTGGCGGAAATGTCAAGTAATTGATGACCCCTCACTGCAGGGTTGGTAAGTTCGAGGGGTGGACGATGGATACTCGGCGTTGGTGGAGAAGGTGGTCGACCAGCTCCTGGAGGACCACCCTCCCGGTGACACCGATCCGGTGACCTTCCTGCGGGCCCAGTTCGACGCTGGACTGGCCTATGTCTGGTTTCCCCCCGGAGAAGGTGGGCTCGGTGTGCCGAGCGACCTTCAGGCGATGGTCGACGAGAGGCTCTCACAAGCCGGCGCTCCTCCCAGCGGTCGGGTCACCAACGCCATAGCCGCCGGCCAGGGGGCCGCCAGCATCCTGGCCTACGGATCCGAGGCTCTGCGACGGCGGTGCCTGCGACCCCTGTTCACCGCCGAGATGATGGGATGCCAGCTCTACAGCGAGCCGGGATCCGGGTCCGACCTGGCGTCCCTCGCCACCCGAGCCGTCAGGGACGGCGACGAGTGGGTGGTCAACGGCCAGAAGGTCTGGACCTCCGGCGCCCACCGGGCGGATGTCGCCATCCTACTGGCCCGGACCGACCCGGACGCGCCCAAGCACGCCGGACTCACCCAGTTCGTCCTCAACATGCGCCAGCCCGGGGTCGAGGTACGTCCGCTACGCCAGATGAGCGGGGGGGCCGAGTTCAACGAGGTGTTCCTCACCGATGTGCGCATCCCCGATTCCGACCGCCTGGGTGAGGTCAACGACGGGTGGTCCGTCTCGCAGCACACCCTGGTCTACGAGCGCTACAACATGCCCCGGGTTCCCCGCCGGGGAGAAGGGGCCATATCCCTCGCCGTCGACGCCTGGAAGCAGCGACCGGACCAGACCTCCCCGGCCGCACTGGCCATCAAGGCGGAGCTCATGCGCCACTGGGTGGACATGGAGATCGTTCGCCTCCTGCAGATGCGGGCTGCCGCATTGCGGGCCTCCGGCACGTCCGGGCCCGAGGGAAGCCTCGGCAAGCTGGCGGTATCAGTTGTCGGCCGTCGCTTCGC
Source organism: Acidobacteriota bacterium (assembly GCA_028876385.1). Classification (GTDB taxonomy): domain Bacteria; phylum Actinomycetota; class Acidimicrobiia; order Acidimicrobiales; family Palsa-688; genus JAKCDU01. The sequence continues at coordinate 35,946 of JAGWSF010000109.1, read as the reverse complement.
CGAGTGGGCGGCCGCCGTATCCGGACCCGAAGGCGTGCTCCTCGAGGAGGGCTACGACAGCTACGTCGACGAGCCGGGAGCCATGCGTCGCATGGCGAGCAGTCTGGCCATGCTCTGCGTCGGCAGCCCGGGCACGTCGATCGCCGGTGGCACCGACCAGATCCAGCGCAACATCATCGGGGACCGGGTGCTCGGCCTCCCCCGTGAACCGGCGGTGGATCGGGGCGTTCCCTGGAGCCAGACCCTGAGGAACTGACGCCATCTCAAATGTTAGGGTCGGGCCTCCGGATCGGTCGAATCGGGCTGGGCGTTCGCTCAACTGGCGAGCTTCTCGAGAGCGCGTCGATTGTCGGCGTCGAAGCTGAGCGGGTAGATGCACGCGGTGTCCAGTCCGGCCTCCCGGTACCGGTCTAGTCGTTCGCGAGCCGCGCCGATATCGTCACGTGGCAAGGTGGTGCGGCTGACGATCTCCTCCACGGTCGTGACACCCTGGGTGACGAAGTTCCGGTGGTAGTTGGCCATGCCGTCATATCGCCTGGCGTCATCGAGGGCCGTCGAGGCCGTCATCAGGCGCAGATACAGCATGACCCGGACGGGCCTGTCCAGGGCGGCCTGGCGCACGCGCGACACGGACGACACAGCGTGTTCGGGGGTGAGCCAGTTGAGGATGAGGCCGTCGGCTTCCTCTGCCCCCAGTTGCACCATTCGGGGGCCCAGCGCGGCGATGAGGACTGGCCAACCGCCGCCGTAGGACATCCCATCGGCAGAGCAGGCCTTCAGGTCGCGGATCCAGTTGCGCATGTAGTCGATCTGCCGGTCGGGAAACGCCACTCCGAAGCGGGCGGTCTGCTCAGGATGGGAGACCCCGAGGCCGAGGGAGAACCGCCCACCTGACATCTCGTTGAGCGTGGATGCCAGATTGGGAAGCACCAGCCGATGGTGCATCGGAGCCGCCGCCACACCCACGGTGCCCTGCACGGACGTCGTCGCGGCGAACAGAGCCGCCAGACTTGCGAAGGCGTCGCGGCCCGTCAGCCGACCCTGGTCGTCGACCAGACCGCCCCGGGCTCCGTCGGGAACGAACACCGAGGCATAACCGTGGTCCTCCGCGAAGCGCCCGATGTCGGCCAGGTCTCTGGCGGGCAGGTTTCTCACACAGATCGCTAGTTGCACGGAACCAGTCCTATCAGGTGCCCGGTTCACTGCGTGAACTCGCTCGGGATGGAGGAGGAGCCACTAGCGTCAGGCCGTGGACCGAGCAAGAGCAGACCTCGAGTATGCCAATACCGCGGCCGTGATCCGCGCCCGAAGCCGGGAGGTCCCCGCCGCCGTAGCCATCGACGACTCGTCGTGGACACTCACCTATGGCGAACTGCACGACGAGGTGTCCCGCACGGCTCGGGCCATCCACGCGGCCGGTATCGGCAGGGGTGACCGGGTAGGGATCTGGGCGCCGAACTCGACCGCGTGGGTGGTGGCGGCGGTGGGGATCCACGCCGCCGGCGGGATCCTGGTTCCGGTGAACACCCGCTTCAAGGGGGAAGAGGCCGCCTACGTGCTCCGGCGCAGCGGGGCGCGGGGCCTCTTCGTGGTACCGGACTTTCTCGGCACCTCGTACACCGACGCGATGAGCCAGGCCGACCCGGAGTTGTATGCCTCGCTTCTCAAAGTGTCCATGCCGGGGGCCGATGCTGCACCAGGAGTGACCCCCTGGAAGGACTTCCACGCCGGTGTCCCCGCTGAAGCCCCCGACGTCGAACCTCATCCGGTGGCCGACATCATCTTCACCTCCGGTACAACCGGACATCCCAAGGGTGTTGTCCTCGGCCACGCCCAGACCCTGAGAGCCTATGAGGCTTTCAACGAGGGATTCGGTCTGCGCGCCGACGATCGCTACCTGATCACCAACCCGTTCTTCCACTGCTTCGGCTACAAGGCCGGTTGGCTGCTCTGCATGCTCATGGGGGCGACTGCGTTACCTCACGCCGTTTTCGACGTCGAGAAGGTCCTCCGGCGGATCGAGAAGGAGCGGGTCACCGTCGTCGCCGGTCCGCCGACCATGTTCACCTCTATCCTCGACTTCCAGGGTCCGCTGGGTGACATCAGCTCCCTGCGCTTTGCCTTCACCGCCGCCGCCTCCATCCCCGTGACCCTCGTGGAGAGGATGCAGAGCGTGCTCGATGTCGAAGTCGGCACCGGTTATGGACTGACCGAGTCCACCGCCATCGTCAGTGTCACGAGGCCGGGTGACGACGCCGCGACGATCGCCCACACGGTGGGTTCGCCCGTGGTCGACATCGAGGTGCGCATCGTCGGGTCGGAGCACCAGACGCTCGGGGTGGGCGAATCTGGCGAGATCGCCGTCCGCGGCTACAACGTGATGTCGGGGTACTGGGAGGACCCGGTGGCGACGGCGGAAGTCGTGGACGAGCAGGGCTGGCTCTACACCGGAGACGTCGGATCGATAGACGCCAAGGGAAACATCACCATCACCGACCGGATCAAGGACATCGTGATCGTGGGCGGATTCAACGTGTCGCCGAAAGAGGTGGAGAGCATCCTCCTATCCGACACCCGGATCGCCCAGGTCGTCGTCGTCGGCATGCCCGACGACCGTCTCGGTGAGGTCCCGGCTGCTTTTGTGGTGCCCCGACCCGGTGTGACAGTTACCCCGGCCGAGGTGATCGGTACCGCACGGGCCCGGATGGCCAACTACAAGGTTCCCCGCCACGTTGAGATCGTGGACGGCTTCCCCGTGAACGCCGCCGGCAAGATCGTTAAAGCGGACCTCCGGCGGCGGGCCGCCCGCGCCGCGTCTCTCGCCGGGGAGACAACGGTCGCCTGACCACGCCGTCCTCGGTGATCCGAGCCAGGCTCAGCCGACCTTCCCGTCCCAGTTGCGGGCGGCCCGGATCACCTCGTTGAAGGGTCTCGTCGAGTCAAACGATGGTTCCCTCGGTAAGCCCAGAACCCGTTCGCCGATGCCGTTGCGTTGCATCTCGTTGGTGCCGCCGGCGATGGCGAACTGGCGGGCATTGAGATAGCCGATGGCGGCGGTCATGCCCTCGACATCGCCGGACTCCCACAGGTGACCCTCCGGCCCGGCGATACGCATACCGAGCTGGCCCCTGATCGCCCCGAAGATGCCCGAAGCCAGCTTGCCGTATGCCGCAATCCCCGCTTCGATCCCTGTGGCCGAGCGTGATCGGATCCGGATCCGCTCGGCCAACTGGACGCCGGCGAAATCGTAGATGTGGGCCTGGGCGATGAGCTGCCTGACCTCCGGATCCTTGTCCCGCCCGACCCGACGGGCCAGGGCCACCAGGTCCGGGGCGATGTCGTCACCGGCCACGTCGGGAACGAAGGCCGTGTCGTCTCCACCGCCGCGTTCGAAGACCAGCATGGTCTGGGCCACCCGCCAACCGTGGTCCACCTCCCCGATGACGTCGTCGTCGGATAGTTCGACCTCGTCGAAGAACTCCTGGCAGAACTCGGCGTCACCGTTGATCTCCCGGATGGGCTCGATGGTGACGCCAGGGGCGGTCGTCGCCACGGCGAACCACGTGAGGCCCTTGTGCTTGGGCACGTCCCAGTTGGTGCGGGCCAGGCACATCCCGTAGTCGGCATAGTAGGCCCCACTGCTCCAGATCTTGGCTCCGCTCAGCATCCATCGGTCCCCGTCCCGGGTCGCCCGGGTGCGCACGCCGGCCAGATCGGAGCCGGCTTCGGGCTCGGAGAAGAACTGGACCCACAGCTCCTCCCCGGCCAGGATTCTGGGGATGTGGCGTTCGAGGAACGCGGACGAGGCGTGAGCCAGCATGGTCTTGGCGCAGACGTTGAAGGTGGTCCCCCCGGCCACACCAAGCTCGGGCATCAGGTAAGGAGCGGCTTCCTCGTTGAAGGCTCGCTCGTGGTCGGGGCTCAGTCCCTGGCCGCCGTACTCGCGGGGGTAGGTGATGCCGGCGAATCCCGCCTCGAACAGCCGTCGCTGTTTCTCCCGCTCAGGGCGGACGCTCTCCACCGTCGTGTGCTCGACCCCCCGGAGGTTGGCGTTGCCGCTGCGCCCGGGCGGCCTCGGCTCGAAGTTGTCGCGGAGCCATTCCCGAGCCCGGAGCCGGAAGCTCTCGACGTCCTCGTCGCCGTATTGGGTGTGCGTGTCGCTCATGGTCGTGCTCCTCGGTTCTCGTGCGCTTCGAAGCGGACGCTTCCTACAGGCCACCCAGTCGGCAAAGGCGTTCCCGGTGCCACGACGGGGAGCCATAGAGGGCGGCGTCGGTGGTCAGCCTTCGCATGTACAGGTGCTGGTCGTGCTCCCACGTGAAGCCGATCCCCCCGAACACCTGGAAGCAGTGCTGGGCCAGTTCGATGCTGCTGTCGCCGACGAAGGCCTTGGCCATGCTCGCGACTGCTGAAGCGTCGGCTGCGCCACTCCCCACCGCTCGCGACGCTGCTGTGACCATGGCCTTGCTCATCTCCAGCAGGAGGCTGGTATCGGCCAGAAGGTGCTTGATGGCCTGGAAGGAGCCGATCGGACGGCCGAAGGCCGTCCGATCCTTGGCGTAGTCCAGGGCGGTCTGGAAGTCGCGGTCCATGGCTCCGACCGACTCGGCGGCCGTGAGCACACACGCCACGTCCAGCTCCCCCTCGATCAGGGCGACCGCCCCTCCCGGCTCTCCCACCACGGCCCACGCCGGCACCTCGGCATCCCTGAAGGTGATCCGTCCGAACCGCCGGGTCACGTCCATGCTGTCCATCGGCTCGGCGTGCACCCCATCGGTTCCCTGCGGGAGGAGGAATTGCGTGGGCCCGCTGTCGGTGTCGGCGCTCAGGAGTATCCAGGAGGCCTGGTCCGCGTCCTGCACGAGCGTCTTGGACCCGCTGATCACGTATCCGCCGCCTCGGCGGACGGCCGTCACGCCGGCGGTGGCAGAACCGTCGCTCCCCGGGGCGCTGTAGGCCCAGGTGGCCGTCTCCGCCCCCGACATCAGCTGGGGCAGGATCTTGGCCTGCTGGTCCGGGGAGCCACCCGAGGCGAGAGCGTGAGCCGCCACGTTGGTGCCAACGAACGACCCGGGCTGCAGCCACTGCCCTCGCGCCGTGGCGACCAGCGCGCAGTCGACGACGCCGGAGTCTGACACACTGCCTCCGCCCAGATCCTCCGGTACCAGGAGGGAGAACCAGCCCAGCTCCGCGACCTGCTGTAGGTACGAGCTTCCCGCCCCGGCGCCGCTTCCTGCGTCTGCACGCACGGTCGTCAGGGGGTATGCAGACTCGATGAATCGGAGCGAGGTCTCCAATAGGAGCTCCTGATCGGCGGTCAGGTCTGTATCCACAACCGCTGACCATAGCTCGGACCCGCTCGTAGTTGACAGAAGAGTCGAGTTTTGCCCACCGGGCTGGTACCTTCGGGGCCCCAGCACAGAGTTGAAGCTGGTCGGTGTCCGTCGCTGTGGCCGCCGACCACCTGAAGGAAGGCGTGGGTCGTGGGAAACGTTCTGGATGGCGTCAAGGTCGTCGAGGTCTCGGCATGGGCATTCGTCCCGTCGGCGGGAGCCGTTCTGGCCGACTGGGGTGCCGAGGTGGTCAAGATCGAGCCTCCGTCGGGCGACCCGATCAGGGGCTTGGTCAACGCCGGCGTCGGTCCGTCCGAAGGCCTCGTGTTTCCCTGGGAGATCTGGAACCGGGGCAAGAAGGCCCTATCCCTCGACCTGACCCAGCCGGAAGCAACGGAGATCGTGATGCGCCTGGCCGAGACAGCCGACGTGTTCCTCACGTCGTATCTCGCACCGACGCGCCGCAAACTCGGCATCGACATCGAGGCCGTCCAGGCCCGTAATCCGTCCATCATCTACGCCTGCGGTAGCGGCCAGGGCGCCCGGGGAGACGAATCCGACAAGGGTGGCTACGACTCGATCAGCTTCTGGTCCCGGGGAAGTGTCTCGGCGTCGGTCACTCCCGCCGACTACCACCGGCCGGTACCCATGCCGGCGGGTGCTTTCGGCGACTCGTTGAGCGGGATGGCGCTGGCCGGGGGGATTGCCGCTGCGCTCGTGCGGAAGGGTCGGACCGGTGAAGGGGCGGTCGTCGACGGCTCCCTTCTCGGAACGGCGATGTGGTGCATGCAGATGGGCATCGTCGGCTCGGCAGTCGCCGGCCCTGATGCGCTCTCGCCCAAGGGGCGCATCTTCAACCCGCTGGTCAACAACTATCGGACGTCCGACGATCGTTGGATCGCCCTGTGCATGCTGCAGTTCGAGGCCTATTACGAGGGGTTGTTCCGGGCCATCGGTCGGGAGGACCTTCTCACCGACGACCGCTTCGACAGCGCCGAGGCTCGCGCGTCGAAGAGCGAGGAGATCGTGGCCGAACTCGAGAAGACCTTCGCCACCCGGCCCCTGACGGAATGGCGGGCCGTCCTGGCCACCCAGAAAGGCCAGTGGGACGTGGTGAACCGTATGGGCGATCTGCTCGAGGACCCTCAGGCGTTGACCAACGGCTTCGTGCAGAAGGTCGACTACGGCGCGGGGCGCAGCCTTCCGCTCGTGTCGTCTCCGGTGCAGTTCGACCGGACGGCCATCGAGCTGCGTCCCGCCCCCACCTTCGCCGCTGACACCGACGAGGTCCTGGAGGGCATCGGTATGGATCGCGACTCCATCCTGGAAGCGAAGATTTCCGGCGCCGTCTTCTAAGCCGGTCTCAATCGTCGGGGAGGTTGGGTCCTGAGGCGGCCCCTCGCCCTGATCTCAGGCCGGTTCTGGGCGGGTGTCGGCGAGTATGAGTGAAACCAGCCGGTCATCTCGGCCCGGGTCGCGGACCTCGACCCGTACCCGCGATGCCTGTTCTGTGTCCTCGACTTCGGTGGACGTGTAGAAGGGGCCGACCCTGGCGGCGGCCAGGTAATGGACTTGCAGGCCGCTGACCACGGAGGCGTGGCCGGTGTGGGCTGTCGCTGCGGAGGCGGCGGCGACCTCACCGAGCAGCGCGACCAGGCCACCCTGGAGGCTCTCCGTGGCATTGAAGAGGTCCGGCCTCAGGGTGATCTCGGCTCGACCAGGTTCGATCAGCTCGATACCGACCTGCTGGGTCAGCGAGGGCGCCGTTGCCTCGGTGGTCGTCCGGGCCGTGAGGGTGTCGGGGAAACCGTTCGGCGCCTCGTCGGTCGGCCGCGGGGAGGCCACGAAGGTGCCGACCGACGTGGCGAGCAACCGCCCATCGGTCGAGTAGAACCGAGTCTCTCCGACCGTCATCGTCCGACCGGTCTTGAGGATTTCCGCGGTCATCTCATAGATGCCGTCTCTGGGAAGGGGCGAGAACACCGTCACACCAAGATCGGCGGTGACCGAGATGCGGGGGTAGGTCTGGGCCGACGCCAGTTGCCCGATGAGCACGTCGGCGAAAGTGAGCAGGGCGGCTACCCCCGGCCATCGGCGGCCCGCCTGAAGGTAGGGTCCGATAACCACCCGTCCGGTCGCCTGCGGGCCCTCCATGCGGTACTCGAAGCCCATCGTGGACATGAAGTGCCCCCTGGAGTCGGCATGGAGGTCACGACCGTGGTGGGTGCTCACCGCGTCTGTGCTCCTGTGTGTTCGATGTCCGCGAGCATCGATGCAGATTAGGGGCCGGACCCCATGGTGCGGGTTGTGCTAGCTATACACGAAGCAGAAGGGGGTCGCTATGGCCCGGCCAGATCGTCGCCGCCGGCGTTGGGTCGTCGGCCTGCAGTTGCCAGAGGAGATCCATGACCGACACCACCGACGACCCTCATCGCATCACCTTCGGTCGCCGGCTGGCCATGCTGGCCGAGGAGCGCAAGGACGAGCTGGCGCTCGTGTTCGCCCCCTCGGTGGGGGAGGAAGTGCATCTCAGCTGGGCGGAGCTCGACCGGCGCGCCAACCGGGTGGCCCGTCTGCTCGCCGGGCAGGGCGCAGCGGCCGGCGACGTCGTGGTCGTCGGGCTGCCCAACTCGCTGGAACACGTAGCCGCCACCTTCGGAGCGTGGAAGCTCGGGGTGTCAGTGCTCCCACTCCGTTCCGACATGCCGGCCTGGGAGCGGACCCGACTGCTCGGCGTGGCCGGTGCCCGGCTGGTTATCGGGGAGTGGGCAGACGGTCCGAACGCCGATCTGAGTCGGGCTGATATCGCCGCCGTCGCAGGGTCGGACACGGCCGACGCCTCGCTGCCCGACCAAGACGCGGCTCCCCCCTTCACGCGGCTCCTGCCCACCTCCGGTTCGACGGGCACACCGAAGATCATCGTCAAGCCGTCTCCCGGCTTCTTCGTCATCGAGGAAGAAGCACGGCTCATCATCGGCGGCGAGTCCGCCGTCACCATGTGCGCATCGCCGCTGTATCACAACAACGGGTTCATGTTCTGCTACCCCATCCTGCTCAACGGTGACCGCGTCGTGTTGGTCGAGCACTTCGAGGCGGCTCGAGCGGTCGAGCTGATCGAGCGCTATCAGGTGACCATGACCGTGCTCGTGCCGACCATGCTCCAGCGCATCGCCCGTCTCGAGGGCGTCGAGACCCGTGATCTCTCCAGCCTGCAACGGGTGATCTACGGGGGTGCCGCGCTGCCCGAGTGGGTGGCCCGCGCCTGGCTGGCCCTGATCCCGCCGGAACGCTTCTGGTTCGTGTACGGAGGCAGCGAGCAGATGGGGGCGACCATGTGCACCGGCCGGGAGTGGCTGGAGCGTCCCGGCACGGTCGGGCGGCCGGTCGACTGTGAGATCCGCATTCTCGACTCCAGCCATAGGGAGGTTCCCGTCGGAGAGGTGGGCGAGATATGGATGCGCCTGTTCCATGACGACGTCCCCTTCGAGTACATCGGCATCCCCACTCCCGAGCCCATCCTCGGCGGGTACCGAACGTTCGGCGACATGGGCTCCGTCGATGCTGACGGGTACCTGTACATCGCCGACCGGCGCCAGGACATGATCATCACCGGCGGGGTGAACGTCTTTCCGGCAGAGGTGGAAGTCGCCTTGTCAGAGCACCCGGAGGTCGCTGACGTGGTCGTGGTCGGTCTACCCGATCCCGAGTGGGGTCACCGGGTTCACGCCATCATCCAGGCGAGGGACCCGGCGAATCCCCCTACCGAAGCCGAGTTGCGAGAGTTCGCCCGGTCCCGCCTTTCCGGCCCTAAAGCTCCGAAGGCGTTCGAGCTGATCGATCAGATCCCTCGCACCTCGGCCGGCAAGGTCAACCGCACCCGCTTGGTCCAGGAGCGGACTGGCACCCCCGGATATACCGCGCCGACCGACCCCGCCTCGGGTTCGTCAGGGGAATTACGGTAGTCCCGTGGACTTCGCCGAACTCAATGCTGCCGCTCGCGACGTTGGCCGGACCCGGCTCGACCCGTCGGACATCCTGCTCACCGGCCAGGTCGCGGTCGTCACCGGGGGGGGAGGCGGGATAGGACAGGGTGTAGCCCTGGGCCTGGCCCGCTTCGGCGCGAAGGTGGCCGTGCTCGACATCTTCCCCGAACGTTGTGAAGCAACCGAAGAGGCCATTCGGAATCTCGGCCAGGACGGCCTTGGCCTGGTGTGCGACGTCATCGACTCCGACGGCCTGCGCTCGAGTCTGTCCACGGTGGTGGAGCGATTCGGTCGGATTGACATTCTCGTCAACAACGCCGGGGGGGTGAGAGCCGGATCGTTCGTGACGCAGCCCGAGACGAGCATCCGCCGCCACATCGACATCAACCTGGTGAGCACCCTGATCGCCACCCAGGAAGCGGCCCGCCACATGATCGCAGGAGGGCGCGGCGGATCCATCGTCAATGTGGCCAGCATCGAGGCCAGCCGGGCCGCTCCGCTGTACGCCGTGTACGCCGCTTGCAAGGCGGGCATGGCCAACTTCACCCGCACCATGGCCCTCGAGCTGGCCGAGCACGGCATCCGGGTCAACTGCATCGCCCCCGACCACACCATCACGCCCGGCATGCGGGGCAACCGCGCCGGTCCGGTGGACCCGGCGTCGTGGGAGGACTCGGACGAGGGCTGGGCGGCGACGATCCCACTGGGTCGAGAAGGTCTGGTCGACGAGTGCGCCGGCGCCGTCGTCTGGCTGTGCTCCAAAATGGCGGCCTACGTGACCGGGATCAACCTGCCCGTCGACGGAGGAACGTGGGCTTCGAGCGGCTGGTTGCGTGAGGAGGGCGGGTGGGGGCTCAAGCCGTGACCACCCCCGGCGGTGGGACAGATCAGTAACCTCGTGACCATGCTCGATCGGTCGACTCGATGCAAGCCGGCCCACTTCGTCGACGCCTTCGACGTGTCGGAGTGGCTGCTCATCGTTACCGAAGCCACCCAGGCCTCGGATGGCCGGGTCTACGGCGGTGGGTCGGTGTTCACCGGCGATGGCCGCCTGGTGGCCACCTTCCACCAGGATTCCATGGCCAAGGCCGCCAACGCTTGCTTGGACCCCAACAGGGCCATGTGATCCCGGCCTTCGTCATCTGACGACTTCGTCAACTACGCTTCAGGCACCGGACAAGGGGGCTGAAAGTTCGCCGACCGGCGGGTCACGGTGGACGGGCGCAGCCCGAACTCTCTGTTAACCCGGTCCTGAGAGCACGCCGGCGCCGCAGACCCCAGCCGGCGGTGGGGAGCCCAGCCGCCGGGAGGAGCTAGAGGGCTCCTACCCGTGGGACCTCGCGGGTCTGGAGCAGGGTCGTGCCGATCTCGGCTTCCAGGCTGCGCCAGTCCCCGAAGAGACGGTCGAGCAGGTACATGCGGCGAATCCGGTGGGGCAGGTGGTGTTCCCAGGTGAAGCCGATGGCGCCGAAGCACTGCTGGGCCTGGGTACAAGCAGATTCGGCGGCTCGACCGGCCAGCGCTTTGGCCACGAGGGCGTCCCAGGAGCGGCCCGATTCCGAGGCTTCGCGCACCACGTGGGCGGCGCCGACGGCTGAGGCGTGGGCGGCGGCCAGGCGCTGCTGGAGGGCCTGGAAGGTGCCAATGGGCCGCCCGTACTGGTGTCGGGCGCCGGCGTACTGCACGGCGTCGTCGAGGACGGAGAGGGCGAGGGTCACCAGCTCGGTGGCCACGGCCCAGCGGCCGGTCGTCACTGCCTCGTCCCACGCCGGCGATCCGAGGTCCTGGCTACCCGCCGCAGTCCCTTTGATCCGATCCCCAACGGAGGGGTCCATGCCGGCGAGAGGGGTAACGTCGAGACCGTTCACGGCGCCGGGACTCAGGAGCAGCAGGGTCGGGCCATCTGGGCCGAGAGCGGGGACCAGGAGCGGTCCGCCGGCGGGCGGGCTCGGGCAGACGCCGTCGACCTCGGCTGTAGTGCCGTTCGAGGAGGAGGTGAGCTGGGAGGGGTTCAGGGACAAAGGTAGGGCGATGGCGGCTGAAGCCGCTTCTGCGACCCCGGTCTGGGTGGCGATGAGCCGAGAGAGCACCGGAGTCAGGGCGTCAACCGGTGAGAGCGTCGTGGCCCGGGCCTCGAAGAGGAGTCGGACGGCTCCGGCCGCGTCGTCGGCCACGACCTCGTCCCAGCCCAACTCGGCCAGTCGGGGACCGAGGCGGGTGGTGTGGTCGGTGGAGAGGAGGTGAGTGAGGCTGGTGCGCAGCAGATCCTCGGTGTCGGATTCCATCACGTCTCCTGCAGGTAGTGGCTGCCGAAGCTGTCGAGGAACGCCATCGTGTCAGACTCGGTCTCGGTGGCGCCCGGCACCATGACCCACGTGACCCCGATATCGGCCAGCTGAGCGAAGGCCTCGCGGTGACGGTTGACGTCCTTGCCCGGGTCGGCCCGGAGGTCGTCGTCCATGTAGGGGAAGGTGACGTCGAGGGTCCGCCCCCCGGCCGCCTCGCGCATCTCGGCGATCCAGGTGGCGACCTCGGTCATGTCGCCGAGGGCGGAGGTGCGCACGGTGGGGATCATGGCAGGGGGAAGCACGAGGGGCATCCACCCCTGAGCCCGCTCGGCCACCCGCCGGCGGGTGAGCCTCGAGTTGCCGCCGATCCAGATGGGGATCGGCTGCTGTACCGGTCGGGGCCGGCCGATGGCCTCTTTGGCCGAGAAGTGGCGGCCCGTGTAGCTGAATGGCTCACCCGACCAGTGGAGCGGGAGGACGTCGAGGGCCTCGTCGAAGAGAATGTTGCGTTCCTCCAGGTCGACGCCGAGAGCCGAGAACTCACCTTTGAGGTAGCCGGTCCCCACCCCGAGGATGAAGCGCCCGCCGGAGAGCTTGTCCACCGTGGCGGCGGCTTTGGCGGTGAGCATCGGATTGCGGTAGGGGAGCACGCACAGGTAGGTGAGGAGACGGATGCGCTCGGTGGCGGCCGCCGCGAAACCGAGGGCCACGAACGGGTCGAGCGTCTGGTGGCCGCCGGCGCTCAGCCAGCGGGCTCCGGGGGCTGGATGTTCAGTGAAGGCGAAGCCTCCGAAGCCGGCCGCCTCGACGGCTTTGGCGACCTGATCGACCGGACCGGCGTCCAGCATGTCGACTTCGGTGCCGTGGGTGTCGGGGTACTGGTAGATGAACTGCATGGCTTCCTGCTCCTATCTGGGGGCAGCCGCGACGGGCGGCTCCTTTGGGAGTCCGAGGATGGACTCGCCGATGATGTTGCGCTGGATCTGCGACGTGCCGGCGTACACGGTCCCGGACCGGGCGTTGAGCAGGGCCACGTCCAGCCAGGAGTTGGTTGTGTTGGGGGCGCCCGGCTCGTCGGTCCGGAAATGCTTGAACGGGCGCCGGCCTTCCCGGATCATGGCGGCTGCTCCGAGGAGGTTCAGGGCCAGGTCTGAGGCGACCTGGTGGTACTCGCTCCAGTAGAGCTTCGATATCGACGCCGCCGGTCCCAGATTTCCCGACCGGAGGTAGTCGGTGAGGATCCGGTACCCGAGGAACCGCATGACCTCGACTCGGGTGAAACACCAGGCCAGACGGTCCCGGATCACCGGATCGCAGTCGCGGCCCTGTTGGCGGGCCAGGTCGATCAGGCGGTCGAGCTCGGCCTTGAAGTAGATCGGGTTGGTGGCTGCCTCCTCCCCCCTCTCGAAGGAGAGCAGGCTGGTGGCCACGGCCCAACCCCCATGAACCTCGCCGATGATGTTCTCCGCCGGTGTGCGGGCGTCGGTGAAGTACACCTCGGCGAACTCGGTCTGTCCGGACAGGACGCGGATGGGCCGGACCTCGACTCCGGGCTGGTCCATCGGGCACAGCAGGAACGACAGCCCGCGGTGCTTGGGGCGGTCGGGATCCGTGCGGGCCAGGAGGAAGATCCAGTCCCCTTCGTGGGCCCGGGAGGTCCAGATCTTCTGCCCCGAGATCACCCATTCATCGCCTTCCAGCCGGGCCCGCAGCCCGGCGCTGGCCAGGTCGGACCCGGAGTCGGGCTCGGAAAATCCCTGAACCCAGACGTCTTCTCCGGAGAGGATGCGGGGAATGAAGCGTTGTTTCTGCTCCTCGGTGCCCCAGCGGACGAGGGTGTTGCCCATCATCTTCACGGTGGTGGTGTCGGTCACCCGCCCGGAGGGCACCTGGGCCCGGGCCAGCTCCTCGGCCAGCACGATCTGATCGACCTTCGAACGACCTCCACCGCCGTAGGCGACCGGCCAGCTCAGCCCCAGGAGCCCGTGCTCGTAGAGGGTCCGCCTCCACTCGCGGCTGAAGGCCTCCGCCGCCTCGTTGTCGAGCGCTCCGAATCCCCGCCAATCCTCGGGGAGGTTCTGGCGCAGGAACTCCCGGACCTCGTCGCGGAACTTCTCGGCATCGGGCGAATAGGTCAGGTTCATTCCGCTACCTCCCCCTCCTCTTCGACGCCCCCGATGTCAAGATAGCTGCCGATCTGACCACAGTGTCAAAGCGCGGACCTACGGTCGGAAGGCCGACCGGGGTCGCTGCACGAGTTCATAGGGAACGCCGTCGGGATCGCTCAGGAAGCAGATCCACATATCGGGGACCGGGGTACCGTGCAGCTCGACCAGCATGGGATCCCGGTCGAACTCATAACCGGCGGAGACCAGGTCGCCATGGGCAGCACGGGTGTCCTCCACCCGCAGGGCGGCGCGGAAGAGGCCGGCCGAGTTTGCCTGCTCGGGATGGCGAAGGCGGGTCGGCTCAGGCGCCCTCCACTCGAAGAGGACGACCTCGAAGGGCTCCTCCTCCAGCCGGAGGCGCACGACCGATGCATCCGCTCCGCCCTCGATGCCGAGGAACGTCCCATCGGTCACTTCGGCCCGGTCCACCTCCTCGAATCCGAGGCCGCCGTACCAGCCAAGCGATCGCTCGCGGTCCCGGCTGCCGACCCGGATGTGGGCCAGCTGTGCCGGTTCGGCGCCCGGCCGTTCGATCAGGTCGACCGTCACACCGGTGGTGTCTCGCACCGTGGCCCAGATCTCGTCGAAGGGGGAGCGGGCTCGCCCGACGACCGTGCAGCCAGCCGACTCGAGGTGCGTGATTGCGGCGTCGAGGTCAGCTACTGCGATACCGAGGGCCTGGATGCCCGTATCAGTCGGATCATTGCTCGGGCTCCCCTCGAGCGGCGGGTCGATCCAGGCCTGCACCTCGATGGCCGGGCTGGTCCTGGGCCCACGGTGGTCATAGACGAAGGCGGTGGCGTTGGTCATCTTGCCGGGGAGGCCGAGGACACTCCCGTCGGTCGCTTCCTCCGGGGTGGACATCGTGTGCCGGAAGCCGAAGTGGGCGGTCATGAGATCGACCACCGAGGGGAGCTCAACCTTGGTGCAGCAGTAGCACACGTGCAGGAATCGGGCGGCCGGTCCCGCCCCGCTTGGTCCCCCTTGCCCGGTCACGGATTCGATTGTAGACCGCTCTGACCGGCTGCGCAGGCTAAAGTTGACGCAATTGTCAGAAGGAGTCCCATGCCCTACACACCTACGCCCCACCTGCTCGTCGAGCAGACCGGACCGGTCGTCAAGTTGACCCTCAACAATCCCGAGAAGCGGAACTGCTTCTTGGACGACATTCACGCCGCCATGCAGGAGATTTGGCTTGATCTGGCCGCCGACCGTAGCGTCCGATCGGTCGTACTGACCGGGGCGGGCAGAGCCTTCAGCGCCGGCGGTGACATACCGGACTTCATCCGCTCCTACGAGGACCCCGAGCATCGCCGGATATCGCTCCGGGGAGCCAAGCGGCTGATGGACGCCATGGCCGAGTTCCCCAAGCCCATCGTGGCTGCGGTCAATGGCCCGGCCGTCGGTCTCGGCTGCAGCGTCGCCGTCAGCTGTGACATCGTGTACATCGCCGAGTCGGCCTACATCGCCGATCCTCATGTCAGCATCGGGCTGGTCTGCGGGGACGGTGGCGCAGTGGCCTGGCCGCTGATGATGAGCCTGCTCAAGGCCAAGGAGCTCCTCTTCACGGGAGACCGGATCTCAGCCGCTGAGGCGGTGGCGCTCGGCCTGGCCAACAAGGTCGTGCCCGACGCCGAACTGGTCGATCAGGCGGTGGCCCTGGCTGAGCGGCTGGCCGCTCAGCCGCCCCAGGCTCTGCAGGAGACCAAGCGGGCTCTCAACCTGCACATGCAGGCCGCCATCAACATGGTGGCCCCGTTTGCCCTGGCTGCCGAGTCCGAATCCTTCGGGACCGACGAGTTGCGGGCAACCATCGAGAAGTTCACCAAGTGACCGTAAGGGGGCTGCCGTAGGCAGCCCCCCGAGGCACGGTTCAGCGGCCGGAGAGGGCCTTCAGGTTGTCGTGGAGGGCCAGCTTCTGCTCCTCGGGTGTGAGCACCGCAAAGTCGCCCAGCCAGGCCCGGGGCTCTGACAATCCTTCGGGGTGGGGCCAGTCCGAGCCGAGCAGCATCCGGTCCGCCCCGACCGAGTCACGCACCAGACGCAGGTCGTCCTCGTAGAAGGGGGCCACCCATACGTGGTCGTGGAACGACTCGACGGGGTCGGACCCGAACAGTTGGGGGGACTTGCCGTAGGCCACCCTGAGGCGACGGAGCAGGTCGGGAACCCATCCGGCTCCCAGCTCGAGGCTGGCAAGCCTGAGACCGGGGTGCCGGTCGAACACGCCGTGGCAGATGAAGGCGGCCATCATGTCGAAGATGGGCCGCTCGATGTGCACCGAGAGGACCTCTGTGAGGGCGGTTGACTTGAGGCCGGTGTAGCGGGCGCTCTCGCCCCACGACACCAGGTACTTGCTGTATCCCGAGTCCGCAGCGTGGATCGCAATCACCACGCCGGCTTCGGCGGCCATGGCCCACACCCGGTCGTGGCGGGGGTCCCCAGGTGAGCGCGGCTTGCCCGGGACGTCGACCGGAGCGGGTCGCATCGTCACGAATCGAGCGCCCCGCTCGATGGCCCGTTGCATGTCCTTCTCGGCTTCGGCCGGGTTGATCAGCGAGATCATGGGGCCTGTCTGGATGCGCCCGTCGCGGTCATAGCCCCAGTCGTCGTCGAGCCACTCGTTGTAGGCCCGGAAGACGGCGTAGAGGGCATCCTCGTCATCGAGGAGCATCTGCTCAATGCCCAGGCCGAGACTGGGGAGCAGCCAGGCCAGCTGGACGCCTTGGGCGTCCATGGTGGCGATCCGTTCCTCTCGCACGCGGTAAGGGGGCTGGATCGGATGCATCTTGATGATGTCGCGGATGGGCGTGCCCTGGTGGTTGTCCGAGCGGAAGTACTTCTCGAGGGAACCGGGGACACCGACCGGGTCGTAGGTCGGGTTGGGCACCACCGTCACGAGCTGACCATTGATCACCAGGGTTCGGCGCCCCTCGATGTCGGCCCACCGCACCAGACCCCGATGCGACCTCGGCAGGTGCCGGGTCAGGGCGTCTTCCGCTTCGTAGTAGTGCTCGTCGGCGTCGTAGATGGGGTAGTCGACCTGCGCCGGCTTCTGCTCCAACTCCAATGACGTCATGGGACCTCTCCAACCTGTACTTGACACTTGCGTCAAGCTTACCAGTCCTCAACGGGTTAGCAGCACGCAACCGGCTATGGGTCCACCACCAACCGACACCACCGCTACCTCGGGCCTGCCACCGACCTGCCGCCCGCCGGCTTGCCCCCGCAACTGCAGGCAGGCCTCGTGCAGGACCCAGTACCCATGCATGCGGCCGGCTGAGAGCTGGCCCCCGTAGGTGTTGAGCGGGAGCTGACCGTCGAGAGCGATCCGCGATCCCCCCTCCAAGAAGGCGCCCCCCTCGCCCTCGCCGCAGATGCCGAGAGCCTCCAGCCAGGCCAGCGTCAGGAACGTGAAACCGTCGTAGAGCTCGGCCACGTCGATGTCGGCCGGACGGAGATCGGTGCGACTCCACATCTCGTTGGCGGCGTCGATCGACGCCATCTTGGGGTAGTCGGGTCGGTGGAACCAGCCCCCGAGGCCGGGGGTTCCCCCGATGGCCTCCACCCGTACGGGCGGGTTCGGGCCGTCGTTGGCGTAGTCGGCGTGGGAGACCACGACGGCAATCGAGCCGTCCACGGGCACATCGCAGTCGAGTAAGCCGAAGGGGGTGGAGATGGGGCGGGCCCCGAGGTAGTCGTCGAGGGTGATCGGGTCCCGGTAGACCGCCAGGGGGTTGAGGGCGGCCTTGGTCCTTGACGACACCGCCAGCCACCCGAGCTGCTCCTTGGTGGTGCCGTACATGGCCATGTGCCTTCGGCAGTGCATGGCCAGCCAGTTGACAGCCGAGAAGGCGTTGGCGGCCAGCATCTCGTCGATGTCAACCATCACCCGTTTGAGGGAATCCATGCCCTCGCCAGGTTCCCCTTCGCCGTCGTCGGGTACGTACTCGCCGCCCATCATCTGGACGGTCCGGTACACCAGTACGTGGCGGGCCCGCCCGGAAGCCACGGCCATGAAGGCCGACATCACCGGGGACAGGAGCCCGCCGGTGTCGAACCCGCCGCCGTGGTACCGGGCGTCGATCCCGAGCGCCTGCCGGGCTTGCGCCGGCGGGGTGTCGCCGAGGGATGTCAGCCCGTCGAGCTGGTCCATCGTGAGCCCGGCGTCGGCCACCGCCTGCTGGCAACTCTCGATGGTCAGCTCGAGGGCGGGAATGCCGGTCCGGCGACCGATCCGGGAGATCCCCAGCCCCGAGATGATGGCGTCCTTCTCCGAGGTGGGCATCACAACGCCTCTTCAGGGACGAAGACGGGATAGAAGATTTCCCCGTGATCTTCGAATTCGACCCTTACGGGCAGGTCGGCTCGCACGTCGTCGGGCTCGATGTCGACGAGGTTGGTCGCCACTCTCAGATCATCCTGCTCCTCAAGCACCACGATGGCGATCAGGTTCGGAGGATCCACGTCGGGATGGAACTTCTGGTAGTTGACGGTCCAGGTGTAGACGCGCGCTCGCCCGCTCACGGGTTGTGGTGTGGAGCCACCCCCACAGCTGGGACATTCGTGGACGGGAGGGAGGGCCCACCGCTCGCAGTTGTCGCATCGCGACACCATCAGCTGTCCGCCGGCGCCCCCGGTCCAGAAGGCCTGGTTGGTCTCGGTCAGTTGAGGCAGGATCCGGGGACCCACCGGTTGGCGAACTTGTGTCATACCTCGAACCCCCTTGATGGATTCCTGTCTGTCACCACGGATCCGCTCATCCGAGGTCGGCGATGATTTCGGCGTACCCGTCGAGCCAAGGGAGGAGGGAGCCGGGGTCGCTCCACCCCGTCCGGTTGGCGCCGAGAACGACCCGTTCCACTCCCAGATCGCGGTAGGACTCGAGGGTGGCCCGATCGGGATCGCCGAACGCCACCATCGTGAGGGAGATCGAGGCCGGGTCGCGACCCGCCTGATCGGCCGCCTCCCGGAACTTGGTCACTCGCCGGGGTACGTTTCCGAGGGCCACGTCCATGGGCATCCAGACGTCGGCCCAGGCGACCGCCTCTCGGGTCCCCAACCGCCCCCCCATCCCGCACAGGATCGGAGGATGGGGCTGCTGGAGGGGCTTCGGGAAGCTCCACACCTGCTCGAAATCGAAGAATTCGCCGTGGAACTCCGACTCCTCGTCGCACCAGAGGGATCGCAGCGCCGCCACGCACTCGGCCAGGGCCCGGTAACGGGAGGCCCAGCTGATCGGCCGGTGGTTGGCCAGCTCCTCCACGTTCCATCCGGCCCCGACGCCGAACTGGAAACGGCCCCCGGTGAGGCGGTCGAGCGTGGCGACCGTTTTGGCAAGGTCGAACAGGTCGTGCTCGAGAGGCAGGGCGACACCGGTCCCGACGACCAGGCTCGGGGCTGCCAGGGCGGCGGCCAGCAGCGAGAGGAAGGGATCCATCATCGAGCGGTAGGCATCGGGCATTTCCCCGCCAGCGGGGTAGGGGGTGAGGCGCGATGAGGGGATATGGGGGTGTTCGCCGATCCAGAGGGACTCGTATCCCCGCTCGGCGATGGCGACGGCCAACTCGCCCGGCGGGGGATCATCGGGGTTGTTCATGGAGGAAACGCCGAAGAGCATCTCTGGCAACCTACTTGACGGAGTCGTCAGAGGAGTGCGTCGCAGCTGCGATGCCTTCTCCCCAGAGATGCAGACGCGACCACAGCTTCTCCCGGGTGTGGGCGAAATTGTGCATGTGGGCCATGCGCTCCGTGATCACCAGGGTGATGTCCGGTGATGAGAAGAATGCCCTCGGCTCGGCGTGGGGATCGGGTACGACGTCGCGTTCGCCGACGCCGACGAAGACCGGTACGCGGATCGACGCCGCTTCGGAGGCAACTGCTCCCGGGCTGACCATCTGTGCAGCGCAGGGCGGGATCGTCGGCGAGTGCCAGACCGGCGTCGGACCGATCCCGGCGTTGGCCGCCATGTCGGCTTGGACGATGTCGGCCGGCTCGTCGTCATAGTGGAAGGCCCACTGCCAGGGATGTTCTGCACTTCGAGCCGCTTCGGCCAGGTCATCAGCCCCGGCGACCACACCGGCACCGACGAGGTCCTGGGAGTTGAGGACGATGGGGGCGGCCATGGTGGAACTGCGGGGGATCCACGGCATCGGCACGTTGGGAACTCCCGGGCGGGAGGGAACGACGGTGTGGATTCCGCTGTAGCCGAGGACGGCAATACCGGCGAAGGGTGTGTGCTGAGCCTGGGTCACGACGAGGAAGCAGCCGCCCATCGATTGGCCCATGCCCAGAGCGATCGGCCGGCGAAGTGGCGGGTATCCCTCGACGAGCGAACCCTCTCCGAGGCCGTCGAGGACGAAGCGCACGGCGGTGGCGTCGGCAGCAGCCACATTCTCGAAGGTCAGGCTGTTGGGGTCCGGTTGGGACGAGTCGCCGACACCTGGGTGGTCGATGGCCACGAAGATCCAGCCCCGGGAGGCATGCCAACCGGCTTGGCCTCCCCCCTCGCCATCAGGCATGTCGAAGGTGTAGTAGTGGCGGCCGTAGCCGCCACCTGGAAAGGCGAAGCACACGATCGGCGACCCGTCGGGGTCAGGGCGATCGGGTGCCGTGATCGTAATGGCCAGCTGGCATTCCTCAGGGAACCCGGCCGCACCGGACACCTCGGCTCGATGCTCGGACTGTCTGTTCATCGGCTCTCCACCCCTCCGCTTCGGCTGGCCCAATACTCGCATCGACGGCCTGTCGACGGCATGTCTTCCTCAAGAGGCCAGTGATAGCCTCGGCCCATGACGGCGCCGGTCGGTCTCCTCGGTGGATCCCACCGCTGGGCCTAGCTCTGCCACACATGGAAGCATCGTGTCGTCCGCGGCGTCAGGTAGATGCCCCGGCCAAGAGGGGTTGAAGGATTGAATTACGAGTCCATACCGGCCATGGCTCTGGAGTCGGCTGAGCGTTTCGGATCCGCTCCCGCCATCGTTGATGGCGGGACCACCTTGTCGTTCGAGGAGGTCGCCTCCGAGATGCTCATGGTCGCCCGCGGGCTCATGAGCCTGGGGGTCAAGGCCGGTGACCGGGTTGCTCTCTGGGCGCCCAACTCGTCCCGATGGATCACGTCGGCTCTGGGCATCCTGGCTACCGGCGCCTGGTTGGTGCCGCTGAACACCCGGTTCAAGGGCGGCGAAGCCGCATACATCATCGGCAAGTCGCAAGCCCGGGTGCTCGTCTGCGCCAACGGTTTCTTCGGTGCCGAACCGCTGAGCATGCTCGCCGAGGCGGACCCCGATCTCCGACTCGACCACCGTGTGGTCATCGACGGTCCCGTGCCGGAGGGGTCCCTGTCGTGGACCGAGCTGTCCGACCGAGCCCAGGCTGTCGAAGAGAAGGCGGCGCTCGACCGGATCGGCTCCATCCGCTACGAAGACGTATCTGACGTGATCTTCACGTCGGGGACCACCGGCCATCCCAAGGGCGTGATGCTCCGCCACGGTGATTCGATGCGGGCCTACCTCGCGTTCAACGAAGGGCTCCAGCTGTACGAAGGCGACCGCCTCCTCATCGTGCTGCCCTTCTTTCACTGCTTCGGGTACAAGGCCGGCTGGATGCTCAGCCTAATGGTCGGTGCAACCGCCGTGCCCTTGCCTTCCTTCGACCCGGCCGAGGCGCTACGGACCATCGAACAGGAGCGGATCACCCACATGGGTGGAGCTCCGACGATCTTCAACGCCTTGCTCTCCCATCCCGACATGAAGACGACCGATTTCTCGACCTTCCGGGTCGCCACCGTTTCAGCCGCCTACGTGCCGGTCGAGCTCGTGCACCGGATGAAAGACGATTTCGGGCTCGACTACAGCATGACCGGCTACGGACTCACCGAATCGCATGGTCTGGTGTCTATCACCCTGCCCGGCGACCCTCCCGAGGTAGTAGCCAACTGGTGTGGTCGGCCGATTCCGGGCACCGAGGTAAAGCTTGTTGACGACCAGGGCGAGGAGGTCCCCTTGGGCGAACGAGGCGAGGTGCTGTTCCGTGGCTTCCTGGTCTCCAATGGTTACCTCGAGGAGCCGGAGGCCAATGCCGCCACATTCCAGGACGGCTGGCTCCATACCGGTGACATCGCCTATGCGAACGCAGACGGCTGCCTCAAGGTCTGCGACCGCAAGAAGGACATGTACATCAGCGGCGGCTTCAACGTCGCCCCTGCCGAGGTCGAAGGGGTGCTGGCGAGCTGGGACCGGGTCATGACCGCCGCCGTCGTGGGGGTACCCGACGAGTACCTCGGTGAGGTAGGGGCGGCCTTCGTCATCCCGGCTCCGGGGGTCGAGCTCACCGCCGAGGAGGTCATCGCCTACTCCCGTGAAGTGATGGCCAACTACAAGGTGCCCCGCCGGGTCGAGATCGTTAGCGATCTCCCGCTCAACGCCACCGGCAAGATCCTGAAGAACGAACTGAGAGCGAGGCTCGTACCATGACCACCCCCCTGGAGTCCCTGCCCGCACCGTCGGTCACGCCGGCCGAGTACGGCGACGCCCTGACGAAGTTTCTCCGGACCGACCCTCGCGTCGAGCCCTACCTCGGCTACCGCCCGGAGAGCTTTGAGGAAGCCGCCAGCCACCTGCGAGGCGTTCAGCGCCTCCTCTGCGAAGAAGGCTGGGCCCGGCTCGGCTGGCCGGAGCGCTTCGGTGGGCTCGGTGGGGATCCACGACTCCGCGCCGCCATGTTCGAGTGTCTCTGGAACGCCGACATCGTCATCCCCGAGCCCTACAGCCTCCTCGAGGTACTCGTACCCGTCCTGATGATCTACGCCCCCGAGCTGGCCCGGGAGCACTTCCTCCCCCTGCTGCGGGGGGAAGAGAACTGGTGTGAAGGCTTTTCCGAGCCTGATGCCGGGAGTGATCTGGCTTCGCTGCGCACCCGCATGGAACCCGACGGCGCCGGGTGGAGGGTCACGGGTCAGAAGATCTGGACCTCCAACGGACACCTGTCCCGCCGGTCGGTCCTGCTAGCCCGTTCGGGAGAGCCTGGACACAGGGGTCTGTCCATGGTGCTCATCGACCTCGACCAGCCGGGCGTGGAGGTCAGGCCCATTCGCACCGAATCCGGCGAACAGCACTTCTCCGAGATGTTCTTCGACGGTGCCTGGCTGCCGGGCGATCGGGTGATCGGCCGTTTGGGTCAAGGTTGGGAGATCGCCATGTACATGCTGCAGTGGGAGAGGGGGGCCTATGGCTGGCTGCAGCAGGGTCGGCTGCACAACCGGCTCGGGCTGGCTCTGAGCGCTGCTGCGGATGGCGCCGGCGAGCGCACCGGCGTGGCGCGCGCTCTTGGATCGGCCTACGCAGCGGCCGCGGCTCTGCGCATGCGGACCCGGAACACCGTCGAACGCCTGGCCCGCGACGAGACCCTCGGCCCGGAGGTCGCCATCGACAAGCTCCTCCTGGTGGACGCCGAGGTCGCCACCTGGGACGTCGTGCGGGAACTGTACGGCCCCTCCTTCGACGTGGAACCCGATCTCGAGTGGCTCAGGGCAGAGTTCCTCTTCTCGCGCGCCGCGCCCATCTACGGCGGATCCCAGGAGATCCAGAGGACCCTCGTCGCCGAACGGGTGCTCGGGATGCCGAGGACGCGCTGAATGGCCGACCGACCTCCGGTCCAGGTCGACCGGCGCGGCCGTGTGGCGGTGGTGACCCTCGATCGCCCGCCGGTCAACGCTCTGGACTCGGGCGCATTTGCCGCCCTGGCCGAAGCCTTCGAGTCCTTCGGGAGTGACCGGTCAATTAGCGCCGCTGTCCTCACCGCTGCGGGGGACCGGATCTTCTGTGGGGGTGTCGACCTGGAGGACTCCCCCCGTCGGATGAGGCCCGATGGACGCCAGGAGGACGGCGGTCCGCAAGGCGACCCGCGCGATCAACTCGATTCCGGGGCCATCGTGCGTCGCTGCTTCTGGTCCATCCACGACTGTGCCGTCCCCGTAGTGGCCGCCCTCAACGGGTCGGCGGTGGGTGCCGGCGTGGCCCTGCTCGCCTCGTGCGACCTGCTTGTGGCCTCCTCGGCGGCGCGAGTGGCCTTGAAGGAGATCAATGTCGGGGTGCTCGGTGGATACCGGCACGCCCAGCGGCTGGTGGGCGGCTGGAAAGCCCGGCGGATGTTGCTGACCGGCGACTGGGTGGCGGCTGACGAGCTCCTGCGACTGGGAGCCGCGGAAGAGGTCGTCGAGCCAGACCAACTGCTCCCTGCCGCCCTGGGGCTGGCGGAGCGGATCGCCGCCAACAGCCCGATCGCCGTCCGGCTGGCCAAGGAATCAGCCAACCGGGTAGAGGCCCTGGACCTCCACGACGGCTACCGCCTCGAGCAGGACTACACCCTGAGGGTCTCCCGCTTCGCCGATTCCGCAGAGGCTCGCATGGCCTTCCTGGAGAAGCGCTCGCCGGACTTCGTCTGGGAATAGGGAGCGCCGCCCGACTGGCCTACCCGGCCGGCGGTCGCTGCCAGGTCGCCAGGAGATCCTCGCTGCTGACGATCGTCGCGATCAAGGACAGCGAGTTATCGAGGACGTCTTCGCAGTACGACGCAGGCACACCGGTGACGGCGTCGCGCACGATCACGACCTGATAGCCGAGGTCGATGGCTGACAGGGCCATCCCGATGATCCCCAGGTTGACGGACACGCCGACCAGGACCACCGTCTTGACCCCGAGGTTGCGCAGGATCTGATCGAGCGCAGAGGAGGTGAACGGGGTCATCCCGTGGAGCCGACTGACTTCGAAATCAGAGTCCCCCCAGAGACCGTCGACGAGCGCGGCCCCGCTAGTGCCGACCTCCACCGGGTCGCTTCCCCGGGCCAGCCGCAGCTTTTCCCCCAGGGCGAACACCTTGCAATTGATGGCCTGGGCCGCCCCGTCGGGACGGGTGACCTTGGTGCAGTGCACGACCCGGGCCCCGGCTGATCGGGCGCCGGCGCAAACCCGCCGAGCCGTATCGAGCAGGCCCACCTCGGCCACCCTGACCACCAGATCAGGGAAGATGGCCTCTCCCGCCACAATCCCATTCTGCAGCTCCATGGTGAGCACGGCCGTCGAAGACGGCTCGGTCACCCTCTCGAGTAACGACGTCGCTCGCGACTCCACTGCCTTGCTCAACCGCTTCACCCCGAATCAACTTGACGTATTCGTCACAAACTGTAGCGCGCTCGAAGTCACACCGACCGGGGGAGGTCAGTTTCTCCTACGCTGTGGCCATGGGACCCAGATTTCCCGGCACGAGGGCGCTGCTGGTGGGGGGAACCGGCGGTATGGGCCGGGCCACCGCCGCCCAGTTGGCCGCCGAAGGTTGCCAGGTCATCGTCACCGGCGCCACGGACGAAGAAGTAGCTGACTACTTAAAAGCCGGGCCGCCACCGGGGGTCGCGTTGGCCGCCCTCGATGTCAGCGACGGTGACGCTGTCGAATCGTTCATCGCCGCCCTCGACCAACTCGACGTGCTCGTCAACCTGGCCGGGATCGGGCGGGGAGCCGCAGAGTTCAGCCAAGCCGGTTTCCTCCGCACGTTGGATATCAACCTGTCAGGCACCATGCGCACCTGTTACGCCGCCCGCCCCCTGCTCGAGCAGTCAAAGGGGGCGATCGTCAACACGGCCTCGGTGATGAGTTTCCATGGTTCGCCGACGGCTCCCGCCTACGCCAGCAGCAAGGGGGCCGTGGTCCAATTCACGAAGAGCCTGGCCCTCGCCCTCGGCCCGGCCGGTGTACGGGTCAACGCCGTCGTCCCCGGGTGGATCGACACCCCGATGACGGCGGCCATGTTCGCAGACCCCGTGCTGGTGGATCGGGTTCTGTCGCGGACTCCGATGCAACGATTCGGACGACCCGAGGAGGTGGCTGATGCCATCTGCTATCTGGCCAGCCCGACGACCCACTTCGTGACTGGGGCCACCCTGGCCGTGGACGGTGGATACCTGGCCGGCTGACCCGGCTGCTCAGAGAGAGAGGTTAATTCACGATGACAATCGCCATGTTGCCCCGGGAGACCGCCGTGCTCTTCGTCGAGTGCCAGAAAGGTCTGTTGGGCCCGGAGGGCAAGATGAAGACGCTGGTCGAGTCGGCCCGTCCCATGGTCGCGAACATGGGCCGGCTGGCATCTGCTGCCCGGGAAGCGGACGTGCAGGTCGTCCACCTCACGTACTTCCCCGTGGCCGGCAACCGCTCGTCAAACCGCCGGCCACCTCTCTTCCAGCGCTTTCTCCCTGCCATCGATGAGTGGCATCGAGATCACCCCGACGTGCAGCCCATAGACGAGATCGGGGTCGGAGCGGACGACCTCGTGCTACCGAGGAACACGGGGCTGTCACCCACCTACGGGACCGAGACGTTCAAGCTCCTCCGGAACATCGGGATGAAGACGCTGGTCTTCGCCGGGATTTCCGCCAACGTCGCCATCCCGGTGGCCGCCACCGAGGCGGCCGACGAGGATTTCGATGTCATCATCGCCGGCGACGCCATCGCCGGCGCTCCACAAGAGCATGTTGACTCCATGCTCAAGCACACCCTCCCTTTCATCGCTGAGATCTGGTCGATCGACCAGTTGGCGGCAGCCTGGAAATCCTGAGGCGATCGTCCCTTTTCCCACCCGGCGTCTCCGGTCCCCTAATATCTCGTCGATAACTGTGCAGGACAAGGAGTCAACTCAATGCCAGGCCGTCCCCGCGGGACCAAGAGCAACCGGTACTTTTCGGTCATGCCGACGCTCCGCCAACCGGCCGAGGAGCGGGGGCCCCGGGCGAGCAAGACAGTGGAGAAGATTCTCACTGCCACCAGGTCGATATTGCTCGAGCGGGGCTATGCCGGGACGACGGTCGACGAGATCGCCCGTGTCGCCGGCGTGTCCCGGGCCTCGTTCTACACCTACTTTCCGTCGAAGCGGGACGCCCTGCTGGCCTTGGGCGCCGACGCCGTGCACGCCGGCGAGGTGATGATCGATCATGCGGCCGAGATGAAGACGCCGCTCGACCAGGCGCAGGTGCGTCGATTTGTGGAGCAGTGCTTCGCCGTGCTGGACGAGCAGGCCAGCTTTGCTTTCGCCTGGACCCAGGCGGCCCACTTGGACGAGGAGATCCGCATCGCCGGCATGGCCGGACACTTGCGCATATGTGCCCGGATGGGTCGCACACTGGAGAAGCTCAGGACGCGTCCCTACCCGGACCACGCTGCGGCCGGCCTGGCGTTGTTCAGCCAACTCGAACGGGCCTGGTCGTACTGCCAGCTCTACGATCGGCCGGCCCTTCAAGAAGCGGTGGAGTCCGAGATCGCCGACCAACTGCTGACCTCCCTCAAGGCCAAGGGATCGTCGGGAGTCACCACCCGGGGTCGCCGGGCCGGCTGAGGCGACGCCAGGTGCGCCCTTGGATATGGCGCCGAAACGGTTTCGCCGTGTAACCCTGTAGGGATGAGCGACTCGCTGGACATCCAAGTCGACGACGGTTTGATGGAGTTGACCCTGCGTCGGCCGGCGGCCCGCAACGCCATCGACGGTGACACGGCGGTGCTGATGAGCTCGACGCTCCGCCAGGCCAGCCTGGACAGCGACATCAGGGCCGTGCTGTTCACCGGAGAGGGTCGGGACTTCTGCACCGGGGCCGATATGGCCTCCGCCGGCGAGCAGGCGGCGACACTCACGCCCCTCGACTACCGGTGGGCGACCCTCACGTTCTACGAGCTGACCCGCTCCCTGTGGGAGATCGAGAAGCCCGTCGTGACAGCGGTCAACGGCACGGTGGCCGGGTTGGGCTGGTCGCTCGCCCTGCTCGGCGATCTGGTCGTGGCGGACCGCACGGCTCGGTGGAGCCACGTGTTCACCAGGAGGGGGATGGTCCCCCATGCCGGTGACACGTACTACCTCCCCCGGATCCTCCCGATGCACCAGCTCATGGAGCTGGCCCTGTTGAGCGACACCATCACCTCCGAGCGGCTGGCCGCGATCGGAGCGATCAACCGCCTGGTCGACGGCGACGACGTGCTTCCTCAGGCCCGCGAGTTGGCCCGGCGATTGGCCGACGGGCCGACGCGGACCCTGGGCTTGACCAAGCAGCTGTACCGCAATTCGCTCCACCGCGACATCGAGGCAGTGTTCGAGGCGGAGAGAAACGCCACCGCTCTCATCTCGACGACCCACGACCGGGTCGAAGGGGTGAAATCACTGATCGAGCGCCGCAGTCCCGATTTCACCGGAAACTGACGGATCCGGGAGGGCGGCAGACATCGCTAGGGGCGATGTCAGATCGACCCTTCGCCGTTGATGAACGCCAGGGTCGAACCCTGCTCGGCGACGGCGATTCCGATGCGGGTGCTGAGCTCCTCGTCGGTTCCGTACTGGCGACGCCAGGCATTCAGTCTCCTGGTGAGCTGTTGTAGGCGGTACTCGGAGGTCATCCCGATGGCTCCGTGAGCTTGGTGGGCAGCCCGCACGGCTACGGAGGCCACCCGGTTGACCACGAGCTTGGCGGCACAAGCTGCGAACGAGGCCTCCCCGCCTCCCTCCGTGGCCAGAACCGCCTGGCGGACGGCCGAGTCGGCCGTTGCCGCCGCTTGGGCCAGGGTGACCAGGTGCTGCTGCACCGACTGGTTGGCGCCGACCGGCTTACCGAACTGGGACCGGTCCATCGTGTACGCCACGGTCAGGTCCCTCACCGCCTGCAGGGTTCCCGTCATGAGGGCGGCCCGCAGAAGACCACCCCGCAGGACCGCCGCGTCCCCCGGGCCGACCCAGGGGAGGGGCGTCACCTCGACCTCTTCGGCTGTGACCGTGTCGGCCGGCAGGCCGGCCAGGTCGACACCCGGGCGTATGGTCAAAGAGGCGCGCTCGACCGAGACGGCGGCGTGTCCGGGGCCGTCGGCCAGGATGCATACGATCCGGTTCGCCTGATCGGCCCACGGAACGCCATGGGCGGTGCCGTTCAGCTTCCGGTCCCGGAGTACCAGGGTGTCCCTTGCCGAGCCGGGGACCAGGGTCGCCGTCCCTTCGGTTACGGACGAGCCGCAGGTGGTCAATGCCCAGGACGCCAGGTTGGTCTCGGCCAGTGGGAGGGGTACGGCGTGGCGGCCGGCGGCCTGTAGCACCACCAGCAGGTCCATCAGGGAACCCCCCGATCCCCCGAGAGTGTCGTCGATCCCGATCCACGCAAGCCCGAGCTCGCTGACCTTCTTCCAGAGCACCGGGTCGAGGCCCTCCGACTCCGCCCGGGTCACCGTGTCCTGAGTGACGGTTCGCGAAAAGAGCTTCTCCACGATCTCATCGAGGCCTCCGTCCGAACTTTCCGCCGTCATCGCCTGGTCAGCTCCTTGCTGATGATGTTCCGGAGAATCTCGTTGGTGCCCCCACGTATCGTCCATGACGGAGAGACGAGAATGGCCCGGGCCAGAAGTGACTCGTAGGGATCGTCGGACCACAGGTCCGGTTCCCGACCGAAATGGCGAGCCATCGTCTCGACGCATTCCTGCTCGAAGCGGGTGGCCATCTCCTTGATGAGCGCCGCCTCTACGACGGGGGACTTACCCGCATCGACCATCCTGGCTACCGAGAGCGACATCGAACGGAAGGCCCAGCACCGGGCCGTGATCAAGCCGAGTTCGGATCGGAACGAGGCGGGGGCGCTGCCCCACTGCTGAGTCGCCCACCGCTCGAGCAGGGGCATCACCGACATCCAGCGGTCGACTCCACCGCGCTCGAGCGAGAGCTCGGCTGTGTTCTGGGCCCAGCCCTGCCCGACGTGGCCGAGCACCCTGGAGTCGGGGACGAAGACCTGGTCGAAGTTCACCTCGCAGAAGTCCCGGGTACCGTCGATGAAGGTGATCGGCGACACGGTGATTCCTTCACTGCGCCGGTCCACCAGGAACTGGGTCAGCCCTCCCCGGCGGTCGTCGGACGTACGGAACAGCGCCAAGATGTAGTCGGCGTGGTGGGCTCCGGTGGTCCAGATCTTGGTCCCGGCGACCAGCCAGCCCCCGTCGATCTGAGTGGCTTTCGACCTGACCGCAGCGAGATCGGATCCGGCGTCCGGCTCGCTCATGCCGATGGCGAACGACATGCGACCGGCCGCGATCTCGGGGAGGAAGAACTCCTTCTGCTCATCCGTCCCGTTCGCCGCGATGTTGGGACCCGACTGGCGATCGGCGACCCAGTGAAACCCGACGGGGGCACCGACGGCCAGGAGTTCTTCTACGACGATGAGCCGATCGACGGCCGAGCCGCCGCCGCCGTACTCCCGGGGCAGCGTTATGCCGATCCATCCTCTGCTGCCGAGATCCCTCGAGAACTGCGGGTCGACGTCCCCGGCCATTCCCAATCCCGGCTGGAAGCTCCCCGGCGGCAGCCGGTCGGCGATCCACTGCCGCACCTCGTCCTTCAGGCGCCGCTCCGCCGCCGTCAGCTCCGTAGCCTCGAGTTGCATCACACCTCCGGCAGGTCGCTCGTGGCGGCCGTTTCGGCGGCCGCCGCCATCAGCTCCAGGATCAGCGGCCCGAAGCCCTGCAGCTTGGGGTCGTCTCCGGCCCGCTGATAGCCCTGCTCCAGGACGATCGCCAGCTTCCAGTTGGCCAGGACGAGGTAGTAGTCGAAGTCGTCCACTTGCCGGCCCGACTCCTTGTGGTAGTAGTCGAGTAGATCGGACTTGCCCGGCATCCCTGACAAGTCGATGTAGCCCATCATGTCCGGGTGGGCCTCGGTGTCCTCCGGCCAACGGCCCAGCACCCAGGCCAGATCCAGCTTGGGATCGCCGATCGTCCCCATCTCCCAGTCGACGATGGCCAGGAGCTGAGCCGGTCGGCCGTGGGCATACATCACGTTGGCGAACTGGTAGTCGCCGTGCATCAGCCCGGGGACGAAGTCGATGGGCCGGTGCCGCTCCAGCCAGGCCGTGGCGGTCTCGAGGCCAGGGAGGTCCCGTCCCTTGATGCGGTTGAAGAACCTCATCCAGCGTTCGACCTGGCGATCGTGGTAGCCCTCCGGGCGTCCGAGATCCGCGAGCCCGGCCCCCTTCCAATCGAAGCGGCCCATTTTGACGATACCGTCGACAAGCTGATAGGCGAGCTCGGCGCGACCGTCGGGCTCGGAGCAGAAGGGCTCCGGTAGCTCCGGGCTGCTCACCGGGGACCATCCGTCGATGAACCCCATGAGGTAGAAGGGACGGCCGAGTACCGACGCATCCGCGCACACGGCCACGGCTTCAGTGTGGGGGACGTCGCTTCCGGTGAGGGCATCGATGATCCGCCATTCCCGGAGGATACCGTCGTCGCGGTCGGCCGGGGCGTTGGCTGGTGGTTTCCGCAAGGCGCAGCGGAGATCGGCCCGTCGAAGTTCGAAGATCTCGTTCTGGCTGCCCCCGGAGATGTAGCTCACTTCCAGCGGTGTGCCCTTTCCCGGAAGTCCGGCCGCGTCCATCCACTCGGCCAGTCGCGCCTTGTCCAAGGTCGGCACACCACTCATCGGTCCACTCCTCGTCCAGCGCCGTTCGGGCGATTCGCCTGGTTCGGCGTCTCGGCTCCGGCGCCCCTCGTCGGTCCAGAATATAGCGAGAGGTACCAAGTCGACTCAGGGGACACCGGACGCGTCGCAACGACATCTTGCGGACAGGTAGGGGTGCCGTAGCCTGGCGGGATGTTTCCTCAGAGTTTCGCAGCACTCACCGCAGTCTCAGCTGACGGTAGTGTCAGCCGGGAAGTCGTCACCCTGTCCGAGGCCGACCTTCCGGCAGACGGTGTCCTCGTCGAAGTGCTCTATTCGAGCGTCAACTACAAGGACGGTTTGGCGACCACGGCCAATGGCAAGGTGGCCAGGATCTCGCCCCTCGTGCCGGGTATCGATCTGGCCGGGGTCGTCGTTTCGGACGACGGCCCGTTCCCGGCGGGGACTTCGGTACTGGCTCATGGCCACGATCTCGGCGTCTCCCGTCACGGTGGATTCGCGAAGTACGCGCGGGTCCCCGGCGACTGGCTCGTCGAGATGCCGACCGGTCTCGGAGCAAGAGACGCCATGACCATAGGGACGGCCGGGTTCACGGCCGCCCTTTCGGTGGTGCAGCTCGAGGAGCACGGCTTGGAGCCCGGGCACGGGCCCGTTCTGGTGACAGGAGCGACCGGAGGGGTCGGCAGTGTCGCCGTCGCCATCCTGGCTCGCAAGGGCTACGAGATCGCCGCCAGCACCGGCAAGGCGGATGCGGCCGAGTTCTTGAAGGAGCTCGGGGCCAGTCAGGTGCTCGCCCGCGAGGAGCTCAGCGGAGAAGGTAAGCCGTTGCAGTCGACCAGATGGAGGGCCGCCGTCGACTGCGTCGGCGGCCAAACCCTTGCCAACGTGCTGGCCCAGGTGGAATACGGGGGCGCTGTCGCCGCCAGCGGCCTGACCGGCGGAGCGGCGCTGCCCACCACGGTGATGCCCTTCATCCTGCGGGGTGTTTCGCTTCTCGGCGTCGACTCCGTGCAGACGCCGATCTCCCGGCGCCGCCATATCTGGTCCCGCCTCGGCGACGACCTGAAGCCGGCTTCGCTCGATCGGCTCACTCGAGAGATCGGTCTGGGTGATCTCCCGGCCGCGCTCGACGCCATTCTGGCCGGCCAGATGCTCGGCCGCACCGTCGTCAGCCTCGGCGGGGCTTGAGCCATCCCTAGTTCTGCCGCGCCACACCGCTCTCCAGCAAGGCACCGATCTCCCGTCGACTTCTCCGAACGGGGCGTTCGCCGGGCCCTCCTCGCCTGATCGACCTCGCCACCCAGGCGTCCGCATCGCCTGCCAGGTGCCGCCTGGCTACTTGACCACGAGGGCCTCCAACTCGTCGAGACGGTCCAGGATGGCCTTGAGGCCGCCCTCCGAGTGCACATCGAGGCGGTCGAGGATGGTCTCGGTGTCGGCGAAGGTGTGATCGGCCCGGGCGTCGGAGGCGGCGCTCTGGACGCTCTGTCCCACCATGATCACCGAGAGCAGGACCAGCTGGATGAACGTCTGGGCGATCCACGAGACGATCAGGATGAGCCCGGCCTTGGTGAGGAACGAGGGCACCGAACTGTTGCTGAGGACGCCGGCCTGCACCAGGATGGCGGGCAGGCTGGTCAGGGCGATCAGGGTGAACAGGTAGGCGCAGGCCATCGTGCCGACGCCCCTGGTGAGGACCACGGCCACCTTGGCGTTGAACCCCTCGACCTCGGCCAGGTCCTTCTTCAATCCCCGTAGGCTGACGACGCCGGTCACGTGGTGGAGGGTCTTTACGGGTCCCCGGTGCTTTTGTTCGGTCATGGCGTCATATTAAGTGACATCAGAGGGCGCGTCCTCGATGGCGGCGGCCGCTAGAAAGGGGGTCCGTGGACTTCAACCCCGTCGAGGACTCCGAGGCCATCCGGCTGGCCGTCCGCCAACTTTGCGCCGACTTCGACGATGCCTACTGGCGGTCGTGCGACGAGGAGCACCGCTTCCCCTACGAGTTCTACGAGGCCATGGCCACCAACGGGTGGATAGGCATCGCCATCCCGGAGCAGTACGGCGGCGGGGGGCGGGGCATCACCGAGGCCTCGATCGTGCTCGAGGAGGTCGCCGCCTCGGGCGCCGCCATGAACGGCGCCACTGCCATACACCTGTCGATCTTCGGGATGAACCCGGTCATCAAGCACGGATCGGAGGAGCTCAAGGCCAGGTACCTGCCCCGTGTCGCCACCGGCGACCTGCACGTGGCGTTCGGGGTCACCGAGCCCGACGCCGGTACCGACACCACCTCGATCGTCACCCGCGCCGTGCGCGATGGGGACCGCTATGTGGTGAGGGGGCAGAAGGTGTGGACGTCCAAGGCCCTCGAATCGGAGAAGGTCCTCCTCCTCGTGCGGACCACGCCCCTCGAACGCTGCGAGCGGCGGACCGACGGTATGACGCTGCTGCTCGCCGACCTGCAGCGCCCCGAGGTGGACATCCGCCCCATCCCCAAGGCGGGCCGCAACGCCGTGGCTTCGTGCGAGGTCCGCTACGACGACCTACCGGTGGATGTCGCCGACCGGGTGGGGGAGGAGGGTCAAGGCTTCAGGTACCTGCTGGACGGGCTCAACGCCGAACGGATCCTGATCGCCGCCGAGGCCCTCGGGGTCGGCCGGGTGGCGCTCGGGAAGGCCGTGGCCTACGCCAAGTCCCGGGTCGTCTTCGGGCGTCCGATCGGCCAGAACCAGGGGATCGCCTTCCCCCTCGCCGAGGCCCACGCCCGTCTGCACGCCGCCGAGCTGGCCATCCGGGAGGCGTCGTGGCGCCACGACGCCGGCCTCCCCTGCGGGGAGCAGGCCAACCTGGCCAAATGGCTCGCCGCCGACGCCGGCTGGCAGGCCGCCGACCAGGCGGTGCAGACCCACGGCGGGTTCGGTTACGCGTCGGAGTACGACGTGGGGCGCTACTGGCGGGAGGTGCGGGTCATGCGCATCGCCCCCATCTCCCAGGAGATGGTGATGAACTACGTCGCCGAGCACGTGCTCGGACTGCCCCGCTCGTACTGACCGGCCCGCCGGTCACTTCCTGAAGCTGGCGATGCGCTCCTCGGTGTCGGCGATGGCGAAGGTGGCGGCCGCCTCGTAGGCCAGGCCGGCGGCGGTCGCCTGGTCGGCGGCGAAGCGGTAGAGGTCCTTGTAGGCGGCGATGGAGTCGGCGCTGTTGGCGGCGATGTCGCCGGCGATGGTGTCGATCAGCTCGTCGAGCTCGGCGCGCCGGCAGGCCGCCGCAGCGAGGCCCCACTCTTCGGCCTGGCGACCGGAGAAGGACGCCGCCCGGTAGGAGAGCATGCGGGCCCGGGCCGGTCCCACCGCCGCCGGGAGGCGCTGGCTCATCCCCCACGTCGGCCGCAGCCCCCACTTGGCGTGGGTGTCACCGAAGGTGGCCTCCTCGGCGGCCACGACGATGTCACACGCCAGGGCCAGTTCCAGGGCGCCGGTGAAGCAGTACCCGTTGACCTTGGCGATGACGACCTTGGGTACGGTGCGTATGGTGTCGATCAGGTCGCGCGCCGGCCGGTCGAGCAGGTCCCCGACGGCACCGCCCTCGAGGCGGGCGCCCCCGATGGCCTTGAGGTCGACCCCGGCGCTGAAGGCCCGCCCCTCGCCGGTGAGGACGATCACCCGGACATCGGGCCGGGCTCCGAGGTCCTCCAGCGCGGCCCGTAGCTGAGCGAGCATCGTCGGGGTGATGGCGTTCATGGCCTCGGGCCGGGACATGGTCACGGTGGCGACAGGGGCGTTGACGTCGACGAGCACTTCGGCGGGGGAGGGATCGGTCACGCCCCCATGATGGTCCACGGAGCTCGGCGGGGCGGGCCCCGCCGGGGACCGTAGGGGACCGTCGGTTGCCGCAACCCACCGCGAATTCGGGTCTGGGGTGAACTTCAGCTGAACAGGCGGTGACAGGCCTAAACGCTACGGGTGGTCGGGTCGACACACGGGGGCGTGAACCTGGGACAGCTGTCCGAACGCGCCTGCGCCAGCCTGAAGCTGCCTCCCGGTACCGTCTGCCGGGACGTGGAGAGGCTGTTTCGCGATAACCCGGAGCTGCGGTCGGTCCTCGTGGATCCCCCCGACGGGCCGGTCGTGCTGGTCAACCGGGCCCGCTTCTACCAGGTGATGACCGGTCCGAAGGGGTTCGGCTGGGCCCTGTTCAGCCACAAGCCCATCTCCGCCATCCTGAGCGATCTGGACGACCAACTCGTTCTGTCGGCGGCGACGCCGGTGGCCGAAGCGGGGATCCTCCTCACCGACGAGGCCCGGGTGGGGTCGGCCGACGATGTGCTCGTCGTGGACCGGACCGGTGACGCCCGCTCCCTGGCCGTGGCCGACATCATGGCCGCCGTCGCCCGTTCGTGCGCCGCTCAGGTCGACGAGATACGGGTGGCCGAACGCCGCTTCCGGGCCCTCGTGCAGGGCAGCACCGACGTGTTCACCATCGTCGGCGCCGACGGTCGGCTGCTGTATGTCAGTGAAGCCGCCGAGCAGGTGATCGGCTACCCGGCCGGCGACCGCGTGGGCCGCTCGGCGTTCGATCTGGTCCACCCTGACGACCGGGCCGCGTGCCGCGAACTGATGGGCGCGGTGGGCGGCCGCCGTGACGCCGCGGCGAGGCTGACGTTCCGGATGGTGCGGGCCGACGGGCAGGTGCGCTGGATGGAGGGCACCGCCCG
>JAGWSF010000108.1 GCA_028876385.1 Acidobacteriota bacterium | reverse complement strand
TGCAACCGCAAAGCCGGCCTCGAATACGAACACCGCATCGACTGGCAACACACCCACTACACCGTCTACGACCTCATGGACCGGCTCTGCTGGTTCCACCACCAACAAAAGACCAACCACGGCTGGATGCTCATCGAAGGCGCCGGCAAACGAGCCTTCGTCGCCCCCGACGACCCCCGGCACCCCCGACACCACAGCCCGGCACCGCCGCCGCCACCCTCCTCCGACCAACGCCAGCCGCCACACCACAGCCCGGTCCCGCCGCCGCCCCCCTCGTCCGACTCCTCTGAACGTGATCGCTCTGGCCGAACGGCCGACGACCGGACCGATCCATCCCCGTGAGCCCCAGTCCTCCAGCGGCCACTCCCGAATCCGGCCCTGTGCACCACCACCGTCAGGACCCACGTGCCTTAGGAACCGGTCTGTGTCCCTCACCGGGTACTTGACTTCGGGTACTCGGTTCCGTACGATGAGGGAGTCGAGAGTACGGGCAGATGAGGGAGGTTGGCGGGTGGCGCCCAGGAACCGTTCCAACACCCTGGCGCTGGCTGTGCTGATCTGCCTGGCCGAACGCCCGATGCACCCCTACGAGGTCGCCACGACGTTGCGCCAGCGACACAAGCACGACAGCGTCAAGCTCAACTACGGCTCGCTGTACTCCGTGGTCGACTCCCTCGAGAAGCGGAGCCTCATCACGGCCCGCGAGATCGAGCGGTCTGGTCGCCTGCCGGAGCGGACCATCTACGAGCTGACCGAGCACGGCCGCCGGGAGATGCAGGACTGGTTGAGCGACCTGATCTCGACCCCGATCAAGGAGTACCCGTCGTTCGAGGCGGCTCTATCGTTCATCCCCGCCCTGCCCCCGGATCTGGTGCTGTCACTGCTCGCGGAACGAGCGCGACGACTGGAGGTGGGCCTGGCCCAGGCTGAGACCGTCCGGGACATGATCATCAAGAAGGGCCTCCCCCGGCTCCTGTGGGTCGAGCACGAGTATGAGATGCGCCTGATGAGAGCCGAGTACGACTTCGCCACCGAGCTGATCGCCGACATCAAAGCCGGCGAGTTGGATGGCGTGGACTTCTGGCGACGAATCCACGAGCAGGACACGCCGCTCGAACCGTCGGACAGTTGGTTTGAGTAGCAATCACGGTTTCCTGAACGGAGAGACACACGATGAGCAATGACGAAGTGGTCACGGCCCAAGGGCTGACCAAGCGGTTCAAGACCAAGGGTGCGGTGGTCGAAGCGGTCCGGGGCGTGGACTTTGCCGTCTGCCGCGGGGAGATTTTCGGTTTCCTCGGTCCCAACGGGGCGGGTAAGACGACGACGCAGCGGATGCTCACCACGTTGTTGCCCATCGACGCCGGATCCGCCCGGGTGGCCGGCCTCGATGTGGCCGCCGACCCGCGCCTGGTCCGAAGCCGCATCGGTTACGTAAGCCAACTCGGCGGCGCCGACGACCTGGCCACCGGCCGGGAGAACCTGATGCTGCAGGCCCGCATGTACGGCCTGTCCAAGTCCGACGCCAGCCGGGCCGTCGACGGCCTGCTCGACACCTTGGACCTACGGGCCTTCGCCGATCGGAGGGCCAAGACCTATTCCGGCGGCCAGCGGCGCCGGCTCGACATCGGGCTGGGCCTGGTCCACGGTCCCGAGGTGCTCTTCCTCGACGAGCCCAGCACCGGCCTCGATCCGCAGAATCGGGCCAACCTGTGGGAACGGGTCCAAGCGCTGCGAGAGTCGGGCACAACCGTGTTCCTGACGACCCACTACCTCGACGAGGCCGACGCCCTCTGCGACCGGGTGATGATCATGGACCACGGTCAGATCGTCGCCGACGGAACCCCGGCCGAACTCAAGCGTCAGGCCGCCGGCGACTCCGTCGAGCTGACCGTCGGCGGCGAACGTGATCCCGGTGCCCGGGCCGCCGCCGCCCTGCAGGGAGCCCCGTTCATCCGGGAGATATCAGTGGACGGCGACCGACTGCGCCTGTATGTCCAGGAGGGACCGGCGGCCCTGCCCGACATCTTCCGGATGCTCGACGCCGAGCGCATCACGGTGCGCCAGGTCAGCTTGTCGGAACCCACCCTGGACGACGTGTTCCTGGCCCGGACCGGGAGGTCGCTGCGCGACGCCGGGGGCCCGGGCGACCACGCCAAGGCGTCGGAGGTCGCGGCATGAGAACCATCCGCGAGACCGGATTCACCTTCCAGCGCCAGGCCCTGCAGATGCTGCGCAACCCGG
The DNA here is from genome assembly GCA_028876385.1 of Acidobacteriota bacterium. Taxonomy (GTDB): domain Bacteria; phylum Actinomycetota; class Acidimicrobiia; order Acidimicrobiales; family Palsa-688; genus JAKCDU01. The sequence goes on along the minus strand of JAGWSF010000108.1, from coordinate 14,940 downwards.
TCTGGGTCTTCGTGGGCTTCTCCACGCCCCTCCTCTACCTCCTGTTGTTCACCCCCCTGCTCAAAGGCGTCCCCGGCGTCGGGCACACCACCAGCCAGGTACTCGACGCATTCCTGCCGGGAATCATGTCCCTGCTGGCTTTCTCCAGCGGGGCCAGCTCCGGGTTCGGCACCATCTTCGAACTGCAATCGGGGGTCACCGAACGCTTCCGGGTCACGCCGGCCAGCCGCCTGGCCATCCTGCTCGGACCATTCCTGTTCGGGATGGTGTCGATGTTCACCTTCGACTTGGTGCTCGTGCTCGTCGGCGCTGCGTTCGGTTTCACCATCCACATCGTGGGGTTGCTGGTCCTGGCCGTCCTGCTCGGGTTGTTGGCCGTGATGATGGCCGCCTTCTCCACCGCCACCGCCCTGGCCACCAAGGACATCAGCGCCTTCGCGGCGGTCATCAACGGGATCAACCTGCCCGTCCTGCTCCTCGCCGGCGTCCTCCTGCCCATCGCCCTCGGTCCCGGATGGCTCCGGTTCATCGGCCACTTCGACCCTCTGTACTACCTCGTGGTCGCCTCCCGGCATTTGGCATCGGGCCAGCTCGGGGCGCCGGCCACCTGGCAGGCCTTCGCCGTGCTGGTCCCCCTCACCGCTCTGACCCTGTGGTGGTCCACCTCGGTCTTCCGCCAAGCAGTCTCGTAATCTCCCGCCTCCCGTAAGCTCCCGCCTCCCGTAAGCTCCCGCCTTCGGCGGCCCCACCCACTCTCACCCGAGCCCCGGCCACCACGACCCGGGACCGGCCCCACCCACTCTCACCCGAGCCCCGGCCACCCCACGACCCGGGACCGGCCCCACCCACTCTCACCCGAGCCCCGGCCACCACGACCCGGGACCGGCCCCACCCACTCTCACCCGAGCCCCGGCCACCCCACGACCCGGCCCCCCGGCCAACCGCGGCGGGTCCGGCACCGCTGGGCGGTACCGGGTACGGTCGGGTCCCATGGGATTCGACGCCGAAATCGTCCTGACCGGCCCCTTCCGCCGGCCGGTCCAGATGCTCGCCGAGCAGACCTACGACGACCACCCGAGCATCCACGACGAGTCCACCGCGGCCAGTCTCGGTCTGACCGGCGCCCCCATCGAGGCGCCGACCCACTTCAGCCAGTTCGATCCGCTGGCGGTCACCCTATGGGGTCGGGACTGGTTCGAACACGGCTGTATCAGCATCCATTTCCGCACCATGGTGGTCGAGGGCGAAGAGGTACAGGCCCGGCTCTCGACCCGGGCAGGGGTACCGTTGGCGGCGGCCGACGCCACCAAAGCCGACGGCACGCCGGTGCTGACCGGAACGGTTTCCGTCGGCGCCGACCGGGGCGCCTCGGAGCTGTCCAAGCGACTCGCCGGCCAGACCGCCGATCCCGGGCCGCTCCACATCATCGACCAAGTGGAGGTCGGTATGACCGAAGCAGACATTCTGGTGTCGGTCGACCATGAGACTCCCAACGGCCACGGCTACCCGTTCTCCCTCGCCGCCAAGCTCGAGTCCATCACCGAGCCCCACCCGTGGTACACCCCGGAGGGCGGCAAGGACTCGCCGTGGGGTCGAGCGGTGCTGCCGATGGAGATGATCAGCGTCCTGGCCCACAAGGCCGGGGGCCACTGGCCGGTGCGGACCCCGAACCTCGGCCTGTTCCTGGACATGGAGGTGGCGCTCCTGGACGGGCCCGTGTTCGTGGGCCAGGAGTACTCCATGCGCAAGGAGATCGTGGGTCGCGGTCAGAGCCGGCGAACCGAGTCCTACTGGACCCGCTCCACTTTGACCGACACCTCGACGGGCTGTGACACCGTCCAGGTGCTGCTCCACTCGGGCGTCTTCAAGGACTCCTACCCGGGCTATCCCGCCATCGCCTGACCGGTACGCCGCCACCTGACCCCGGAGGCCGCCAACCCATATCTAGGGTCGGGTATTGCCAGGCTAGAAAGTCCTAGATTGGGGATCGTGCAGCGCCGGGACAATCCCTACACCCCTGGCGCCGGGCGTCGGCCCCCGCTCCTGGCCGGGCGCGACCGCGACCTCGAGGACTTCACGTCGTTGGTCGAGATCGTCTCGGGCGGCGGGGCCGAACGCAGCCTCATCTTTTACGGGCTGCGCGGGGTGGGCAAGACGGTCCTGCTCATGGAGCTTGACATACTGGCTGCCGAAGCCGGATGGGCCACCACCGACGTCCAGGAGGTGGGCTCCCAGCCCGACTTCCGTTCCACGTTCGCCCAGATGGCGTCGCGGCTGCTGCGTGAGATGAGCCGACGCCACCGCATCAAGGACCGGGTCGATCGCGCCCTATCGGTGGTCAAGGCGTTCAGCGTGGTGACCCCCGGGGGCGTCCAACTCAAGCTAGATGTCGAGGTCGCCCAGGGCGTGGCCGACACCGGTGATCCCGAGCAGGACCTCGTCGATCTGCTGCGCGAGATCGGAGAGACGGCCCGGGCGGCGCAGAGCGGCGCCTTGTTCGTCATCGACGAAATGCACAACCTCGACTCTTCATCTCTGGCCGCGGTGTGCATGGCCTTCCAGGCGGTGAGCCGGGCCCGCCTGCCCGTGGCTCTGGTTGCGGCCGGCCTGCCCGACCTGCAGGTCCGGCTGATGAAAGCCAAGCCCTACGCCGACCGGCTCTTCGAGTACCGCGAGCTCGGCCGCCTCCGAGACGTGGAAGCTCACGTCGCCTTGGTCAAGCCGGCATCAACCCTGGGGGTGGAGTTCACCCGTGCTGCGGCGACCGAAGTGGTCCACCTGGCCGCCGGCTACCCGTACTTTCTGCAGGAATACGGCCGGGAACTGTGGAACGCGGCTGAGACGTCGCCCATCACCGCCGCCGACGTGGCCGAGGTCCGGGACCTGGTCAAGGAGCAGCTGGCCCGCACCTTCTACGGGCCCCGCTTCGACATGGCCACCGACGCCGAGCAGCGATACCTGGTGGCCATGGCCGCCCAGGGCGACGGGCCCTACGCCACGTCAGCGGTTTCCAGCCTGTGGGGTGCTGCTGACCAGCGGCGCACGTCACCCCACCGGGACTCACTGCTTCAGAAGGGACTGATCTGGTCGCCGAGGCGGGGCCAGGTCGACTTCACCGTTCCGCTCTTTGCTGACTTCCTGCGTGACCACCATCCCCTGGAGCGCTTCGAGACTCCCAGCTGAGGCGGCCGGGGCCGCCAACCCCCACAGGGCCCGCCAACCCACACCAGGGCCGCCAACCCCCACCGGCCCCGCCAGCCCACACCGGCCCCGCCAACCCACACCAGGGCCGCCAACCCCCACCGGCCCCGCCAACCCCCACCGGCCCCGCCAACCCCCACCGGCCCCGCCAGCCCACACCGGCCCCGCCAGCCCACACCGGGGCCGCCAACCCACACCGGCCCCGCCAACCCACACCGGCCCCGCCAACCCACACCGGGCCCCGGTCGGCACCGCGCCAGCCGTAACGGCCGGGGCGTGGCGCGGCGGGCCCCGGAACATAACCGACCGCAGCCGCTGCCCGGACCTTCCCCGGCGGGACGAGCCCTTAGGGGGTAGGAACCGACTTAGGCCCGGTCGGGGCGGACCGTGGCCCGACGCCCCCGGATCTTGGCCGCCTGCAGCGCCGAGATGACCTCCCCCGCCGCTTCGGCAGGGACCTCCACGATCGAGAAGCGGGGCGCGATGTCGATGGAGCCGATCTGGCCGCCCCTCAACCCGGTCTCGCCGGTAATGGCTCCCACCAGGTCACCGGGCCGGACACCGTCTTGGCGACCCAAGCCGATGTACACCCGGGCGACGTTACGGCCGGGGGCGGCGGCCGGGCGGTGATCGCCCCGGTGCTCGCTGCGGTGACGGCCCCGCTCGACCGGCCCCCGCGAAGCGCCAACCGGGCGGTCGCGGCCGGCGCCGTACTGGGCCGGCTCGGGAATCTCGTGGGTGTCCGCCGGGCCACCGGCGGCGGCGTGCAGCAGGCTGACCGCGGCGAGCGCCACCTCGAGCGGTCCGAACTCCTCGGCAAGGGATTCCACGAGGGGTCGCAGCGTCTCGTCGCCCCCGGCCAGGAGTGCGTCGCGGACGGCCTGACGGGTGGCGTCGGCCCGCCGGGCCGACAGGTCGGCCACCGACGGCACCTTCTCCACGGCGATGGGGCGCCGGGTCACGTGCTCGATGGTCTTGAGCATGCGCAGCTCGCGCGGCTCGGCCAGCGTGATGGCCACACCGTCGCGTCCGGCCCGGCCCACTCGGCCCATGCGGTGGACGTAGATCTCCACCGAGGAGGGGACGTCGAAGTTGACCACGTGGGACAGCTGCTCGATGTCGAGCCCGCGCGCCGCCACGTCGGTGGCCACTATCAGCTCGGCCGTACCGGCCCGCAGGCGGCCCATCACCCGGTCGCGTTGTTCTTGGCCCATCCCGCCGTGCAGGGCCTCGGCCCGGTAACCGCGTCCGATGAGCGTCTCGGTGAGACTGTCGACGACCTCGCGGGTGCGGCAGAACACCAAGGCCGCGGTGGGTCCCTCGACATCGAGGACCCGGCCCAGGGCCGCCGCCTTGTGGGCCCGGGCGACCACGTAGGCCACGTGCCGCACCCGGGGGGCCTCGCCATCGGCGGGCACCGTCTCGGTGATGCGGATGCGCTCGGGATCACGCAGGTGGCGCCCGGCGATGGCCCCGATACGGGCGGGCATGGTCGCCGAGAACAGCACCGTCTGGCGGCCTTCCGGCACACCCGAAAAAATGGCCTCGAGGTCCTCGGCGAAGCCCATGTCGAGCATCTCGTCGGCCTCGTCGAGGACCAGCATCTCGAGTCCGGACAGGTCGAGCGTGCCCCGGTTCAGGTGGTCGAGGGCCCGCCCCGGGGTGGCCACCACCACGTCGACACCGGCCGCCAGGGCCCGGATCTGCACCCCGATGGGCTGGCCCCCGTAAACGGCCTGGACCCGCGCCCCCAGCCGTTGCCCGTAACGCTCGGCGGCGCGGGCGACCTGCAGAGCCAGTTCCCGGGTGGGAACGAGGATGAGCCCGACCGGGTCCCGGGGCCGCTTGCCCTCGGCGAGACGCTCGAGGAGGGGCAGCACGAACGCCGCCGTCTTGCCGGTGCCGGTGGCGGCCTGGCCGAGGACGTCACGTCCCTGGAGCAGCGCCGGGATGGAAGCCGCCTGGATTGGCGTGGGTTCCTCGTAGCCGAGCTCGCCGAGCGTCTCGAGTAGTTCGGCGCGCAGCGCCAGAGTGGTGAAGCTGAGCGGCTGCTCGCCGGCCCGGTCGGTCACAGCGGACGTCTCCTTGGGGATCCCGCGGCGGACCGCGCAAACTGAATCTCAATACTACCGGTCCGGCCCTCCCCAGCGGTCTCGCCCCTTCGTCTGGGCTCCCCACCTTCCGGTTCCCCCGCGCCACCACACCCCCCACCCCCGCGCCACCACACCCCGGCGCCACCACACCCCCTCGCCACCGCACCCCGCGCCACCACACCCCCTCGCCACCACACCCCGGCGCCACCAAACTCCCGCGCCGCCGGATGCCCCGGTCGGTATGGATATCGTGCGTCCATGTCCCCTTCGGCGCTTGTACGTCCCTCGTTGGTCGCGGTCACTGGACTGGTGGCCGGTTTCGCGGTGGCGCGCACCACCAAACGGCGTGAGGCGGGTGGAGCGGTGTTCGCGACGGCCGGGGCGTGGTGCGCGCGGCGGTGGTGGAAGACCTTGGGGCCGGGACCGACTGTCGGCCTGGTCGGCATCTACGCCGGGGCCATGGGCGGGTCCCACCCCCTGGCCAAGCGGATCGGGGCGTGGCCGTCGGTGATGGCGGTGTCCGGTCTGACCGCGGTCGCTGCGGAGTTGGCCACCCGCCGGGCCGCCGGTTAGAAAACTCCGCCGAGCCGAGCCGAGCCGAGCCGGGCCGGGCCGGGCCGAGCCGGCCCATCTCCTCGGCGGAGGGGCTCATCGGAACCCGATCCCTAACTTTTTCTACGTCGACAAAATGCGGGCTTAGAGTGTCCAGGGTGTGTGGGCCCACCTCCGGTCGGATGATCGGAACCCGAAACTTGGCCTCTCATGCCCCCAATACCGATCCGCGGACGCCCGTTCTGCGAGAATGTCGGAGAGTTGGGGGCATGTTCTTCCACTCGATACCCGGTCAGTAGCTCGCCGACAGTCGACCACCCCGGGAAAGGGAGACCGAGGGGGACACGCCACGACCCACTCGGATTCAGCCATGAGGAGTACGCCGGTGAGCACCGATGCGAACTTGCGAGAACGGTTGGAAGGCCACCTGCGGGAACTGCCTGTGTTGCCGTCTGTGGTGGTCAAGCTGCTGCGCCTCAACCGGGACGACGAGGACTATCCCGATGAGGTGATTGCGACCGTCGAATCCGAACCGAACTTCTCGACGCAGGTGATGGCCGTGGCCAACTCGGCAGCCAGCTCCCCCCTGGCTCCCATCACCACCATCTCTGCGGCCGTCACCCGCATCGGCGCCGATTACGCCGCCAACCTCGTGGTCAGCTCCGGTGTGACCAGGGTGTTCGTTCCCCGCGACTCGTGGGACCGGAGCTTGTGGCGCCACGCCCTGCAGGTGGCCTCGGCGGCCAAGGCTGTCTGCGGTCACCTCACTGGCGAGCGGGTCAATCCCGATGAGGCCTACACCGCCGGCCTCCTGCACGACGTGGGGCGCTTTGTCATGTTCCAGGAGGCCCCCGAACGGTTGCGTCAGATCGACGAGGGGAACTGGGAGGGACCGGAGGATCTCACCGAGATGGAGAAGTCCATCTGCGGGGTGAACCACGCCGAGCTGGGGGCCATCGCCTGCGAGCAGTGGGGCATCCCCGATCTGATCGGCCAGGTCGTGCTGCACCACCACGACCGCAATCTGCCGCCCGATGCTCTGCTCACCTCGGTGGTCCGCTTCGCCGACCTGGCCATGTTTCCGTCGGCCCGACCCGACCGCTCGGGCTACGCCGAGGCCGAGGAGGAAACCGTCTGGGAAGAGCTGCACACCCGGATCCCCCCCAACGTCAACCTCGACGCCCACCAGTTGCACGCCCTGATCCAGGACGTGACCGAGCGGACCGAACGCATCAGCCAGGCGCTCGGGATCGGCTGACCCCCCCGCACCCCGCACCCCGCACCCACCCCCCGCACCTGCACCCACCCGCACGGCGCACCCACCCGCACCTGCACCCCCCGCACCAGCACCCACCCCCCGCACCTGCACCCACCCGCACGGCGCACCCCCCGCACCTGCACCCATCCGCACGGCGCACCTGCACCACGACCGCACCGCCCCTGGACCGTTCGGCTGGGGTTGATATACAGGGCGGATGCACCTAATGGGGATCGACCACCTCGACTGCTGAGCGGGAGAAGCTGGTCAAGCTGAGCCGTCAGCAGGTGAGCACTCGCTGAACCAGGGCTTTGAGCTCTAGGTCTAGATCGTGCCCCTGCTGGTGGTGAGGTTCTCGTGACGGCTGGTGGGATGTCGTGCCTTGAGCACTGATCCATTAGGTGGCTGCTGGGTTCCTCGGGCTCGGTGTTGGTGCCGGTCGATCGAGGAGAGTCAGAATGATTTTCGTAGGAGTGGACTGGGCTGAGGCCCACCACGACGTGCACATTCAAGATGGGGAGGGCAAACGTCTCGGGGCTGGCCGACTACCCGAGGGAGTGGAGGGCATCGCCCGCTTCCACGATCTGGTCGGCCGCCATGTCGAAGAGCCCGGCGAGGTGATCGTCGGCATCGAGACCGACCGGGGCCTGTTCGTCGCCGCGTTGGTGGCGGCAGGGTACTCAGTGTTCGCAGTGAACCCGCTGTCCACGTCTCGCTATCGGGACCGCCATTCCACCTCGGGCGCCAAATCTGATCCCGGTGACGCCAAGGTCTTGGCCGACATGGTCCGCACCGACCGCCACAACCACCGCCCGGTGGCATCCGATTCTGAGACGGTGCAGGCCGTGAAGATCCTGGCCCGAGCGCACCAGCGCATGATCTGGTCAAAGGGACGCCAGACCAACGCTCTGCGTTCCACGCTGCGCGAGTTCTACCCGGCCGCCCTGGTCGCCTTCGATGATTTGACCAGCACCGATGCCCTCGAGGTGCTCCGGGTGGCGCCAACACCAGAACTGGGCCGGGGTCTGTCGGCGTCCAAGATCGCCGCCGCTTTGCGCCGCGGCGGCCGGCAACGGCGCATCGACGAACGAGCCAGCGAGATCCAAGCAGCCTTGCGAGCCCCCCAGCTGGCCGCCCCCGCAGCTGTCTCGACAGCCATGGGGGTATCGGTGTCGGCCAGTGTGGCCGTGATCGCCGCCATGGTCGCCCAGATCGCCGAGCTGGCCCGGGAGCTCGAAACGGGTTTTGACAAGCACCCGGACGCCGAGGTGGTCCGCTCCCTGCCAGGACTGGGGACCATCCTCGGAGCCCGGGTGCTCGGAGAGTTCGGCGATGAACCGAACCGGTATGGCAACGCCAAGTCTCGCAAAAACTATGCCGGCACGTCACCCATCACCCGGGCATCGGGCACCAAACGAGTCGTGCTGGCCCGCTACGCCCGCAACCAGCGCCTAGCTGATGCCATCTACCTGTGGGCCTTCGCCGCCCTCACCGCCTCCCCCGGCGCCCGCGCTTTCTACGACACCCACCGGGCCGCCGGTGACACCCATCACGCCGCCCTCCGAGCCCTCGGCAACCGTCTCGTAGGCATCCTGCATGGCTGCCTCGACCACCACAGCATCTACAACGAGAACATCGCCTGGGCCCACCGGACCGAACAGAAAATCACCCGGGCCGCTTGACATTTACAACCGTGGGATGTCTAGACCTTCATGTCCACCGCTTCGACTGGGCCGGCGGCCCGGCGGGAATCGGGCCGGGGGTCCTCGACCTGGCCCGGCGGGCCGAGGCCATCGGTGTGCGAACCCTGTCGTTCATGGACCATTTCTTCCAGATGGAGCAGATGGCGCCGGCCGAAGACCCCATGCTGGAGGGCTACACCGCCCTCGGGTTCGTGGCCGCCGCCACCGAGCGCCTCCGGCTGCGCCTGCTCGTCACCGGGGTGACCTACCGCCATCCCGGGCTCCTGGCCAAGACCGTCACCACCCTCGACGTGTTGTCCCAGGGGCGGGCCGAGCTCGGCCTCGGAGCGGCATGGTACGAACGGGAGCACCGGGGACTGGGTGTCCCCTTCCCGCCACTGAGCGATCGTTTCGAGATGCTCGAGGAGGCTCTGCAGATCTGCCTGCAGATGTGGAGCGACGACAACGGTCCGTTCGAGGGCCGCCACTACCAGCTCGCCGAAACGCTCTGCAGTCCCCCACCGCTCAGCCAGCCCCGGCCCCGCATCCTCATCGGCGGAGGCGGGGAGCGCAAGACTCTGCGCCTCGTAGCCCGCTACGCCGACGCCTGCAATTTCTTCGGTGGCCGGGACGAGATCGTCCACAAGCTCGACGTGCTGCGCCGCCACTGCGACGACTTCGGACGCGACCCCAACGAGATCGAGGTCACCGCCAGCTTCAGGGACCTCACCCCCGGCGCCGGCGTCGCCGAGGTCGTAGCGGCCGCCGAGTCCCTCGCCTCGGTGGGTGTATCGACCCTGGTCACCGGACCGGTCGGTGATGATCCGGCCGGCTGGCTGGAGTCCACCTTCGCCCCGGCCATGGACCACTTGGCCGCTATCGAAGCCGCTCGGTGGTAGATCGGCCCCGCGGACCGGACTAAACGATCACAAATGAACAAGCTATACTTCGGGACCGTAACCTTACAAAGGTAAGACTTTATGGCAAGAGCATCGGTCCAAGGAGCCCCCATGGTTCAGTCCCGACCGCCGAGGCCGCGTAACCGCCGAGGCGAGGGGTCGCTGCTGCGGGAAGACATCCTGGCCGCCGCCACCACCATCCTGGAGCGGACCCACAACGAGGAGGCGGTCACCCTCCGGGGGATAGCTCGAGAGGTGGGGATCGCCGCCCCGTCCATCGCCCCCCATTTCCCCGACCGCACGGCCATAATCGACGCCGTCGTATCCCGTGAGCTGGCTGTTCTGCTCGACATGCTGCGCCAGGCCGTGGCCACCGAGTCGGATCCGGTGAAGAAGCTCTTGGCTCTGTGCCGGACCTACGTTAGCTACGGCCGGGAGCGGCCGGGTCGCTACGGGGTCCTGGTCGGGCGGCACTTCCTGAACGATTGGCAGTCCCAGGGTCGGGTCATGGCCGAGACCGGCCCATTGATGACCGCCGCCATCGCGATGGCCACCGAGGGCATCCAGGCGTGCATCGATTCGGGGGCGTCGGCCAGCACCGACGCCGTCGCCGATACCGCCGTCCTGTGGTTCAGCCTGCACGGCCTGATCACGGTCCCCCAGGCCATCACCAGCGTGGACTGGCCCGACCACGAGAAGCTCTTCCTGGCCTGCGTCACCCGCTCGGCCCAGCTGACCACCCTCGGCGCCTGAACCCCCACCTCGACCCCGGGTCTGACCCCGCCTAGCCACCCGGCCCGGCTAGCCGCCCAGCCCCAGCCGCTGCCCGGCCCAGGCCCAGCCGACCAACCCGGCCCCTGACCCCCTCCCTTGACCCCGGGTCTGACCCCGACGCCACCCGGCCCGGCTAGCCGCCGGGTTGGGCCAACGGACGGACGGTGGTAGCCGTAGGCGGGATCGGCTGGGAAACGGGGACGGCCTGGAGTTCCGCCACGAAATGGGCGCCCCCCGGCCCGTCAGCCAGGTAGAGGCTCCCCCCCATCTCGGCCATGAGTCGTTGGGCCACGTAGAGCCCGAGGCCCGAGCCCGTCGTGCCGGCCGCCGCTCGGCCCCGGGCGCCGCGCCCGAAGATGGCCGCCCGTTCGGCGTCACCCACCCCGGGACCGCCATCGACGATGTGCACCAGGACCCGGCCGCCGAGGCGCTCGGCGCTCAGGCTGACCGGGGCGCCAGGTGCGTAACGACGGGCGTTGACCAACAGGTTCTGCACCACCTGGGCCAGGCCGTCAGGGTCGCCGTGCACCATCTCGGGACCGACCGCGACCCGCATGGCTGACCCGAAGGTGACCTCGGCGGCCACCACCGGCCCCAGCACCGAATCGAGCCGGAAGTCCTGCATACGGGGACGTCGGCCCGGCTCGATCAGCGACTGAAGCCGGGCCAGCTCGGCGGTGAGGCCGTCGGCCAAGCCGCGCCGGGTGGCGTCGTCCAGCCGGGAGGCGTGACGGCGCAGGGTGGAATCCGCGCTGCGTAGGGCGGCCACCGCGTTGCGTAGGTCGTGGAGGCGCTCGTCGAGCTCGGCCCGCTCCGACTCCAGGTCAGCCCGCAGGGTCTCGATCCCCACCCGCAGCTCCCGGGCGTAGCGGTCTTGACCGGCGAGCCGCCCGCGCAAGACGGTGGCCCCCGCGGTCAGGGCCACCGAGGACCCCGTGAGGACCACCATGTGCACCGCCACCCGGCCCCATCCGGTGGCGGGAGACAGCGCCCCCATGACCGCACCGGCCGCCTGCAATAGGGAAAAAGTTCCGACCCACACCCGATGGGGCCGCTCCGCCGGGCCACGCCGGGTCCAGGCCAGGACCGCCAGCGCCGTCCACGCTCCGGCACACCCGCCGCCGGTCACCGCGCCGAGCAGCGGGCCCCGCCCGAGCGAGGGGAAGCTCCACAAGAGGTGCGCTACCACGACCAGCACGGCGAGGGAGAGCAACGAGGTGACTCCGGCGGTGCGCGTCGGACGCAGACCGGCGTCGACTTCCGGGCTGCGCAGGGCGGCGACCATGGTCGACACCACTGCGGCGCACACCACCACCCGACCGTAGGGGACCAGGCCGCCCCCCGATGGGTACAGGGCCGACAACCCGTGGTATGCCGCCGAGAGCACCCCCATCTCGATCAGCGCCAACCCGAGCCGGACCGTCGCCGCCCTACCCCCGATCTTCCAGGCCACCAGCAGTGTCACCCCGCTTGCCACGACCACCAAGGCGGTGAGCACCTCGAGCACGTTCGACACCGAGAGGGCATCCGGCCGGTCGTTCCACTCGAAGGACAGGACCGCGAGGACGGTCAGAGGCACCAGGGCGGAACGGAGGAACAGCTCGGCCGGCGGGCGCGCCTGCTCCGGGCCCGATTGGCGAGACCGGCGGTCCGTCCCCCGATAGGCGGGGCGCTCCTCCTGATGAGAACGCACAGCGGCAAAGTAGCCACGGGGTGTGTCCGTGGCCAGAGGGACTCTGCACCTTTCTGGCAGTAATTTCTGTTTGCGTAGCTTTCGACGGAAACAAAGGGCCATTCGGCTCGCCAGAAATGCCCATGGGGGCGAACCGCCCGTGCCCTGCCGCCCCGTCCTGCCGCCCGCCCCGTCCTCCCGCCCGCCCCGTCCTGCCGCCCGCCCCGTCCTGCCGGCCGCCCCGTCTTGTCGCCCGCCGGGGACCGACACCCACGGGCGTCATCGTGCGCCTCGATCGTCGCCGGCCTCTCCCCAGCACAGGCCGGCGACGATCCGCTCCCGTGCAACGTGGAAACGTCGGCGGGCGCCTATCGGCTGCCGGGGTGAGCATGGCCCAGCACCGGCCGACACCGCTTCGTCAGATTTGAGTATTTCCGGCCCCTCCCGGCGCAGCCCTGCCGACCCGGCCGGCACCCGGTCAGGCGGGTGGCCGCCACCCGGCTCTCGCCGCCGCGGCTACCGCCTCGAGCTGGCTGTTCACCCCGAGCTTGGTCAGGATGGCCCGCACCTGGGTGCGCACCGTCGTCTCGGACACGAAGGACTCCGCGGCGATCCGCTCGACCGACTTGCCTTCGGCCAGGTAGCCCAGGACCTCGCCCTCGCGCCTACTGAGTCGGGCGAAGGGAGCCAACGCCCGCTCCGCCGACTCCCGCTCGGCCCGCCAAACCCCGACGAGCCGGTCCCGCTCGGCGTCACCGACCTGACGGCGACCGACGGCCGCCGATTCGATGGCGGCGACCAGGTCGTCGAGGGCCTCGCTCTTGGGTACCCACCCCCAAGCCCCGGCGGCCAGGCACCGTCCGACCACCGCCTCGTCGGTGGTTCCCGAAACCACCAGCACCCGGGCACCCATGGTCACCAAACCCTCGAGCAGCGCCTCCCCCGACCCGAATGAGCCCAGGTCGAGGTCGAGCAGCGCGACCTGCGGCGGATCAGCCTTGAGCGCGCTCAGCACCCGGTCAGGATCGGTCAGCTCGGGCGTATCGACGACGAAGCCGGCGACCTCCAGGGCGGCGGCCAGGGCGGCGCCGAGCAGGCGGTGGTCCTCCAGGATCACCACCCGCGGCGTGGTCGGCCCGATGGCGGTCATTTCCCGTACCGGGTCCGAGTTGTCCACCAGCCGCCGTCCATCAATCCATATCCCCCACCTGGTAGGGGAACCGCCACTTGTCACCGAATGGTCCGGTGACCCCTACCCGCACAGTACGGTAGCGGTCCGGTGTGTCCCCGGCGAGGACCGCCCGGTAGCCACCCCCGGCCTCGCTCGCCCTCCGGCCCCGAATCGGAGGTCCGCCAGACCCGGGTCCGCCCGAGCCGGGTCCGCCAGAGCCGGGTCCGCCAGAGACACCGCTGCGGTCACATGGGTGGCTGGAGCAGCAACGGGGCCGATCCGTCAAGGCATCCAAGGGGCAGCAAGTATGGTTTGACGAAATCCCCTCAGGAGGTATTTCTATGGCTTCGTTCACCTTCGAACACCAAGGCACCGAGCAGACGTTCGTCTTCAACTGGATCACCGATGACCAGGCGGCCCGACTCTTGGGCAATTCCCGCCCCAAGGAGTTGCAGAAGATTTACGAGTCGGACAGCTACTGGCTGCCCATCTTCCAGGCCTGGTGCCACGAGAAGGGGTACGGTCAGCTCTACAACGACTGGATCGACGACCCTGACGGTGACGCACGCAGTGCCCTGAAGAAGGCCGGCCCGAACAGTGACCTTCGCAACGACTTCTACACCGACCTCGGCACGGTCAAGTTCTGCATCCGGCAGCACTCCATTTACTCGGGCGAGGCCGGTGACAACATTCTCAACGAGTTCAACATGGGACCGCTCTAGAGCCACCTGGCCTTCGCAGACCAGGTCGCGGCTGTGGCCGTCACTCCTCCCGAGCAGCTGATCCGCCAGGTTTGCCTGGCCCTGCCCGGGGTGACCGAACGGCTGAGCCATGGCAGCCCGGCGTTCTTCGCCGGGCGGCAGTTCCTGATGCTCTGGGCCGAAGGTCACCACGACCACGACTTCCCGCACATGTGGTTCGCCGCCCCCCCCGGGGTTCAGGACGAGTTGGTGGCCAGCGATCCCGATAGGTTCTTCCGTCCCCCCTACGTCGGCGGACGCGGCTGGGTGGCTCTCCGCCTGGACCAGGGGGTCGACCCGGGCGAGTTGGCGGCGATCTGCGAGGAAGCGTTCCGTACCGTAGCGACCAAGAAGCTCCTCGCCGCCCTCGAGCGATCACGCCACCTCCCGGACTGAGCGCGGGAGTCATCTGACCACGGCGACGACCGGCGCCACGGGGTGGAACCCGGCCGCCGAACCCGCGAAGGGGGCGTCACCGAAGCTGAACACCCCGCCGTCGGAGCCCACCAGCCAGTAGCCCTTCCCGTCGGGTGATGTCGCCAACGCGCTCACCGGGGCGCCCAGGGTCGTGCCGGTCAGCGATCCGTAGGAGACGGCGTCACCGAGGGCGAACACGTCACCGGCGGTGTCGGCCACCCAGTAGCCATTGCCGTCGGCGCTGGCCGCTAAGCCGACCACCGCCCCTCTCAGGGTGCCACGCGACGGGGTGCCGTGGAACCCGGCGTCACCGAAACTGAACACCCCACCATCCGAACCCACCAGCCAGTAACCCCGCCCATCCGGCGAGGCCGCCATACCCACGATCGGCGCAGCCAGATGGACACCACCCGTCGAACCGAAGAAACCGGCGTCACCGAAACTGAACACCCCACCATCCGAACCCACCAGCCAGTAACCC
>JAGWSF010000107.1 GCA_028876385.1 Acidobacteriota bacterium | reverse complement strand
GGTCACCGCCGCCGAGGCCGCCCGGGCCGCCGCCGCTGCCGAGCCGGGCAATGAACCCACCCCGTCGGCGACGGCCACGAAGAGGGTCCCGGGTCCGGCGCAGGCCCAGGCGTAGCTGTCCTCGGGGCCCTGGCCGGCCAGGCGGTGACGGACCCCCACCACCGAGGCGGCCCGCAGCGCGCACCAATCGCGACTGGCGCCGTCGGCCCGCCACGACGCCAAGGCGGCGTCACCGGCGGAGCGCAGGACCGGCTCGTGGTCAGCGGCCGCCGAGGGCCGCCCGAAAGCCGGCCGGCGCGGCTCCACAGCCTCTGACAAGGGCTCCACGGCCTCGACTGGGAACGGCTAGTCGAGCTGGTCGACCGGGATGGCGCTCATGCTGGGCAGATCAGGGGCGATCAGCAACGCGGCCCCGTCGTACACACTCGCCGACGAGCTCACGATGGACTGGATCAGGCCCTTCAGCAGTTCCGGTACCACCTTGGCCGGTTCGGCGCCCTCAGCCGCGATGAAGGCCCGATTGGGCAGGTTGGAGGTCACCGCCGCCAGCACCGCCGGGTCGGCCTCGCCGAAGCCGAAGGCCAGCACGTTGGGCCGCCGCTTCCAGGTCGGATCGGTGAGGCGCTCCAGGGCGGCCCTCCACCGCTCGGAGTCGTCGGTCGGCCGCCCGTCGGAGATGAAGATGACCGCCGGCCGGTACCAGCGGTCGCCCGCCGCCCGGCTCTTGGCGTAGTCCGCCTCGATGACCTGGCGGAGGTGGTCGAAGGCGGCGGCGTAGGAGGTGCGGCCCTGGGCCGACACCTCCGGCAGCTCCTCCACCAGGCTCAGGTCACACAGGGGCAGCACGCTGCGTGCCACGTCGCTGAAAGTGATGATGCCGAGCCGGATGACCTCGGCCACCGCCGGGTCCTCGCCCACGCTGGCCCGCAGCAGGGGCATCTGCTGATTGACGCTGCTGACCGGGTCGCCGGCCATGGACGCCGAAGTGTCCAGGCATATGTAGAACGGGAAGACCGAGTACCGCTCCTCTACGCCGACATCGGTGCTAACGCTGGTCATTATGGGACCAACGTAGCGTCAGTGCTGGATTAATGGCGAGACGATGACGGCCGCCACCGCGCCCGAGATCACCACCAGTGCCAAGTCCACGACCAGGCAGGCGGCGGCGGCCCGCCACCGCCGCGACGCTCGGCGGGGGCCCCGTCGACGCAGGGCGGCGCGGTGCAGTTCCCGCCACCAACGGCCGAAGCGACGCACCTGGGTCCGCAACTCGGCCCACGCCGCAGGGAAGACCGGGGCCGGCGGATCGACCGAACCCGGCGCCATGGCCCGCACCCCCGTCGGCCGCACCCAGGTGGGCGCCGCCGTGCCGGTGGTCGGCCGCCAGCCGGGCGGTCCCGACCGGTAGCCGATGGCCGCCCGGGGGGGGCCGCCGGAGGTCGCCGGCGGCGCCCGCCGCTCCCCCGAACGGGGCCGGGCCGGGGCGGCGACGGGCAGGATGCTCACGTCGGCGGATGGCCCGCCCTCCGGCGGCGACGCGGCGGCCGGGACCATGCGAGCCGGCTCGGGCCCCTCCCGGAGTGAGGCGGCCCCGGCCGCGATGACGCCGCCCTGCGCCTGTCGGACCTGGTCGACCACCTCTGGGGCGCCCATGGCCGCCAGTAGGGCTTCCAGCGGCGCCAGCCACGCCGATGCCGGCGGCCGGGCCCCGGCGTCGGCGACGCTCAGACTGCCTGCGCCGAGCTTCCACAGCGGGTGCTCGGGGTCCATCAGGACCGAGGCCGGGGAACGGTCCGGGACCGGGAAGCGGACCTCCACGGGCTCGCCTCGGCGTTGACGGCCCTGGATGGGGAAGTTGGCCGCGCCGACGACCCGCAGGAATACCAGGGCGAGGGAGTAGCGGTCGGTCCCGGGGCCCGGGTTGGCCCCGCGCCCGACCGCCGGGTCGTCCCAGTTGGGGGTCATGGGCCGCCGCCGGGTCCCGGCCTCCACGGGGTTCCCGTCGGGCCCGAAGCGCTCACTGTTGTCACAGTCGATGACGAAGACCTCCGGGCCGCGCTGGAGCGACCACAGCACGTTCTTGGTCGACAGATCGCCGTGGCCCACCGCCGGGTCGGCCGTCTCGAACACGCTCAGCAGCCGGGCCAGGGCGTAGACCAGCCCGACCCGCTCGGGCGCCGCCGGTGGGGGCAGATCGAGCCCGTAGGCGGCCGCCCGGTGCTCGGGATCGGCGGTCAGGTAACTGAGCGAGGCCAGGCGGCTGTGACCATCACGGTGGCGCAGGGCGAACCGGCGCGGGGCGCGCGGCACGAGCAGGCCGACGGCCTCGCCCGACCCGTCCACCACCACCGAGCAGGGCCACGCCGAGGCTGCCCCCACGACGGCCGCCTCCGCCGGCCCGAGGCGGCCCGGCCAGGCGACGAGGTCCGCGAGACGGCCCCGGTCCGACGACGCCCGGTAGGCCTTGTACACCAGGTGGGGCTGGCGGGGCAGTTGGTACACCTGACCCTCGCCACCCTCGGCCAGGAGCTCACCGATCCTCAGATCGGCGACCCCGACGCTGAGAGGAGCGGGAGCCGGTTGGCTCACGTGGCCTGTACGCCGAGGAGGTGGCCCACTCCGAAGGTGATCCCTGCGGCCAGGGCGGCCACGAGCAGCTGCCGCAGCGCGGTGCCCACCACCGAGCGTCCGGCCATCGATCCGATGAAGGCGCCGAGCAGGAGGGCCGCGGCGGCGCCGATGAAGATGGACAGGAGCACCGCCGACGTGCCCCGGGTGAAGAACCAGGGGAACAGCGGCAGAATGGCGCCGATGGTGAACGAGACGAACGAGAACGCCGCGGCCTTCACGGGCTGACCGGAGTCCTCGGGATCGATCCCCAGCTCCAAACGGGCGTGGGTGTCGAGGGCGACGTGCTCGTTGGCCGACAGGATCCGCGCCACCGTCATGGCGTCGTCGGCCGGCACCCCCCGGGCCCGGTACATGGCCGCCAGCTCCCGCATCTCCGCTTCGGGCTCGTCGGCCAGCTCCCGCCGCTCGACGTCGAGCTCCTTCTCGGCCAGCTCCTTCTGGGCTCTCACCGAGACCAGCTCCCCGGCGGCCATGGAGAACGCCCCGGCCAGCAGCCCGGCCACCCCGGCCAGTCGTACCGTGGAGACGTTGGTGCTGGCGCCGGCCACGCCGAGGACCAGTGACACATTGGTGATGAGGCCGTCGCCGGCCCCGAGGACGGCGGCCCGGGAGCCCCCGCTCTTGACGTCACGGTGGCGGGTGGTCGAGTTGGGATCCCGGCCGGTCAGCCACATGCGGGCCGCGGTCATCATGGTGGCGGGACGTCTGTCGGTCTGCACAACCTCAGAGTAGGAGGTCCGGAGGACCAAGACGGCGCCATCGTCGAGCTGCGCCATCATCGTGGGGTGACCCCCGCCCGAGAGGTGCCCGACGTGGTCGAGCGCGCCCTGACCGTGCTCTTCTGCGGTATCAACCCGGGAGTGCGTTCGGGCGAGCTGGCGCAGCATTTCGCCCGACCCGGTAACCGCTTCTGGAAGGTCCTGCACGGCTCGGGTTTCACCGACCGGCTGCTCGCCCCGGCCGAGCAGCAGCAGCTCCTGGGGTACCGGCTGGGCATCACCAACCTGGTCGACCGGCCGTCGCGCGCCGCCCGGGACCTCACGCCCGACGAGTTGAGGGCGGGGGCCTCCTCCCTAGAGCGGCGCGTGGCCCATTGGGAGCCCCGCTGGGTAGCGGTGCTTGGGGTGCAGGCCTACCGGACCGCCTTCGGTCGGCCCCGTGCCGTGGTGGGCCGCCAGGAGGAGGGCATCGGGGGCCGGGGGCTGTGGCTCCTACCCAACCCGAGCGGCCTGCAGGCCCGCTACCAGCTGCCCGAGATGATCGAGCTGTTCGCCGAGCTGAGAGCCGCCGCCTTCGCGCCGCCCTAGACGCTTCGCCCGGGGCGTGGGCCGGGGCTCGGCCGGGCCGTCAGGCCAGGTAGGGCTGGACCGCCTCGAGCAGATCGTGGGCCAGGTCCCGCCGGCACAGAAGCAGGTCCGGCAGGTAGGGGTGCGGGCGGTTGTACTCGAGCGGGGACCCGTCGAGGCGGGAGGTGTGGAATCCGGCGGCTTCGAGCACCCCGACCGGTGCGGCCGAGTCCCACTCCCACTGGCCGCCGGCATGCAGGTAGGCGTCGGCTTCGCCCCGCCGAACCGCCATCGCCTTGGCTCCGGCCGAGCCCATGGGCTGCAGCCGTCCCCCGACGGCCCGGGCCACCGCGGCGGCGAACTCCGGCGGCCGGCTGTCGCTCACGAGGATGGTGGGCCCCGGGCGTTCACCCCGGGCCGACCTGTCGGGCGCCCCGGGGACGTCGTCGTCCGGGTCGTCGGTGGCGTGGACCACGCCGAGGGCGGGCTGGGCCACGGCGGCGGCGGCGATCCCGGTTCCTCGCCGCCACAGGGCGACGTGCACCGCCCAGTCGGGCCGGTCGGCCATGCCGTACTCGCGGGTGCCGTCGAGGGGGTCGACGATCCACACCCTCGACGCCGACAGGCGCGCCGGGCTGTCGGCCGACTCCTCGGAGAGAACGGCGTCGTGGGGGCGCGCCGCGGCCAGGCGGCTCAGGATGAGCTCATTGGACCTCCGGTCGCCTTCCTTGCCGAGCTCCTGGCCGCTGAGCCCGCCGGCGCGGATATCCAGCAGCAGCCGGCCGGCCTCGGCCGCCGCCAGCGCCGCCAGCCGGTCGTCGCTCAGCCGGTCGTCGCTCAGCCGGTCGGCGCTCATGCCCCTAGGAGGCTGACGACCATCTCGGCCATAGCCGACGGTCCTCCGTGGCCGGGGCGCAGGACCAGGTCGGGGGTGTCAGGGGCCTCGTAGGGGTCGTCTATGCCGGTGAAACCGGTGATCTGCCCGGCCCGGGCCCGGGCGTAGAGACCTTTGGGGTCACGGGCCTCGCAGATGTCGAGGGGGGTGTCCACGAATATCTCGACGAAGCGCAGGCCGGCCGCCTCGTGGGCCGAGCGGACCCGGTTGCGGTCGGCCCGGTAGGGCGAGACCAGCGAGACGACAGAGACCAGCCCGGCGTCGGCGAACAGCTTGGCCACCTCGCCGACCCGCCTCACGTTCTCGGCCCGGTCGGCGGCCCCGAAACCGAGATCGGCGTTGAGGCCGTGGCGGAGGTTGTCCCCGTCGAGCAGGTAGGCCGCCCGGCCCGATTCGACCAGGAGGCGCTCGACCTCCACGGCCACCGTGGACTTGCCCGACCCGGACAGGCCGGTGAACCACAGCGTGGCCCCGGTGGCCGAGCGGGTGGACCGGTCCACCGCGTTCTTGTGCCAGGTGACGTTGCTGCTCACCCGGGCCTGCTCCCCGCCGGTGATCATGCCCGCCGCCACGGTGTTGTTGGTGGTCGGGTCGATCAGGATCAAAGACCCGGTGTAGCGGTTCCGCCGGTAGGGATCGAACATGAGCGGGGCCTGGGTCCGCAGACGCACCCGTCCGATCTCGTTGAGGTCGAGCCGGTCGGCTCCCTCGTCCCGGTGCAGGGTGTTGATGTCGAGGCGGTACTCGAGCAACTCCACCTGGGCCATCACCTGACGGGTCGTGTGGCGCAGCAGGAACCGCGATCCGGGGGTGAGGGTGCCGCGCTCGGAGAACCAGCACACCAGGGCGTCTATGTCCTGGCCCACCGACGGCCGGTTGTTGGGACGGCAGATCAGGTCGCCGCGCGACACGTCGATGTCGTCGGCCAGGAGGATGGTCACCGCCTGGGGTGGGAAGGCCTCGGCCACCGGCGCCCCACCCGGAGCCCGGATCTCGCTGATGGTCGAGGTGAAACCCGAGGGCAGCACGGCCACCTCGTCGCCGGGTTTGAACACCCCACCGGTGACGGTACCGGCGTAGCCCCGGTAGTCATGCAGGTCGGCGTCGGTGCCCGACTGGGGGCGGATGACGTACTGGACCGGGAAGCGGGCGTCGATGAGGTTGCGGTCCGACGCGATGTGCACGTTCTCCAAGTGGTGGAGCAGCGGCCGGCCGTCGTACCAGCCCATGTTCTGGCTGGCGTCGACGACGTTGTCACCGAGCAGGGCCGACATGGGTATGAAGCTCACGTCGTGCACTTCGAGCTTCATGGCGAAGGCCCGGAAGTCCTCGCGGATCTCCTCGAAGCGGTCCTCGGACCACCCGACCAGGTCCATCTTGTTGACGCACACCACCAAGTGGGGGATACCGAGCAGCGAGGCGATGAAAGCGTGGCGGCGGGACTGTTCGAGGACTCCCTGGCGGGCGTCGATGAGGATGAGGGCCAGGTCGGCCGTCGACGCCCCGGTCACCATGTTCCGGGTGTACTGGATGTGGCCGGGGGTGTCGGCGATGATGAACTTGCGCTTGGGCGTGGCGAAGTACCGGTAGGCCACGTCGATGGTGATCCCCTGCTCGCGCTCGGCGCGCAGGCCGTCGGTCAGTAGGGCCAGGTTGGTGTACTCGTCACCCCGATCGCGCGAGGTGCGCTCGACGGCCTCGAGTTGGTCGACGAAGATGGCTTTGGAATCGAACAGCAGCCGGCCGATCAGCGTCGACTTGCCGTCGTCAACGCTGCCGGCAGTGGCCAGCCGCAGGAGCTCGGACACTAGAAGTAGCCCTCCTTCTTGCGGTCTTCCATCCCCGCCTCGGATATCCGGTCGTCGGCGCGGGTGGCGCCCCGCTCGGTGATACGGGAGCCCGCCACCTCGGCCACCACCGCCGCCACGTCCGCCGCCACCGACTCCACACAGCCCGTGCAGGTCGCGTCCCCGATGGTCCGGAACCGGACCATCGCCTGGAACACCTCCTCGGCGGCCTCGACGGTCACGAACGGCGAGACGGCCAGCAGCATTCCGTCGCGCTCGAAGACCTCCCGCTGGTGGGCGAAGTACAGGTT
Source organism: Acidobacteriota bacterium (assembly GCA_028876385.1). GTDB lineage: Bacteria > Actinomycetota > Acidimicrobiia > Acidimicrobiales > Palsa-688 > JAKCDU01. The sequence goes on along the minus strand of JAGWSF010000107.1, from coordinate 35,896 downwards.
GGGCAGCTCGATCCCCTCGTCGGCGATGTACTGCCAGATGTCCAGCTCGGTCCAGTTGGACAGCGGGAAGACCCGGATGTGCTCACCGCGACGGTGGGCCCCGTTGTAGAGGTTCCACAGCTCCGGGCGCTGGTTCTTCGGGTCCCATTGGCCGAACTCGTCACGGAAGGAGAAGACCCGCTCCTTGGCCCGGGCTTTCTCCTCGTCGCGGCGAGCCCCCCCGAAGACAGCATCGAAGCCCCCCTCCCGGATGGACCGCAGCAGGGTCACGGTCTGGAGCCGGTTGCGCGACGCCCGCGGACCGGTGTCTTCGACCACCCGCCCGGCATCGATGTCGTCCTGGACCGATGCCACCACCAGGCGGATCCCGAGGCGGTCCACCACCCGGTCGCGGAACTCGATGACCTCGGGCAGGTTGTGGCCGGTGTCGACGTGCAGGACCGGGAACGGCAGCCGCCCCGGCCAGAAGGCCTTGACCGCCACGTGGAGCATCACCACCGAGTCCTTGCCCCCCGAGAAGAGCAGCACCGGCCGCTCGAAACTGGCGGCTACCTCCCGGAAGATGTGCACCGCCTCGGCCTCGAGGGTGCCCAGATGCGAGAGTTCATAGCCAACCGACATTCCCTACCACATTAGTCAGCTTTGAGTCCGCCCGTGTCAGGGGGACTCGCCCGCGGGGCTCGACCGGCGAGCCCCCGGGGCGTCAGACGTTGCGGCGGTAGCGGCCCCCGACTTCGAACAACGCATCGGATATCTGGCCGAGCGAGCAGAAGCGGACCACGTCCATCAACACCGCGAACACGTTCTCCCCGCTCAGCGCCGCCTGCTGGAGGCGGGCCAGGGCCTCGGTGCTCTCCTGGGCGTGCCGGCGGCGGAAGTCGGCGAGGCGCTCGAGTTGGCTCTCCTTCTCCCCCTCGGTGGAGCGGGCCAGCTCCAGCTGCTCGGGAACGTCGTCGCCCGCCGGGTTGCGGAAGGTGTTCACGCCGATGATCGGCAGCGAACCGTCGTGCTTGCGGGCTTCGTAGAGCATGGACTCGTCCTGGATCCGGCCTCGCTGGTAGCCCGTCTCCATGGCCCCGAGCACCCCTCCCCGGTCGCTCAGGCGTTCCATCTCGGCCAGGACCGCCTCTTCCACCAGATCGGTCAACTCCTCCACGATGAAGCTGCCCTGAAGGGGGTTCTCGTTGAAGGCCAGGCCCCACTCCCGGTTGATGATCAGCTGGATGGCCAGGGCCCGGCGGACCGACTCGGTGGTGGGCGTGGTGACCGCCTCGTCGTAGGCGTTGGTGTGGAGGCTGTTGGCGTTGTCGTAGATGGCGCACAGAGCCTGCAGCGTGGTGCGGATGTCGTTGAACGACATCTCCTGGGCGTGCAGCGACCGACCCGAGGTCTGGATGTGGTACTTGAGCCGCTGGGAGCGGGCGTTGGCCCCGTAGCGGTCCCGCATGGCGATGGCCCATATGCGCCGGGCGACGCGGCCGATGACGGTGTACTCGGGGTCCATGCCGTTGGAGAAGAAGAACGAGAAGTTCGGGGCGAAGTCGTCGATGTCCATGCCCCGGGCCAGATAGGACTCCACGTAGGTGAAACCGTTGGCCAGGGTGAAGGCCAGCTGGGAGATGGGGTTGGCTCCGGCCTCGGCTATGTGGTAGCCGGAGATGGACACCGAGTAGAAGTTGCGGACCGAGTTGGCGATGAACCACTCCTGCATGTCGGCCATGACCCGCAGGGAGAACTCGGTGGAGAAGATGCAGGTGTTCTGCCCCTGGTCCTCTTTCAGGATGTCGGCCTGGACGGTCCCGCGGATCTGCGACAGGGTCCGGGCCCGGACCACCTCCGGGTCCTCATCGGGGTGGCGGGCGATCTGGTCGTCGATGGCGGCATTGAAGAACATGGCGAGGATGGTCGGGGCCGGACCGTTGATGGTCATCGACACCGAGGTGCTCGGGTCGCACAGGTCGAAGCCGCCGTAGAGGACCTTCATGTCCTCGAGGGTGGCGATGGACACCCCCGAGTTGCCCACCTTCCCGTAGATGTCCGGGCGGCGGTCGGGATCGAAGCCGTAGAGCGTGACCGAATCGAACGCCGTCGACAGGCGGGTCGCGGGCTGGCCCTCGGCGAGGTAGTGGAACCTCCGGTTGGTGCGCGCCGCGTCCCCTTCACCGGCGAACATGCGGGCCGGGTCCTCCCCTTCCCGCTTGAGCGGGAAGACCCCGGCGGTGTAGGGGAACCGGCCAGGCAGATTCTCCGAGCGCAGCCACCGCAGTAGCTCCCCGTGATCGGTGAAGCGGGGCGTGGCCACCCGAGCCACGACGGTGCCCGACAGCGACTCCCGGGTGTGCCCGCGCAGCTCGCCGACGGCCTCGTCCCAGCCGTCGAGCATCTCCCGGCTGTCCCTGCGCATCTCGGCTTCGACCTGCACCGCCAGATCGTCAAGCGCCGCCCGGTCGTCGACCAGCTCGGCCACCTCCCGCAGCTGCTGGCGGCGTCGGGCCAGGACCGCCTCCCGGCGGGTCTGGTCGTGGTAGGAGCGCACCGCGGCGGCGACGTCGGCCAGGTAGCGGGTGCGATCGGCGGGCACGATGGAATGACCCCGCGTCGAGGTCCGTCCCTCGACCGGGCTCAGCACCCCGGCGGGCAGCCCCAGCTCACTTCTCAGGAACTGGTACAGCGCCGTCACCCCGTCGTCGGCGAAGCGGGAGGCCACCGTGCCGAACACCGGGAGGTCCTCGAGGGGTAGACCCATGCGGTCGGGGTCGCGGGCCAGGGTCCGGCGGACATCGCGCAGGGCATCCTCGCCGCCCCGCCGCTCGAACTTGTTGATGGCAACCGCCGCGGCGTAGTCGAGCATGTCGATCTTCTCCAGCTGCGACGCCGAGCCGAACTCCGGGGTCATCACGTACAAGGGAACATCGACGTGGGGCACCACGGCCGAGTCGCCCTGGCCGATCCCCGGCGTCTCGACGATCACCAGGTCGAACCCGGCGGCCTTGCAGGCCGCCACCGCGTCGTCGAGGCAGGCGGGCATGTCGCTGCCCGCGTCACGGGTGGCGAAGGAGCGGAAGAACACCCGCTCCCCGCTGCCGATCGAGTTCATGCGGATGCGGTCGCCCAGCAGCGCCCCGCCGCCCTTGCGTCGGGTGGGGTCGATGGCCAGCACGGCGATGCGGAGCTTGTCCTCCTGGTCCAGACGGAAGCGCTGCACCAGCTCATCGGTGAGCGACGACTTGCCGCTGCCTCCGGTGCCGGTCACGCCGAGGACCGGCACGTGGCGCCGTCCGGCGGCCCGGAGCAGCGCGTCCCTCTGGCCGGTCGACAGGCGACCGTTCTCCGCGGTGCTGAGGCCCCGGGCCAGGGCCCGGGTGTCGCCGCCGAGCAGCGCCTCGAACTCGGCGTCGGTGAGGTCGGCGACGCGCCGGTCGCATTCGGCGATGAGGGAGTTGACCATGGCCGCCAGCCCCATGGACTGGCCGTCCTGCGGGGAGAAGAGGCGGGCCACCCCGTAGTCGTGCAGTTCGCGGATCTCGCTCGGGGTGATGGTCCCGCCGCCCCCACCGTAAACCCGCACCTCGGGCCGGCCCTCCTCGCGGAGGCGGTCGACGAGGTAACGGAAGTACTCCACGTGGCCGCCCTGATAGGAGCTGACGGCGACCCCCTGCACGTCCTCCTGCACGGCGGCGGTGACGACCTCGTCCACCGAGCGGTTGTGACCGAGGTGCACGACCTCCGCACCCTGGGCTTGAAGCAACCGGCGCATGATGTTGATGGCGGCGTCGTGGCCGTCGAAGAGGCTGGCGGCGGTCACGAAACGTACCGGGTGCGCGGGCCGATGGAGTTCTGTCACGACCCCCATATTAATAGGACATCCAACTATCGGGGGTCCTCAAGTCGTGGCTCCGGGCGGCCGGGAGGGCAGCCGGGAGGGCGGCCGACACCAGACCGGGGTCATCAGAAGTCGAGCAGCCGCCGGGCGGCCCCGGCGATACCCTCGACCTGGGGCAGGATGGCCCGCTCCAGCGCCGGCTCGTAGGCCACGTGGGTGTCGAGCGCGCCCACCCGGCTGACCGGGGCGTCGAGGTCGCCGAAGCAGTGCTCCCCGACCCACGCCGCCACTTCCGCACCGAAGCCGCCGGTGAGGGTGTCCTCGTGGACCACCAGGAGGCGTCCGGTCTTGGCCACCGATTCGGCCACCAGATCCCGGTCCCAGGGCAGGATGGAACGCAGATCGATGATCTCCACCCCGGCGGCTTCGAGCGAGGCGGCCGCCAGCCGGGACTTCTCGACCGTCGCTCCCCACGTGACGATGGTCAGGTCGTCACCGGCGCTGACGATCCGGCCCCGCCCGAACGGGACCCGCCACGGGGGGGCCGGCCACGGGGACCTGGTGTAGGGCTGGCGGAGCAGGTGCTTGTGCTCGAGGAACAGCACCGGGTCCTCGGCGGCCAGAGCGCTGCGCAGCAGCCCAACCGCGTCGGCGGCGCACGACGGCATGACCACGGTCAGGCCCGGCACGTGGGCGAAGATCGACTCCCCCGACTGCGAGTGCCAGATGGCCCCGCCCGACAGGTAGCCCCCGATCGGGACCCGTAGGACCAGCGGGCAGCTGAACGCCCCGTTGGAGCGCCACCTGATGGTGGCCGCCTCGGTCTTTATCTGCTGCATGGCGGTCCAGATGTAATCGAAGAACTGCACCTCGGGCACCGGTCGCAGGCCTCTCAGCGCCTGGCCGACGGCCCGCCCGACGATGTTGGCCTCGGCGAGCGGGGTGTTGTAGCAGCGGGCGATGCCGAACTCCCGTTGGAGGCCGTGGGTGGTGCCGAACACGCCGCCTTTTCCCTCGACGTTGGCCAATACCGCCTCGCGGGCGTCGGCTACGTCCTCTCCGAACACCCGGATGCGCTCGTCGGCCGCCATCTGCTCGTGGAGGGTCCGTCGGATGGCCTCCCCGAGGGCCACCACCTCACCCGAGTCGGCCGGCTCGGCTCGGCCTCCGAGGGGGCCGCCGGCCGGGTCGTCCTCCCTCCGGGCGGCCACCACGTGCTCGGTGACCGACGCCGGCGACGGGCGGGGCGCGGCCAGCGCCGACCGTGACGCCTCGGCGACGGCGTTCTTGGCCTCGTCCTTCAGCGCCTGGATCTCGTCGTCGGTCATCAGCCGGCCCTCGCGGATGGCCTGCTCCATGAGGGCGAGGGGGTCGTGGGCGGCCTCGTCGGCCAGTTCCTCGGCCGAGCGGTACTTGCTCTGGGTGTCGGCCGACGAATGCGAGTAGGGCCGGGTCACCGTGGCGTGGACGAGGGCCGGGCCGACCCCGGCGCGCACCTCGGCCACGATGCCGGCAGCCCGGGCCCGCACCTGGAAGTAGTCCCGGCCCTCGAGGCGGTGCACCCGCAGTCCCCGGAAGCCCCGGACCAGTTCCGACACCGGCGCAGGAGCCTGATCGGCGGAGGGGACCGAGATGGCGAACCCGTTGTCGGCCACGACGAACAGGACCGGCAGGTGGAGGGTGCAGGCCGAGTTGAGGGCCTCCCAGAACTCCCCTTCCGAGGTGGCTCCCTCGCCGAGGGAGACGTAGGTCAGCTCGTCACCGTGAGCCCGGCAACCGCTCAGGTGAGGCCGGCGCACGATGTAGCGGGAGGCCTCGGCGCAGCCCACCGCCGGCAGGCACTGGCTGCCCGTCGCCGACGACTGCGTGACCACGTTGAGCGGGGCGTACCCCCAGTGGCAGGGCATCTGGCGTCCTCCCGAGGACGGGTCGAGGGCGCTGCCCACGGCCTGGAGGAGTATCTCCTCGGGTGTGACGCCGAGCGACAGCATCAGGGCTCGGTCCCGGTAGTAGGGGAAGAACCAGTCGTAGCCGCCCCGCAGGTAGCGCCCCAGGCCGAGCAGGAGAGCCTCGTGGCCCGCCCCGGAGATCTGGAAGAACACCCGGCTCTGCTTCTGGAGGGCTATCTCCCGGTCGTCGAGATACCGGGAGATCCAGCCCAACCGGAAGTCCTCGCGGATCTCCTCGACGGGCAGTCCCCGGAACATACCGGGCCCGCCCACGGACGTCGGTACGGCCATACCGGCATGCTACGACCCGATCAGCGGGGCTGCGTGACCATGAGTATCAGGGCCAGCACGAACAGGGCGTCGGAAGCGCCCGCCGCCCACATGAGCCGACGGGCGTCTTCGCTCACCGATCCGAGGTCGTCGGCCGCCCCCCGGATGCGCCGCTCGGCGGGGCGGACCACGGCGGTCAGCAGTCCGCCCGCCACCACCCAGATGAACAGCCCGGCCACCGCCCAGATCTGCCCGAACTCGCTGCCTCCGGGGCGCACCGACATGGCGGCGACCCCGAACACCGGGGCCAGGAGCACCAGGTACTCGAGGGACGACGGGGAGGCGAAATAGCGCCGCACCTCCGACGCCGCCTGCGGCCGGGCACCGTCCGCGGAGGCGTGGCGACCGATGGCCCCGTAGGCGCCGCTCACCGCCACCGCCCCGAAGCCGATCACCGCGCACAGCACGTGCAGACCGACCAGCACGTCGTAGGCCGCGGGGTGGCCTCCCGTCGTGACCACCACGGCCGGACCGACCGGCCCGCTCAGCATCACCGCTCCAACCGCCGATCCGACCCTGTCCGCGTGACGCCGCTTTCGGCGTTCCCCGCTGGCTGCGCCCCCCGACCTCCGCTCGACACAGCCGACAACCTACCTTGGCGGCCGTGGCCCACCACCTCGCCCGCCTGACTGCCGTGGCCGGACTGACGGTCCTGCTCGGTTCGGCCTGTTCGGGCGGGGGCCCGGCGGCGTCGGCGGGCCCCGCCGCCCCCTCAACCGGGCCTGCCGTCGCATCGACCACGCCGTCGACCACCCCGCCGACGGAATCGACCACGACGGCCCCGGTCACCGCTCCGCCCACCACCGTCTACACCCCGACCGCCCCGGCCGGCAGCCCTGACGGCGCGGCGGCCGCGCTGGTCGAGGCGTGGGCCGGGGCCAACCCCACCCAGGCCGCGGCCACCGCCTCCCCCGCCGCCCGCCAGGCCCTCTTCGCCGTCCCCTACCCCGCCGGGGGGGCCCAGGCCCGGGGCTGCACCGACGCCCGGACCAACCCCGGCACCTGCACCTACGCCGACGTCGGCTCGGGGCGGCTATACGAGATAGGCGTCACCCACCTGTCCAGCGGCTGGTATGTCTCCTCGGTGACCATCGAGGGCTGACCCCCGGCGCCCCCTACCTCTCAGGAGGCGGAGGCGACCCGCTCGACGGCCAGGCTGCGCAGGCCGCGGTAGTCCACCTTGCCGGCCGGGGAGCGGCCGATGGAGTCGACCTCGACGAAGCGTCGCGGCGCCTTGTAGGCGGCCAGCCGTCCCTTAACCCATTCGGCCAGCTCGGAGTGGTCGATCCCCGAGACGCCCGGGCGCCGCTCGATGACCGCCGTCACCGCCTCGCCGAACCGGTCGTCGGGTATCCCGACGACCACGGCGTCGGCCACGCCGGGGTGCAGCTTCAAGACCTCCTCGACCTCCTCGGGGAAGATCTTCTCGCCTCCGCTGTTGATGCACACCGACCCCCGGCCGAGCAACCTGACGGTCCCGTCGGCGGCGACGGTGGCGAAGTCTCCCGGGATGGTCCAGCGTTGGCCGTCGATGAAGGTGAAGGTCGCCGCCGACTTCTCGGCGTCCTTGTAGTAGCCGATGGGCCCCCTCCCCCGGATGGCCAGGCGCCCCCGCTCGGTCGAGCCCGGTTGCAGCTCGCGGCCGTCGTCAGTTAGCACCTTGGTGTCGGCGCCCAGCTTGAAGTCGGCGGTCTGGACCTCCTGGCCGGCCCGGGCCGTGGACCGGGCCATGCCGACGGCCTCTGAAGAACCGAGGGTGTCCACCAGCATCATCTTGGGGTTGTGGCGAAGCAGCCCCTGCTTGACCTCCGCCGACCACATGACCCCCGAACTGACGATCAGCCAGAGCGAGCTCAGATCCCACCGTCCCGGCTGCCCGTCGAGGGCCGCCAGGATGGGCTTGGCGAAGGCGTCGCCCACGATGCACAGCTGGGTGACCCGCTCGGCTTCGACGAGGTCCAGAAGGGCGGCCGGGTCGAAATGGTGACTGTCGGTCATGACCACCGTTCCACCCCCGCTCAGCACCGACATGGCCGTGAACAGCCCGGTGCCGTGCATGAGCGGCGGACCCGGCAGCAGCCGCGCCGGCGGATGCTTCGGGGGCTGCTGCAGGGTGCGGCGGACCCCCTCCATCCCGCCGTCCTCGGGGTAGCGCACCTCCCCCGTGCGGTTGAGCACGGCGAAGAGGTCGTCCTGGCGCCACATCACCCCCTTGGGCATGCCCGTCGTCCCCCCCGTGTAGATGAACAGCAGATCGTCGCCTGACCGGGGCCGTGGCGGCGGTTCGGCCCCCCGGGCCACCACCGCCTCGTAGTCGGTCACCCAGTCAGCGGCCGGGGAGCCAGTCGCCGGGGAGTCGGGGCCGACCCGCAACCACAGCCGAACGGCCGGCAGCCGCTTCCTGACCGCCTCGACGCGCTCGCTGAACGCGGCGTCGAAGATGACGGCCTCGGAGTCGGAGTTATCCCACAGGTACACCAGCTCGTCGTCGGTGTAGCGGTAGTTGGTGTTCACCGGAACCAGGCCGGCCTTGAACGCACCGTAGACCGACTCCAGGTAGGCGGGGCAGTTGTAGAGGTACTGGGCCACTTTGGCCTGATGTCCGAGACCGGCGTCCAGCAGCGCCGCGGCCAGGCTGGCGGCGCGCCGCTCGAAGGCCTGCCACGACACCCGGGTGGTCCCCTGGATCACCGCCGGCCGGTCCGGGAACGAGGCCGCGACGACGTCCCAGACGTCGCCGAAATTCCAGTCGCTCACGACCGTTTGGCCAGTTCGGTGACGTGCCACTCGGCGGGCTCCCCGTCTACCTCGAGCACCACACCCAGCTTCTGGAGGTAGCGCAGATGAGCGAGGGTTTCGCCGACCGCGGCTCGCCTCATCCAGCCCTGGATCTGATCCCACGGACGGCTCCAGGTCATGTGGCTGGCGATGTCCCAGGCCGTGGTGGTGCCCCCCTGGATGGCCGTCACCACCTCGTCGAAGCGGGCCTGGTGGTGCCCTTTCAGCTCCTCCACCCGACCCCGGAGGTCCTTGAAGCGGTGCTCGTGGGCGGGCAGGGCCTCGTCGGTGTCGTAGGCCGCAACCTTGTCCAGCGACGCCAGGAAATCCCCGAGGGGATCGGGACCGGCCTGGGGGTGGAAGGAGATGTTGGGGGTGATGCGGGGAAGCACGTGGTCACCCGACAGCATCAGCCGGTGCCGGCCCTCGTAGAGGCAGATGTGGCCGGGTGAGTGCCCGGGGGTCCAGATCGCGGTGAGGTCCCAGCCGGGTATGTCGGGCCGATCCCCGTCCTCGACCAGCACGTCGGGGACCGCCGCCCACACCCAGTTGCGGACCGGCATCGAGGCGTTCTGCAGGGTGGCGATCTCCTCGGGCGGGGCCCCGTCACGCCGCAGCATGGAGCCGATCTTCACCAGCAGATCGTCGGGCTCGTCGTAGCGCTCCTCGATCAGCGCCGCGTCAGCGGGGTGGAGACCCACCCAAGCCCCCGAAGCCTCCCGGATCCGCCCCGCCAGGCCGTAGTGGTCGGGGTGGATGTGGGTGACGAGCACCCCCTGGACGTCGGCCACGGCGAACCCGGCCACCCCGAGCCCGTCGACGAGGGTCTGGTAGGCGTCGTCGGTGTTCCAGCCGGCGTCGATGAGGTAGGGGCCCCGGTCGGTCTCGAAGGCGTAGACGAGCACGTAGCGCAACGGGTTGTTCGGGATGGGCACCGGGATGCTCCACAGTCCCGGCCGGACCAGCTCGACGGGGGGGAGGGGCGGCTCCGGGGCGGAGCGGTTCGCATCGGTCATCACGACCACTTTGCCAGGAACGGGCCCGGAGGCGCCCACTCGCCCATCGGTTACCTTTTGCGGGTGTCTGGCGCCGCCCTCGAAATCCGCCCGGTCAGGGGATGGAACAGCCGTCGGGTGTTCGTCGACGTGCCGTTCCGCATCCACGGCGGCGACCCGGGCTGGGTGCCCCCGCTGCGCGTCAGCGTCTACGACCGCATCTCGAGGCGTCACCCGGCGGCGGCCCACCAGGAGACCGCTCTGTGGGTGGCCTACCGTCACGGCCGCCCGGTGGGCCGCATCGCCGGCTGCGTCGACTCCCTCTTCAACCGCCACCGCGGCGAGCGCTGGGCGTGGGTCGGCTTCTTCGACGCCTTCGACGATCCGGCCGTGGCCGCCGCCCTGTTCGACACGGTGTGCCGCTGGGCCGCCGAGCAGGGAGCCGACACGTGCGTCGGTCCGGCCAACTTCACCACCAACGACGAGCTGGGCTTGATGGTCGAGGGCTTCGACGATCCTCCGGCCCTCCTCACCCTGCAGAACCCCCGCTACTACGAAGCGCTGTGGACCCAGAACGGGTGGGAGCCGGCCATGGACCTGTGGGGCTGGCACTTCGAGCGGGGAACGACGGCGCTGTCCGAACGCCAGGCCCGGGCCCTGGAGCGCATCCGGCAGCGGGCCAAGGTCCGCGCCCGCAGCCTCAACATGGACGACTACGACGCCGAGGTCGGGCGCTTCTTCGCCATCTACAACTCGGCGTGGGAGGACAACTGGGGGTTCGCGCCCATGCCCGAAGCCGAGGTCCGCCACCTGGCCAAGCAGCTGAAGCAGATCATCCGGCCGGAGTGGGCCTTCGGCCTCGAGACGATGAGCGGTGAGGCCGTAGCCGTGTGCCTGGCCCTTCCCGACCTCAACCAGCCCATGTTGGGCAACCGTTCCGGGCGGCTCCTCCCGCTCGGCTGGTACCCGCTGCTGACCGGGCGCCAGAAGGTCACCCGGGCCCGGGTGTGGGCGTTGGGCATCCGGCCCGACTACCAGAACCTGGCTCTCGGGCCGCTGCTGTACGGCGAGATCATCAACCGGCTCAGCGCCGACCCCTACATCGAGACCGCTGAGGCGTCGTGGACCCTCGCCAGCAACCACCGGATCAACGACCAGATCGCGGCCATGGGGGCGACCCGCTCGCGCACCTGGCGGCTCTACCGCCGACCGGCCGCCTAGCCACGACTAGCCGCGGCTAGGAACCGGGGGCGGACCCCAGGACCCGAGCGGCGCGGGCGAACCCCTCGAGGGCGCGGACGATGTCGCCCTCGGTGTGGGTCGCCATCACCGACGTACGCAGTACCGGTTTGGCCACCGCCGGGGGGATGGCGGCGTTGGTGTAGACCCCCTCGTCGAGCAGGGCCCGCCAGAGCCGACCGGCATCCCAGAGGTCCCCCACCCACACCGGGACGATGGGGCTCTCCTCGTCGCCGCCGACGGTGAACCCCAGTTCGGAGAGGCCCCGGCGCAGCTGTGTGGCCCGGGCCCGGACGGCCTCGCGCCTCCACTGCTCGTCTCGGGCGATGCGGGCGGCCGCCAGGGCCGCACCGAGAGCGGCGGGGACCCCCGAAGCGGTGAACATCAGTGGCCGGCAGGTGATCTGGAGGAACTCGATGAGCCGGCGCGACCCGGCGATGAAGCCACCGCAGCTGGCCAGCGACTTGGAGAAGGTGCCCATGACCACGTCGGCTTCGATCCCCGCGGCGCGGGCGGTGCCGCTCCCCGCCGGGCCGACCACCCCGAGTGCGTGGGCCTCGTCGACGAGCAGACCAGCCCCGAAGGCCCGGCACAGCTCGGCGATGTCGACCAGGGGAGCCCGGTCCCCCTCCATCGAGTAGATGCCGTCCACCGCGACCCGGACCCCACCCGACTGGTCCTGCTCCCGCCACGACCGCAGCGTCCGGCGCAGGCTGTTCGGTCGCTGGTGGCGGAACGCCCGCAACGTCCCTTCGGAGTAGCGGGCACCGTCCACGAGGCTGGCGTGGGCCGCGGAGTCGACCACCAGGGCGTCGGTCGGGCCGACCAGGGCGCCGATCAGACCCAGGTTGGCGGAGTAGCCGGTGGTGAACACCAGAGCCGCCTCCATGCCGACCCAGTCGGCGAGCAGCTCCTCCAGCTCGCGGTGCAGGGGCAGGGTGCCGTTGAGCAGCCGGCTGCCGGTGACACCGGTCCCGAAGCGCTCCACCGCGTCCACCGCCGCGGCCCGGACGCGGGGGTCGGTGGTCAGGCCCAGGTAGTTGTTGGAGCCGAGCATGACGACCGGCCGTCCCTGGAACACCGTCCTCGGCCCGACCTCGCCCTCGAGCTCCCGGTAGAACGGCAGCAGGTCCATGGACTGGGCCAGGTGCCACTGCTCCAGTCGGGGGTCGGCCAGCTTGGCGAATATGTCGGCCGACGGCTTGCCCGACGGCTCCCGGTCGGCGGCCTCGGTCATCGGCGGCCGCCGACGCGCCGAGCCTCGAAGCGCTCCTCCCAGACCTCGTGGCGTTGCCGGGAGTCCTGGATGAACGGGGAGTGTCCGATGGCCCAGATGAGGGCCCGGTTGACCTGGTCCATGGGCGCCCGCAGCGGGCGGACGACATCGACGAACAGGACCACCCGGACGCCGTCGGTGTCGTTCCAGGCCCGGTGCTCGTAGCCGTCGTCGAAGAGCAGGCTCGAGCCCTCCTTCCAATGGGCCCGTTCCCCGCCCACTTCGATACCGGCGGCGTCGGCCGGTTCGGGGACGGTGAGGGCGAGGTGGTAGCGGATCACGCCTCGCCACGGGCCCCGGTGCTCGGGTATGTGCTTGCCGGGCGAGAGGATGGAGAAGAACGCCGTGGTGATACCGGGAACGGAGTCGAGCAGGGCGGCCGTCGTCGGGCAGCGGGCGCAGTTGGCCTCGGAACGGAAGCCGTAGGCGAAGAAGAAGTAGGTCTTCCAGCCGTCGTCGTCGGTTATGGAAGCCTGGTCGATGGAGATGTCCTGGAAGTTGGGCAGCTCGTCGCGAAACGCCATCACCTCGTCGAGCTCGGCTCGGATGGCCCGCCATTCGGCTTCGAGGCGGGGCACCCAGTCGAAGGTGGTCGCCGGCAGGAAAGGCGTCGTCGGCACCAGCGAGGACCGGACCACCAGGCGCTCCAGCCCGTGCAGGATCCGCGCCCCCGCCTCATTGGCCAGGTCCACCGCCCGGTCGCGCCACGGACGGCCGGGTGACGAGGAAACAGGCGCCTTCATGGTCCCGTCAGGCTAATACCCGGCCCGATGGGCGGCCTATCGCCGGGGCGTCCCGTCGGCCGCTCACCCCACGACCCGGCTGAGCAGTTGCTCCACGTCTGTCGTCACGTCGAGGCGGTCCACCTCGGACAGCCAGGCCAGGTTGCGACGGTGCAGGTCGTCGGCCGGTTGGTAGCGGTTGAGGTGGACGATCACCCGGCGGGGACCGAGGGCGGCCACGCTGAGGCGCACCGCGTTGATGACCCCGAGGGAGGCATCGGCGACCAGGACCACGGCGTCGGGGGCGAGCCGCTGGACCAGGTCGGCGGTCGATGCGTCGGCGCCGAGGGGTGAGGCCACCCCGCCGGCGCCTTCGACGATGGCCAGGTCGCATCCCCCTTGCGGCCAGCTGCGTTCGACGAACGCGGCGAGCGCCTCCAACGAGGGCACCGGCCGACCGAGGGCGGCGGCGGCCATGGGCGGAGCCATCGGGGCGGCGTACCTCCATCCCTGCGGGCAGACCAGTTCCTCGGGCTCCCCGCTGGCCGCGGCCAGGACCTCCGAGTCGAGCGGGTGCTCGCCGGGCGAGTAGGACTGCAGCGGTTTGCGGGCGGCCACCCGCAGACCCCGCCGGCGACCCGCCGTCAGCACGGCGGCCCCCACCCACGTCTTGCCCACCTCGGTCGCCGTGCCGGTGACCACGGCCAGGCGGTCGGGCCGGGTCAAGGGCCCACCGTGTCGAGGCCGCCGGCCAAGGCGCCCACCATGCGATCGATCTCTTCCGCAGTGGAGGTCAGGATGGGCATCAGCACCACCACGTCGCCGAGGGGGCGCAGCAGGACCCCCGCCTCGACCGCCGCTGCGCACACCCGACGACCCCACCGCAGCCCGGGTCGGGGAGGGGCCAGCTCCACCCCCACCATCAGGCCGCACCGGCGCACTTCGGCCACGGCCGGGTGACCGACGACCCGGGCGTCCAGCAGTCGGCCCAACTGCTCGGCGCGCCCCGCCACGTGGTCGAGGACCTTCCACTCCTCGAACAGCGAGAGATGACGGAGGGCTACCGCCGCGGCGAGCGCGTTTCCCCCGAAGGAGTGGCCGTGGTAGAGCGTGCGCTCCCCGAGGTCGTCCCCCTCGAACGCGGCGGCGACCGGGCCGGAGGCCACCGTCGCCGAGATCGGCAGGTAGCCGCCGGCCAGGCCCTTGCCGATGCACATGATGTCGGGGCGGACCCCGCACAGCTCCGACGCGAACATGGTCCCGGTGCGGCCGAAACCGGTAGCCACCTCGTCGCAGATCACCAGCACCCCGGCCCGCTGGGCCGCCGAGACCAAGGCGGCGACGTCCGGCGGGCGGGCCACGTACATACCCGCCGCTCCCTGCACGACCGGCTCCAGCACCACCGCGGCCAAGCTCCCGGCGCTCTCGGTCAGGGCGGCCAACGCCTGCTCGAGCCAGCCCGCATGGCGGTATCCCGGGGTCCGGACGGTGCCGGGGAACCGGAGCGGGTCGAACAGGTCGGTGCCGAACCCTCCGTCGCCGAGGCTGAGGGAGCCGACGGTGTCGCCGTGGTAGGCGTCGCCGAGCACCAGGTAGCGGTCCCGGCCGCGCTCACCGCGGTTCCACCAGTACTGAAACGCCACCTTCAGGGCCTGCTCCACGGCGGCGGCGCCGTCGGAGGCGAAGAGGAACCGGGCGTCGTCGACGGGCACGATCGGCGCCAAGGCCTCGGCCAACTCCACCACCGCGGTGTTGCCGTTGCCGAGCAGGGTGCTGTGCGACACCCGGTCCACCTGGTCGCGCAGGGCCTGGTCGAGTTCGGGTACCCGGTGGCCGAGGGTGTTCACCCACAGCGACGATATGGCATCGAGGTACCGGCGCCCGTCGACGTCGATCAGCTCCCGGCCCTCGGCCCGCTCCACCATCACCGGCCGGTTGTCGGCGTAGGCCGCCATCTGGGTGAAGCCGTGCCAAACCCGCCGGCGATCGCGTTCCACCCAAGCTGTCGCACTCACGGGTCACGTACCATAACGGCCCGTGCCCCCCGCCAAGACCGAAATCGCCACTTTCGCCGGTGGCCAGGCCAGTGCCGACGCTCCCCTGGAGCTGATCGGGACCGCCCGGCAGCGGCTGCTGACCGACCATGAGCGCCTGCCCTCCGACCTGCTCGCCGCTCTGTCCGTCATCCCCGACGCCTACGTGCCGTCCCTGGCCTCCCTGGCTCACGAGGTGCGCCTGGCCTGGTGCGGCGACACCGTCGAGGTGGAGGGAATCCTGTCGGCCAAGACCGGGGGCTGCCCCGAGGACTGCCACTTCTGCGCCCAGTCGTCCCGCTTCGACACGCCGGTGCTGGCCACCCCCTTCCTCGACACCGAGGAGGTGCTCGAGGCGGCCCGCCAGACCGCCCAGCTCGGGGCCAGCGAGTTCTGCATCGTGCTGGCGGTGCGCGGCCCCGACGAGCGCACCATGCAGCGCCTCCTCGATCTGGTCCCGATCGTGGCCGCCGAGACGGGCCTCAATGTGGCTGTTTCGGCCGGCATCCTCTCCGACGAGCAGGCCCGGCGGTTGGCCGAGGGCGGGGTGCACCGCTACAACCACAACCTCGAGACGGCCCGCTCCTTCTTCCCCCAGGTGGTCACCACCCACACCTGGGAGGAGCGCCGGGACACCTGTGAGCTGGTCCGGGCGGTGGGCATGGAGCTGTGCTGCGGGGTCCTTCTGGGCATGGGAGAGACCGACGCCCAGCGGCTGGAGCTGATCGGCCAGCTCGCCGAACTCGAGCCCGACGAGGTCCCGGTCAACTTCCTCGATCCCCGCCCGGGAACCCCCCTCATGATCCGCAAGCCGGTCGGGGCTCTCGAGGCGCTCCGGTGGATCGCCCTGTTCCGCCTCGGCCTGCCCGACGTCATCCTGCGCTACGCCGGCGGCCGCGAGATCACCCTCGGTGAGCTGCAGGCCCTCGGGCTGACCGGCGGCATCAACGCCTTGATCGTGGGCAACTACCTGACGACCCTCGGGCGCGACCCCCAGGAGGATCTCACCATGCTGGAGGACCTGCGCATGCCCATCGGCGCTCTGTCCAAGGTGATCTGAGCCCCACCCGTGAGCTTCTGCAGCGGTTGCGGTCGCGGCACCGCCGAGTGCCCCCGGGGCGGCCAGTGCACCGGCCGGTTCGAGCCGCCCCGCTACTGCGGGAGCTGCGGGCGGCGGATGCGCGTCGTGGTCACCCCGGCCGGGTGGCGGGCCCGCTGCCGGGACCACGGCGAGGTGGGAGCGGGGGCGGCCCCGTCGACCCATCACCCACGCAAGCCGTCGTAAAAATCCATCCGCCGTTCGCCCTCTCCCGCCCGTCCTCTCCCCTCCTCCCGTCCTCTCCCCTCCTCCCGTCCTCTCCCCTTCGCCGCTCCCCTCGGCTGCCCGCTCAGCCCCCGGCGCGCCCCGTGATCCGGATCCGGGCGCCGCGGTGGGGCACCAGGGTGACGTGGCGGATGCGTGCCCGCTCCCCCCGCTGCGCGGTCCACGCCAGGTCGGTACCACGCAGCACCGCGGCGAGCACCACCCGCATCTCGGTGGTCGCCAAGGACGCCCCCAGGCAGCGACGGTTTCCGCCTCCGAACGGTAGCCACACCGAGGGGTCGGGACGGTGCCCGACGAAGCGCTGTGGGTCGAAGCGGTCGGGTCGGGGGTAGGCGGCCGCCGAGCGGTGCACCAGGGCGATGGCCGGGTTCAAGAACGTGCCGGGCGGGACGGTGTGGTCACCGAGGCGGTAGCCCGACACCACGACGCGGGCCACGTCGGCGATGACGGGACGGCAGCGCAGGGTCTCGGCGACGACCGCGTCGAGGTAGTCGAGGTCCCCTGAGCGCGCCGCGCCGGTGGCCCGCTCGAGCACGTCGCGGTGTCGTACCAGGCGCTCCAGGGTCCAGGCCAGGGCGGTGGCCGTGGTCTCATGGCCGGCCAGCAGGAGGGTGCGCAACTGGTCCACCAGTTCGTCCTCGGTCATCGCCGACCCGTCCTCGTCGCGGGCCCGGACCAGCACCGCCAGGACATCGGGGCGGCGGTCCAGGTCCGGGTCGGCGACGGCCCGGCGCACCTCGTCGCGCAGCAGGCCGTCGGCCACCGTCCAACCGTCCCAGAAACTCCGCCACGGGCGGTGGGTCCGCAGGGACGGCACGGCGAACTGGGCCATCCGCCACAGCGGGATGTCGCTCAGCACGAGCAGGGCCCGCCGCAGGGCACCCCGCCGGGCCGGATCGGTCACGCCGATGGCCGCCTGCAGGATGACCTCGAGGGTGATGGCCCGCATCTGGGGTAACACCGGGAAGGTTCGACCCTCGGGCCACCGCCCGACGGCGACCCCGGCGATTTCCTCCATGAGGGGAACGAGGCGCTCGACGGCGGCCCGCTGCAGGGAGGCGGCCATCATCTTCCTGCGCCTGCGGTGCTCGTCCTCGTCGAGGACCAGGAGGGAGCTCGGGCCGAGGACGGCTCCGAGCACGGCGGCGTTGGCCTGCCCGGCGTGGAGCACGGCGTCGTCGCTTTGGAACACCCCCCGGATCTCGCCGGGGTCGGCCAGGTAGATGTAGTTCCCGAACGGGCCGAGGCGCACGGTGAAACGGTCGCCGTAGCGGCGCGCCCACACCGACTGCCATCGCGGGCCGGCCAGGAACAGGGGGATCTGGAGGGGCCACGGCAGTCGCGACCCCGGCGGCCACGGCGCCGACGCCACCGGCCGGCCCGAGCCGGCGGTCACCGGTCGGCCCAGGCCAGCAGCCGATCGACGTCCCAGCTGTTGACGATCCTCTCCACCGGCACCGAGGCCTCGGCGGCCTGCTCGCATCCCATCCACAGCCACTCGAGCTGACCTGGGGCGTGGGCGTCGGTGTCGATGCTGAACAGGCATCCGGCGTCAACCGCCTGCACCAGCAGGTCGTGCGGTGGGTCGCGCCGCTCCGGACGGGAGTTGATCTCCACCGCGGTCCCCGTCGAAGCGCAGGCTCCGAAGACCGCCCCGGCGTCGAACGTCGAGGGGAGGCGGCCCCGGCCCACGATCTTGCGCCCGGTGCAGTGCCCGAGGATGTCGGTGTGGGGACTCTCTATGGCGGCGAGCATGCGACGGGTCATCGAGGCCTGGTCCATCGACAGCTTGGAGTGGACGCTGGCGACCACCACGTCGAGGTCGGCGAGCAGGCCGAGGTCCTGGTCCAGTCCGCCGTCCTCGAGGATGTCCACCTCGATGCCGGTGAGGATGCGGAACGGCGCCAACTCCTCGTTGAGGCGCCCCACGAGGTCCAGCTGGGCCACCAGGCGGCCGGCGTCGAGCCCGTGGGCCACGGTGAGGCGGGGGCTGTGGTCGGTGAGGACCAGGTACCGGTGGCCGAGGGCCATGGCCGCCTCGGCCATGGTCTTGACGTCGCTTCCCCCGTCGGACCAGTCGCTGTGGCTGTGGCAGTCCCCGATCAGCGCCTGCAGATAGCCCTCGGCGGCCCCAGTGGTCGTCGGCGGGGCGACCGCCTCTAGCTCGGTCAGGTAGGCCGGGCGCCGCCCATCGAGGACTTCGGCGATCACCGCGGCCGTGCGCTCCCCGACCCCGTCCAGGTCGCGGAGGCGACCGGCGGCGTGCAGCGCGGGAAGCCGGCCGGGGTCGTGCTCCTCGGCGGCCGCCACGGCGTCGGCGGCGCGGCGGAAGGCCCGTACCCGGTAGCTGTCGGCGTGCTGACGCTCGAGCAGGTAGGCGATGCGACGAAGTACGGTCACCGCTTCGGGTTCACCCATGGCCCACGTATACCCCGTCCTCGTAGGTGATGTGGTTGGTCCGCACCGCGGGGACCGTCTCTCCGGGCACGACCAGGCCCACCAGGTTGAGCGGGTCGCTGGCGTTGACGGTCACCCGGATCCCGCCCCGGGGACGTCTCCTCGTGCGCTCCAGGTGCTCAACGGCCTCGGGCAGGGCGTACTGCTCGCCGCTGAAGCCGGCCACGAACCGGCCGCCGCGTATCAGTCCCCGGTCCTCCAGGCGCCGGAGGGCCCACTGCAGCTCGCGCCACGGCAGGCTCACGTCGTCGTGGACGGCCAGGTCCCGGAACACGACACCCCACCGCTGCAGGAGCTGCTCGGCCACCGTCTCGGCCAGGTCGTGAGCGTCGAGGCCCGACACGTCGGGGGTGGGCACCAGCGACCACCGACCGGCCGCCCCCGCGGTGGCCGCGCCCCCCATCGCCGCCCTCGAACCGTGACCGAAGCGGCGGGGTCGGCGCAGGGGGGCCGGGCCGTCGGCCATACGGGCGCGAATGGCCTCGAATCCGTCGCACATGATCAAGCCCCGCCCGACGCCCTCCCAGAGGGCCTGCTCGACCTCGTCGGCGCGCCAACCCCC
This sequence comes from Acidobacteriota bacterium, assembly GCA_028876385.1. Taxonomy (GTDB): domain Bacteria; phylum Actinomycetota; class Acidimicrobiia; order Acidimicrobiales; family Palsa-688; genus JAKCDU01. The sequence goes on along the minus strand of JAGWSF010000107.1, from coordinate 16,408 downwards.
GGCCGTGGCGATCTCCGACGCGAAGCACGCGCCCCGGCCCTGAAGGACGCTCAGCAGGCCGCCCAGCACCCCGCCGGTGTCGGCGCCGTCGTCCCGGTGGCCCACCAGCCAGCCCAGGTCGGCCCGGAATACCACGGCGATGGGGCTGGCCCGGGTCGGCGCCGGCCGCCGGGCCGAGCTGGTCGGCGACACCCGCAGCCAGGCGGTCTCGCCGGCGTGGCACATGGAGTCGAGCCAGGAAGGCGAGTAGCGCAGCAGGCGGCGGGCCAACAGTTCGGATTCCCACGCCGCGGCGGCCGCCTCGAAGCCCTGCAGCTGCTCGATGACCGCGGCCAGACCCGAGGGACCGGACAGTTGGGTGCCGGGCGCCACGTGCTGCCATTCGAGGAGAAAACGCATGAAGTCCTGGGCGGTGACGGCCTCGACCGCCTGCCGCCGGGAGCGGCGAGAGTAGGAGTGCATGCGGGCCAGGAGCCGACGGGCGACGTATTGCACCTCCGTGGCCCCTGGCGTGTAGCGGCCCTGGAACACGAAGCCCTCCAGTTCGAGGGCGGCGAGGGCCCAGGCCACCCGTCCGGGCGCCAGCGTGGTCCGCTCGGCCAGCTCCGCCGCGGTGGTGATCCCCGCCAGCTCCAGATGACCCCTGACGCTCTGCAGGACCGCCTCGTCACCGCCGGCCCGGGCCTGATCGGCCCGGTCGCGCTGCTCGGTAGCGACCCAGAGCAGGCCGGCGTCGTAGGTGCGCGTCTCGGCCCGGCCGGCCGCCACCAAGGCGGCGAACAGGCCGGCCCACTCGGGTCGGGGTCGCATGATGACCGTGGCGCTCAGGAGGTCGTGCAGCTCGTCGGGGGAGGTGGGCGCCGGATCGATCTCCGAGTGCACGGATTCGATGGCCTCGGCGTCGAGCGAGCCGACCCCCGAGAGATCGGGGGTCAGGCCGCGCCGGAGGTGGACGGCGTTGGTGCGGCGGTTCTGGAACTCCTCGTCGTCGAGGAAGGCGTAGGCGCGGGCGGTGATGATCTCGTGGGCCAGCACCGAAGGCTCGGTGGTGTCACGACAATGGACCCGGATCAGGCCCCCTTCGATGCCCTCGACGACCGCCCGGGCCCGGTCGAGGTCCATGGCCTCGTGCAGCGTGTCGTCGATGGTCTGGCGGACCAGCATGTGGTCGGGTATCTCGCGGGGGCCGATCAGATTGTCCTGGCAGGCCGCCGCCTGGGGGAACACCGCGGCCAACAGGTCGTCGGACTCCATCCTCTGCAGGGGCGGCGGGTTGCGCCGCCCGTTGCGCCAGCGGAGCACCAGCAGGGACCGGTTGAGGTTCCAGCGCCAGCGGGATTGGAACATGGGGGCGTCGAGGATGGCGTGGGCCAGTGTGTCCTCCAGCGTGGCGCTGGAGAGGTAGCCGAGCACCTCCTCCAGCGGGAAGCTGTGATGAGGGCCGAGCGAGAGCACCACGGCGTCGTCGCTGGCCGCCGCCTGCAGCTCGAAGTTGAACCGCCGGCAGAACTTCTTGCGCAGCGCCATGCCCAGAGCCCGGTTCACACGCGCCCCGTAGGGCGAGTGCAGCACCAGTTGCATGCCGCCGGTGTCATCGAAGAAGCGCTCGAGCACCAACGTCTCCTGGGTCGGCAGGATCCCGAGGACGGCCCGCCCGGCGGCCAGGTAGTCCACGATGGTCGTGGCCGCGTCAGAGCCGACCCCACTGACGTCCTGCAGCCAGCGCCGGGCCCCGTCGTGGTCCCCGGCTTCGACCAAGCCCTCCACCCGGCGACGCAGCTCCGACACTTCACGTGACAGTTCCTCGGTGCGGGCCGGGGCTTCGCCGAGCCAGAACGGCACCGTCGGAGGGGTGTCACCGGCGTCGCGCACCCTCACCACACCGGACTCGACCCGGCGGATCTGCCAAGAGTGGCTACCCAACAGGAATATGTCACCGGCCGACGACTCGACCGCCCAATCCTCGTTGACGGTCCCGACCAGCACGTCGTCGGGTTCGGCCAGGACCCGGTAGTCACCGGTCTCGGGGATGGCCCCGCCGGAGGTCGAAGCGGCCAGTCGGGCTCCCTTGCGGGCCCGCAGCTCCCCGTTGACCCGATCATGGTGGAGGTAGGCCCCCCGCCGCCCACGCCCGGTCTGGATACCCTCGGAGACCAGCTCGAGCACCTCGGCGAACTGCTCCCGGGTCATGTCGGCGTAGGGCGCCGCCCGGCGGACCATCTCGTAGAGCTCGTCGGATTTCCACTCCCGGGCGGCTACCTCGGCCACCACTTGCTGGGCGGCGATGTCGAGCGGGCGGCGCGCCGGGACGATGGCGTCGAGTCGACCGGCCCGCACCGCCGCCAGCAGGGCCGTGCACTCGACCAGCTCGTCCCGGGTCATGGGAAATATTCGGCCTTTGGGCGTGCCGTTGCGGCTGTGGTTGGATCGCCCCACCCGCTGCAGGAACGTGGCGATGCTGCGCGGGGAGCCGATCTGGCAGACCAACTCGACCGGTCCGATGTCGATACCGAGCTCCAACGATGCGGTGGCCACGAGGGCCCGCAGCTCGCCGTTGCGCAACCTCGACTCGACCCTGAGCCGCCGCTCCTTGGACAGACTCCCGTGATGGGCCGACACCACGTCGTCGCCGAGGCGCTCGGCCAGGTGATGGGCGAAGCGCTCGGCCAGCCGCCTGGTGTTGACGAACACGATGGTGGTCCGATGCTCTGCGACCAATGAGGCGATGCGGTCGACCGTGTCGGACATGTGGGCGGCCGAAGCCACCGCCTCGATCTCCCCGTCCGGGAGCTCGAGGCCGAGGTCCATCTCCCGGCGGTGGCCCACGTCGACGACGGCTGGCAGGGGCCGCGACCCGACCAGGAGACGACCGACGGTCTCGATGGGCCGCTGGGTCGCCGACAGACCGATACGGACGGGGCGCGTCCCGCAGAGGGCCTCCAGGCGCTCGAGGCTCAGAGCCAGATGGGCTCCCCGCTTGTCCCGGGCGACGGCATGGATCTCGTCGACGATGACCGTCTGGGTGGTGCTCAGGGCCGATCTGCCCTTGCGGCTGGTGAGCAGCAGGTACAGAGATTCGGGGGTCGTGACGACGAAGGCGGGGGGCCGGCGGACCATGGCGGCGCGCTCGGCGGGGGTGGTGTCCCCGGTGCGGACCGACACTCCTATAGGTGGTGGCCGCAGACCCATCTCGACGGCCACCTCGGCGATCCCCGCCAGCGGCCGGTGCAGGTTCTGAGCCACGTCCACGGCCAGGGCCTTGAGCGGGGAGACGTAGACCACACGGACCCCGGTAGTGACATCGGCGCCCTCGTCGTGGGCCAGGTAGAGGGAGTTGATCGACATCAAGAAGCCGGCGAGGGTCTTGCCCGAGCCGGTCGGCGCCGCGATCAGCGTGTCGCGACCGGAGGCGATCAGGGGCCAGCCCTGCTCCTGCGGTGCGGTGGGACCCTCGGGGAACCGACGGCGGAACCACTCGGCGACGGCCGGGTGGAACCGGTTCGGGTCGCGGACGGGCCATTCGAGTTCGAGGGTGAGCGGGGCAATGGTCGCCACCCGCCTCATGCTAGGTCGAACGCCTGTTCGCTTCCACTAACCTGCGCCGGATGATCAGGAAAGCCCGCCCGGGTGATGAGACCGACATCCTGCGCCTGGTGCGGGCGCTGGCCGAATACGAGCGCGAGCCTGACTCCGTGGTCGCCGACGAGGCGTCCCTGTCTGCCGCCTTGTTCGCCGACCGTCCCCTGGTCCACGCCCTGGTGGCCGAGCACGACGGGCGGGTCGTCGGCCTGGCGGTGTGGTTCCTGTCGTTCTCGACCTGGACCGGACGCCACAGCCTCTACCTCGAGGACCTGTTCGTGGAGCCCGAGTGGCGGGGGTCGGGCGTGGGGCGCCGGCTCTTCGAACGGCTGGCCGCCCGGGCCGGCGAGCTCGGCTGCGCCCGGATGGACTGGTCGGTGCTCGACTGGAACGAGCCGGCCATCGGGTTCTACCGACGGATGGGGGCCCGGCCTCTCGGAGAGTGGACCACCTGGCGCCTCGAAGGGGAGGCCCTCGCGGCCTGCGCCGGAGCGGACGGGTCCGCTCCCTGAACGCGCTCCGAACCCCGGTCGCCCCGGCCACTTCGTAGTTCCGCGGCACTGGGCGGCTCCGGCCCGCCGGGTCAGGGCCGCCGCCCGGGTCAGGGCCGGGGCATGTCCTTCCACATCCTGACGATGGTGGACTGGCTCGCCGTGGCGAGCAGGGTGCCATCGTCGGCCCACAGGTGGACGTCGCCGTATCCGAATCCGTTGACCACCTGGTGGACCCGGATGTCCAACAACACCCACTCGGTGGGCACGATGCGCCCGATACGCAGCGTGTTATCCAGGCTGTTGCCGCCGGCGAGCAGCCCCAGCGCCTGGCCGATACCGAACGGAACGTAGTCACCGAGCACGGCCAGCGAAGCCGATGAGATCTCCAGCACGTCGGGGAGCTTGGCCCACAGCGCGCTGCGACCGGCGGGCATGCCCGGCCCCGGCAGCTCGGAGATGCTGCGGGCGGCGGCCAGACGGATCTCCAGTCGGTCGGGGAGGTACTGCCCGCCGGTGTCGAAGCGGACCTCGCGGGTGCTGCACAGCTCGGGCGCCGGCACGACCGGCATGACCGCCCAGGTGCCCTCGTGATCGAGCGGTCGGGCACCGAGGGCGGCATTCACGGTGAACACCTCCCGGTCGGCAACGTGGCCGACGGCGCGGGCCTGGGTGGTCTGGTGTCCCGCCACCGCTACGGTCACGTCCAGGTCCAGCACCTCCGACGGGGTGGCGAACGACAGGTACTGGCAGCTGGCCCACACGACCGGTCGGTCGGTGGTGGCCTCCATCGCCGCCACCGCCGCGCCGAGGGCGCATCCCCCGAACAAGAAGCCCCCCGGGGTGCAGATACCGGGCTGAACGGGCAGAACCCACCGGTAGGGGTTGTGGGTGGCCTCCAGGCCGAGAAAGGTGCGGGCGTCCACGGCCGGTAGATGCTAAGCGCCCCTCGACCCTGGCGGCCAACGGCGACGCCCGGACCGGACTCCAACCGCGCGGCGCTAAAGCAGCGGTACCGGCCCGCCGATACCTACGCCAAGGTCTCGCCACGGAGGACTGCATGCACGCCACGAGGCCCACCACGCCCGAGGTCGTAGCCGGCGCCCGCGGGGCCAGCCGGCGCCGCCGGGGCCAGGGCCGCCACCTCCGGGTCGTGGAGGCCGCCATCGACCCGGTCCCCCCCGAGCAGTTGCGCTCCCGCCGGCTCCATCCCGCCGGGGGCGCGAAAAAAGCTACGTCTGCGGTCGTTTCCGACCGACAAGTGGATGAGGCCTCGGAGTAGGCCCCCGCCTCGACTGCGAGCTTCTCGAACGCGACCAACGATGAGCCAACCCCAACCCAAAGCCGCCGAGGGCGTGGACCCTCCGGACCGCGCCGTGAGGCCGGCGCCCGAGTCCGACCTGCTCCTCGCCCGTCAGCCCATCTTCGACCGCGACCTGGCCGTCTGGGGCTACGAAGTCCTGTTTCGCGACCGCGCCGGCGAGCGCTACACGGGGGACGCCATGACCGCCGAGGTGCTGCTGCGAACCGGGCTGGACGTGGGTATGGAATCGTTGGTGGGCCGCAAGCGGGCGTGTATAAACGTGACCCGGGCCTACCTGACCGGCGAGCGGGAGTTTCCGCTCCCCTACGAGCAGACCGTCCTCGAGATACATCCGTCGGTGGAGCGCAACGCCGACCTGGTGGAAGGCGCCCGGGAGCTGAGCGCCAAGGGCTACATGCTGGCTCTGGACAACTACGTGTACCAGCCGGGCGACGAACCGCTCCTGGAGCTGGTGAACATGGTGAAAGTCGACCTAGGCGCGGCCGGCATCCCGAAGCTCCCAGAGCAGGTCGAGCGCTGCTGCCGCTACGGGGCTCTGCTCGTGGCCGTCAAGGTCGAGACCAAGGAGCAGCTCGTCGCGTCCAAAGACGCCGGGTTCAACATGTTCCAGGGTCACTTCCTGTCGCGCCCCACCGGGATACCCGGCCAGACCCTCAGTCCCAACCGCATGAGCTGCCTGCGGCTCATCCAGGCGCTCTCGGACCCCGACATCCCCTCCTCGGACGTCCAGCGCATCATCGAGACCGACCCGGGCCTCAGCGTGCGTTTCCTGCGCGCCGCCGGCGCGGGGGCGGCGTCGGGGCTTCGGCGGCGGCTGAACTCCATCCGCGAGGGCGTGGTCCTGATGGGCGAGCACCGGATGAAGGCCTGGGTGATGCTCATGCTCCTCGCCGACGCCGGGACCGGCGTGCCGGAGCAGTTGGCCATCGCCATGACCCGGGCCCGGCTGTGCGAGCTGATCGCCCGCGACATCCGCCCGGAGCTGGAGCACTCGGCGTTCACCGTGGGTCTGGTCTCGGCGCTCGACCTGCTCATGGGTGTCCCCATCGAGGAGGTCCTCGCCAACCTGAGCATCACCGAGGAGCTGCGCGCCGCGGTGACCGACGGGGCGGGCCGCTTCGGCTACATACTGGGCGACGTGCTGGCGTGGGAGCAGGGGCTGGCCATCCAGCTCAAGTCGGGTCTGTCGGCACCGAGGCTCAACGAGCTCGGGATCGAGGCGCTGCGCTGGGCCAACTTCGTCTGCGACTCGCTCGAGGACTCCCATACGGGCTGAGCCCATCCCATCCCGTCCCGTGGGAGGAACCCGGCGCCGGTACCCGACCGGGAGCTAGATTCGGGAGCCTGGCACCCTGGAGGGACACCACCGTTTGACCTGGTTCGACGACCTGCCCGAAGGACCGACCGAATGGGACCGGATGCACGCCGCCCATCCCGAGGCGCTGTCGGCCATGGCCCGCCTCTACTTCGCGGCCTGGGCGGACAGCGACCCGGTTCTGCTCGAGTTGGCCCGCCTGCGCATGGCCACCCTTTTGCGCTTCGAAGACGAGCACCGACATCGCAGTCGGGCCGCCCGGGAGGCCGGCCTGAGCGAGGAGAAGGTCGCGGCCGTCGGGAGCTGGCCCACGTCGCCCCTCTTCTCCGCTGCCGAGCGCAGCTGCCTGGCCCTGGTCGAGCAGTTCGCCCTCGACGCCTCGGCCGTCACCGACGAGCAGGTGTCGGCGGTGGCCGAGCATCTCGGCGACGACGGCTGCTACGTGTTCGTCGAAGCCGTATCCGCCCTCGAGACATTCCAGCGTGCCTGCCTGACGATGGGCATCACCACCACCCCCGGCGTCGACCGTCTGGTCGAGCTCGGGCACCCACCTTCCACCGAGCAGGAGGAACCCTCATGAAACCCCGGATTCAAACCTCGCCGCGCAGCTCGGCGGCCGTTCCCTCTGTGGCCGCGACGCTACGCCCGGCCCGCCGGGATCTGCGGCGCACGGCCTCGCAGATGGGCGAACTGGACCCCGTCACGACCGAGCTGATCCGGATGCGCAACGCCCGCTTCCAGAACTGCAATTATTGAATGAGTGTCCGCAGCGCAGTTGCGCTGCAGCAGGGGGCCGACGAGGAGCTCCTGGCGTCGGTGGACCACTACGAACAGGCCGAACTCGATGACGCCCGGAAGGTGGCTCTGCGGCTGGCTGACGCCTACCTGATCTCCCCCGCCGAGATGACCGCCGGACTCAAAGCCGAGGTGGCCGAACATCTCAGTCGGGCCCAGGTGGTGGAGTTGGCGGTCCAGCTCATGGGTTTCAGCAACGACAAGGTGATGGTGGCCCTCGGCTACGACCTCGACGAGGTGGCGGCCGAGCACATCATCATGTGAGCGTCCACCCTCCTCTCCGCCGACGTTCCTCTGCCCGGCCGGTCAGGCAGCCGAGCCTTCGAAGGGGGCGTCGAATGAGAACACCCCGCCGTCGCCGGTGACGAGCCAGTAGCCGCCACCGGAGGGCTGGGCGGCCATGGCCACGCAGGGGGCCACCAGTGCGACCCCTCCCGTGGACCCGCGGAACGGGGCGTCAAAGGCGAAGATCCCGCCGTCGGCGGCGTCGAGCCAGTAGCCGCCGGTGGACGCGTCGATGGTCATGCCGACCACCGGCTGCACCAGCGGGACACCGCTGACCGAGCCTAGAAAGCGGGCCGTGCCGTAGGTGAATACACCCCCGTCGGAGGCGACGAAGTAGTAGCCCCCGCCGTCGGGGGAGGCGGCCATGGCCACCGCCGGGGCGGCCAGTTGGATGCCCCCGGTGCTGCCGTAGAAGGGGGCGTCGAAGCTGAACACTCCCCCGTCGCCACCGAGCAGCCAGTACCCGCCCGTCGCCGGGTCGGCGGTCATGCCGACGATCGGCGCCGAGAGCTGGTAGCCGTTGGCCCCCCCGTGATAGACGGCGTCACCGAAGGAGTAGACGGCCCCGTCGGCTGTCACCTCCCAGTAGCCCCGCGAGTCGGCGGTGGCGGCGATGCCGACTATCGGGGCTTCGGGCTGTGAGGGCTCACCGAGATACGGTGCGTCACCGAAGCTCCGCACGGTGCCGTCGCTGCTGGCCACCCAGTATCCGCTGCCGTCGGCCGATGCGGCCATGCCCACGGTGGAACGGTTGAACGACCAGGACTGGAACAGGTCCTGGTCGGCGACCAGGCCCTCCGACGTCACCTCGGTGGCGAAGCGGTCGCGGCTGGCCGGGTCGTGGAACTCGGAGGTGTTGAGGAAATCGACGATGGTGTTGCGGGTGTCGGTGGCCTGGGAACTCGAACCGGTGTAGGCCGAGAAGTGGGTGGCGTCGGTGATGGCCACGAACACCCGGGACGGGCGGCTCGTGTTGTAGACCGTCTCGGTGCCGTCACCGTTGGGTTGCGGCGTGTAGTTGGCGAACTCGTCGGCGGTACCGACCATGGCCAGGACGGGCCCGTTGTTGACCGCTGCGAACGTCCCGGGCACCTGCCCCACCGGGGTCACCCCGCTCAGCACCACGTAGGCGTTGAACCGGTAGGAGACGAAGCTCGGGTCTAGGGCGAGGGTCGCCACCACCGATCCGCCGTCGGAGTGACCCATGGCGGCCACCTCGGCCGGGTCGATCTGCGAACCGAACGGCCCGTTCTCCTCGTTGGTGAGGGCGTCTGAAAGGTCGAGCGTGTTGTTGGCGAGATCCTCGCTCGTGGGCACACCGGGGAAATAGCTCGAGGTGCCCGGCGAGTCGACTCCGATGACCAGGTATCCGGCCGAGGCCACGGCGCGCAGGAGGACGTCGTAGTCGGCGACCTGTGCGTACCATCCCGGGGCGAACACCACCGTGGGCAGTTGACCGGTCGCGCCGGTCGGGGCGTAGATGACGTCGTGGATGGTCCTCGTCGGCAGGTCCGGCTGACCCTGGCGGGCCGGAGTCGGCCGGTCCGACACGGTGAAGGTGTCGTCGGTCACGGTCACGGCGTAGGCGCCCGTGGGCTGCACCGACTGGGCCGCCGCAACGGTCGCCGGCCACGTCCAAGCCAGAGCCGCGGCCGACACGACGATCGCCAGGATGTTCCGCCAGGATGACATCGCACCTCCACCGAAACGCTCGGCCTCGACGAGGTTATCAACCGCCACTGGGCGTTCCGGTGACCACCTTGCCGTTCCCGCTGGCCGCGCCGGACGCGGGGACTGGGGCCCCCTCACGGGTTAGGCTCTCGAAGCCGCCTACGCAACTACGAACGGAACACCAATGGGTAATGCTGTCCGCACTGTGCTGCGGGGCGGGTCGACGGGGATCGCCTTGGTGGTCACCGCGGTCATCTCTCTGAGCGCCTGCTCCTCGGGGTCACACTCGCCTACTTCGAGCCCTTCGACCAAGGCCCCCACCTCGACGACCGCGCCCGGCGGGTCGAGTTCAGGCGGCTCCTCCAGTTCCGTCGATACCGCCGTGGTCGCCAACACCGGGATCACCGTGACCGGGGCGTTCGACACCGCGCCCACGGTCGTCTTCCCGGCGGGCGGCCCCCCCAAGCGACTCGAGGAGCAGACCGTGGTCGCCGGACAGGGAGCCACCGTCGCGTCCGGCGACACCCTGGTCCTCAACTACCTGGGGGAGATCTGGCCCGCCGCGGCGGGAGCCAAACCCAAGGTGTTCGACAGCTCATACTCGCGCCACGCACCCGACGGATTCGTCATCGGAACGGGCGCCGTCATACCCGGCTTCGACAAGACCCTGGTCGGCCAGAAGCTCGGCTCACGTCTGGTCCTGAGCATCCCGCCGGCCGACGGTTACGGACCGTCGGGTAACTCCCAGGCCGGGATCGGCGGTACCGACACCCTCGTGTTCGTGGTCGACCTCCTCGCCGACTACAAGCCGAACGCATCGGCCCCCGGCGTGGCCGCCGCCCCGTTGCCCGCCACCGGCTGGCCGCAAATCACCAACACCCCCGGGCAGCCACCCCAGATCACGAGCGTGGCGGGGGTGCAGGCACCCACTGCACCGACATCCAAGCTGCTGCTCGACGGCGTCGGGGCCAACATCGACTCGACCAAGACGCTGGTTCTGCAACTGGTCCAGACCGACATCGCCACCGGTAAGCAGACACAGTCCACCTGGGGCCATCAGCCACAGTTGATCAGCGCCCAGACCGTCCTCTCCGTGGCCACCGCCCTCAACGGCCAGAAGGTCGGAGCCCGCGCCGTCGTACTGCTCCCCGCCAGTCCCGCCCAGCCGGCCACGGCTACGGCCCCGTCGGCCCCCGCCGCCCCTCCAGAGGTGCTGATACTCGACGTCGTCGGGCAGTTCTGACCGCCCGCGCCCAATCGGCCGCCGAACGCGCTGCGCAGGAGATCTGCGTGGCAGCCCCAACGGGATTCGAACCCGTGCCTCCACCTTGAGAGGGTGGTGTCCTAGGCCACTAGACGATGGGGCCGTGCAGTGAGAGATAGATGATAGCCGGGACCGGGTGGCCAGCCCCAGCCGGCCACCCGGGACCTTCGGGACCGTCAGTCCGAAGACGGCAGCGGCTTGCTCTCCTTGAGCGGCAGCACGGCGCCGTTCACCGCCAGGGTGCCGGCGCCGGCCTTGGTGCAGAGCAGCTCCAGTCCGCTTTCGTGCTCGAAGCGCTTGCCCACCTGGGTCCCCGAGGAGAACTCGGGGTCCATCGAGGCGCCCGCCGGCTTCTCGGAGCCACCGGGCAGCATGGGCTGCCCGCCGCACTCCAGGCTGAGACCCTCACCCCCGGCCTTGACCACGATCACCTCTGTGTCATCCACCGCGCTGGTCCAACGGGAACCGGGCTTCAACTCCTGTGCCATACCTCTGGATGTCCTCTCACCTGGTTGTTTCAGCGGGTCCACACCCTAGAGGAACGCAGAACCGTCCCTCGACTCAGCCACCCGACGGGCCCGGACCAGACGTCGATGAGGCGCCCGCCGGGGCGGCGGCCGTGCCGATGAGGCGCCGGCCGGGGCGGCGGCCGTAGCATCCGCCCATGCCTATGCCCGCCGTCGACCCGCAGTTCCAGTTGGCCATCGAAGCGGTCCGGCCGACGATGCCCCTGCTGCATGCCGGCATGCTCGAAGAACTGCGCGAGGTCCGTCGGGCCAACCTGGAACGCCAACAGCTCTCGGATCGGGTGGAGCGACGGGATTACGTCGTGCCCGGTCCTCCCAACGCACCGGAGATCACCGTTCGCCTGCACGTACCGGTGGGGCTCCACACCCCGGCTCCGTGCCTGTACTCGATGCACGGCGGCGGCTACGTGCTCGGCCACCGGGCCATCGACGACGTCCGCTTCGACCGGTGGTGCCCGGAGCTGGGCTTCATCGGGGCCTCGGTCGAGTACCGCCTGGCTCCCGAGACTCCTTTCCCGGGTCCCCTCGAGGACTGCTACGCCGGGTTGACGTGGCTGTTCGCCCACGCCTCAGAACTCGGGATCGACCCGACCCGGATCGGGGTCGGGGGAGCCAGCGCCGGAGGCGGCCTGGCCGCCGCGCTAGCCCTGCTGGCTCGCGACCGGGGCCAGCTGGACGTCGCCTTCCAGCTCCTCGCCTACCCCATGATCGACGACACCATGGGAGCAGAATCGAACCGGTGGAACGTCCCGATCTGGCCGGCGGCCAACAATGCGTTCGGGTGGCGCTCGTATCTGGGCGACCTGCACGGCCGCGACGACGTCCCCTACCTCGCCGCCCCGGCCCGGGCCACCGACGTGACCGGTCTGCCCCCCACGCTGGTGTTCGTCGGGACGGTGGACGGGCTCTGCGATGAGTCGGTCGCCTACGCCAGCCGCCTCTACCGGGCGGGGATCGCCACCGAGCTGCACGTCTACCCCGGCGCTCCGCACGCCTTCGACAGCATCGCCCCCGACGCGCCGATGTCCGTTCGTGGCACCGAGGCCGTCAAGAGCTGGCTGAGAGCGGCCTTCACCGTCGCCTGACACCAACCTGGATACGGCGTGGCGGGGTCCAACCGCGCCGATCCGGGGTTACCATGCGCCCATGAACCGCCGGGACTCCCTGCTGATCATCGCCGCCATCGCCGTGTTCGCGACCATCGTCGGCTGGGACGCCGCGGTGTACCAGGAGCCTCTCGGTACCGTCCACCGGGTGGTCGGCTCACCGGCGCGCGGCGCCGGGCAGGCGGCGGTGATCCTCCTCGGCGGGCTGATGATCTACGGGGTGGCCCGCTTCCTCGTGCACAAGAAGTGGGTCTAGGACCCAAGCCTCACGTGGGCTCCGGCCCGGACTCCCGGAATCGCCCTGCCGTCATGCACCGCCCCTCGCCGGCTCGTAGGCGCTTGTTTGGGGGTCGGGGCCCCGGAGCGCCTTACTTCCGTTACCACGGAGGGCTGCTAGCAGAAGCCCTGGTCTGCTAGCATGACGGCATGTCGAGGTTTGCGACGGCGATCGAGACGGCCCGCCAGGGCACCACGATCCCATCGGGTCCCCAGGGGACGTCGACACTGCACGACGGCCCAGAAGTCCAACTATCAGTTCGCGTCGCCGAAGGCCTTCGCTCCGCTGTTGCTTCCACCGCCAGCGCGCAGGGCCTGACCGTGACCGCCTTTGTCGAGCAGGCGTTGCAGCGTGCGGTAGCGGAAGCCAGCGACAGTTTCGTCGGGCTCGCCGCGGATCTGGCGCGCAACGTGAGAGCCGAGCTGCGGGCGGCGATCGAAGCTGGTGACTATCGCGAGGCTGCCGCTGCCGTGGAACGGGAAGAGGCGTGGTCGTAGCGGTCGTCGACGATCACCGACTGATCAGTCTGCTCGCACAACCGGAGCCACCCCCAGGGCGGTACGCGACTACATGCTCGTGGTGGTGGCGACTCACATCTGCCTTCGCGGGGTACAGAGGGGGAGCGCTCAGCCACCGTCTGGAAAGCCTGGACCAAGGCATCGCGTCTGCGATCCGACAGACGGTGCGGGACCTGCCCGCCTATTTCGAGATTGTGGACCTGCGGTTGCTCATTCCCGCCATGGGCGTACTGGCTGAAGACCACTCGATCAATCACCTCGCGGCCGAGGCCGTCGCCGCCGCCGCCTACCTGAAGACATCGATAGAAGTCGAGATCGACACACCATTAGTGCGAGAGGCCGCGACAGCAGAACACGTGACCTACCACGTGATCTGAGGGGCAAGGACTCCTCGCCCGGTGACCCCAAACGCGCGGTCCCCGAACGGCCGTGGCCTGTCTGCGCCCGCCGACAGGCGTACCGGGGAGGCTTTCGGACCAAGTGCATCTCACGCCGGCCTCCAAGGCTGTGACCAGCCCGGACGCCGGCGTTCGAAGCTCGGGGGGGAGGACTCGAACTCTTAGCGGGCCCGTGCGGGCCTGTCCCGCCGAATGACGTTGTGGCTGCTCAGAGCCGGTTTCCGACAGCGAGCCGTCCCACTGGAGGACCGTCTGTACCGACCGATTCCGCCGCGTTTGTGATCAAGTTGTGATCACGAGGGCGGGTTCAGGCCCGGGGCCCTGCTCGCTGGAGTTGCTGCGCTCCGATCGGCACTTGGTTGGCGGGGCAGCCAGCGGTCGGGGACGCTCCGCCCCGTCTTATCGGGCTACCCGACGGCCATATCCGTGATCACCCGTATAACCGTCCCCGAGCGGCACCTCGGGGTCATGCCCCGTTGGATATGAGGGAGCGGTAGGGGACACGCCACAACCCTGCGTCATGAGCTTGGCGAATGGGCTTAGAGAGTCGCGCGCGATCCGTAACCATGATCGGATGGATTGTTTTCACTTCAGCGAATTAGCTGTTCCGAGTGGGCGGGCTCAAGGGCGCCAGGACGTTCATTGCGATGCCGTTCGGGTCGATGAGAAGGAAGCAGCGGATCCCATGATCGGGAAAGTCCTGCGGCCCGCCCATCACGACGGCATTGCCCATGGCGGCGGCGTGGATAGCGTCGACTCGCTCGGTCGTTCCGACGTCGAGGTCGAATGCGTCCGGGCTGGTCAGGTTGAGACCAGTGAGGACCTGCGCCCCGCTAGCCGTCGGTGCCTCGAACATGATGGCGTCGGGAGCGGACCACTCTCCCCGTACCTGGAAGCCGAGATAGTCGGCGTAGAAGCGCTTCGCCGCAGTCGGCTCGATTACCGATCCCGGGATGGCCCTCGTGATCGGTCGAGTCATGTCGCGGGAGGCTGGTGACCGTCGCCTTTCCTCTGCGGCGTCGATCGTGATCCTGCGGCCAGCGGGGTCTAGGACCGAGAACTGAGCGTCTCGGAGCGGTTCGATGACACGCACGTCTGACGACTCGGCGCGATCGAAAAGCTCAGTGACGTGGTCCTTGGTCGCGACTTCGATCGTGAAGCCGGGCGGGAGCGCAAAGTTATCGGTGTTCACGATGACCTCCACTCCGTCATGTGTGGCGGACACGAACGAGAGGACGCGTCCGTTGTCGGTGCGGGCGTCGAAGCCGAGGAGCTCGGTGTAGAAGCGGACGGTCTTGTCCATGTTGGTGGATCGGATTTCGGGGATGGCGCGCGTGATGTTCATCATGGGCTCTTTCTGGTCTTTGCCCTTCGACGCGGTGGCCACGGACCGGTCGGGGCGGGCGTTTCGAATGTTGCGAAGAGCCGACGAGTAGGTCTCGCCCGTTCGGCGGGAACGTGAGCGGACGATGCGCTTGAAGTCCTTACGGTCGGTCAACGGTCGGCTCCTCCGTGCCTGTGACGGATGCCCCCCAGCAACACCGCCCAGGCCGGCGGCCAACGCTAACCAGCCTCGAGGATCTGCTCCCCTGCGCCTCCACGAGCGCCGCTGCTGGGGAGCGACGAACGGAGGTCAAGCGCGAGGCACGCTCAGGCGCAAGATAGCGCCGGTGCAAAACGGCGTCAAGCGCACGCCCGGCCTGCGATCGAAGGGGCCCGGTCAAGGCCGAACGAGGGTGGCGGCAGTAAGTGTGACCACGAGCGGTCTGGTGACGTAGCCGTCGAAGTCGTTCGTGATGAAGGCCTCCATGTCGTCGAGGAGACCGACTCGTGTGGAGTCATCCATCATCTGGGTGCCTGAGTAGGAGAGCATGAGCTTTCGGTACTCAGAGGCGCTGTACGTCTGGTTCCAGTCGTAGCGGTGGACCACGATGGAATCGAAGCGCTGATCGGCTTCCAGCACAGAGCGGATCTCCGGATCGACCCGGTCACGAGTCGGAGCTTCGGGCCCTGTGTGTCCTTCGCCGTATCGTTCGTAGATCGGCTGTGCAGCGGCAAAGAAACCGAGATCATCTGGCGACTGCACCTGGATCAGCTCGACGATCGCCAGGATTCCTCCGGGAGCCAAGATCGCAGCCGGCCGATCGGTCTGCGCTGGACGAGAAATCCAGCGGTAAGCGGTAGCAGAAAACACGGCGTCAGCTCCCGGTGCGATCTCGATCACCTCGAAGTCCCCGACGCTTACTCGGAGCCGGTCCGAAGGCAAGTTCGAGCGCAGTTTGGCAGCCATCGCCGGGCCAATCTCTATGGCGTGAACCGACGCTCCTCGAGCTAAGAGGTCCTTCGTCGCCTTACCAGTGCCAGCACCCACTTCGACGATCAGGGGCTCAGCCGGCAGCATGTCGAACAGCTCGTCGAACAACTCGGCGGGATACGAGGGACGCACCTCGTCATAGATATCAGGGGCTTGGTTGAACGACAGCCTGACGTCGTCGGGATGTGGCACGGATGACATCCTGCCCGCTATTCGCAAGCGCTGTCTCGGCGCCGTTGGTCCGCAGTCGGGGAACAGAAGGCGCGCTCCGAACGACGGTCTCCGGTGGCGGCCACCCGCTTCAGACGGTGATGCGCTCGCCGTCCCGGGCGACCTCGAGTGGCGATCTGCCCCCTATCGTGCGACCATAACGCCCCGCCTGCGCGGCGTGTGAGCGTCCGCTAACGCCGGCTGACGGGCGCTCCGAGGGCTCTTGGAGCTGCCATCTGTCAGGCTGGACATTGTGCACCTGAAGCCCGCCTTCGCCACCGACCCCACCACTGCTGCGTATTACGACCGGCGAGCAGCGGAGTACGACGAGTGG
>JAGWSF010000106.1 GCA_028876385.1 Acidobacteriota bacterium | reverse complement strand
GGGCGGCGCCGCTCCGAGCGACGGGGGCGGCCCGCTCCCGCGGTTCGGGTCGGCGTTCCCGCCCCCGCCTCTCGCCGGGCGGCCCGGGCCGCCAGCCGGACGACCGGGGGGCCGGGCCGGGAGCGCAGCACCGGACTCAACCGTTGGGCTCGACGGACCGGTCGTTTGGGACGGGCGGGGCGGCGGTGAGGGGCGGGGCGGCGGTGAGGGGCGGGGCGATGGGAGCGGGGCGGCCGGGGCGGCCGGCCCGGCGGACGCGGGGGTCGCCTCCCCGGGCGACGGGCGAGAAGCCTCGGGAGCCCCGGCCACCGCAGCGGATGCCAGCGCTCTCTCGAGGCGTTCGATCCGCTCGACCAGAGCCGCTCGGCTGTCGTCCATGGTGGGGGCCGCCAACCTGATCAGGGCCACCTCCAGGGTGGTCCGGGCGTCCGCCGAATCACGCATGTCGATGAGTGCGCCGCCGATCAGATCCATGGCCCGAACCAGCGCCGCGGGCCCCAGTAGGTCGGCCTGATGACGTACCGCCTCCCGGGCCGAATCGGACAGAAGCACCAACTGGGGTGCCTGGGTGGCCAGAAAACCGTTCCGCAGGTACTCGAGCAGCTCGGTACCGAGGCGTCGGGGGTCGAGACCCGAGGTCGCCGCTTCGGCCACCTTGACCAGCACCGACCCGGCGTCCTGGCCGATGATGGCGTCGACCACGTCGGACACCAGGCCCGAGTCGTCCTCCACGGTCCCCGCGGCGGCCACCTGGTCGAGAGCCGACAGGGCATCTCGTGCCGATCCGTGGCCGCGCCGGACCACGACATCAAGGACTTCGGAGGACAATTCGATGTCAGCCCGCCCGGCGACCTGGGTCAACAGGTCGGCTAGGACCTCCGAGCCGAGCAGCCGGAACTCGAAGTGCTGGGTCCGGCTACGGATGGTGTCGAGGACCTTCTGGGGGTCGGTGGTGGCCAGGACGAATATGACGTGGGCCGGCGGCTCCTCGAGGGTCTTCAGGAGGGCGCTGGCCGCCGCCGAGGTGATCTGGTGCACCTCGTCGACGATGTAGACCTTCCAGCGGCCGGGGGTTCCGAGGGCCACCCGGCTGAGCAGGTCGCGCATCTCGTCGATACCCCGGTTGGTGGCCGAGTCCAGTTCCTGAACATCGAGCGACGCCCCGGCGCGGATGGCCGAACACGATCCGCACCGGCCGCAGGGCTCGCCGTCCTCGGGCTGCTCGCAGTTGAGGGCCATGGCGAGGATGCGGGCCGTGCTGGTCTTGCCCGTGCCCCGGGGGCCGCTGAAGAGGTAGGCGTGGGCGACCTTGCCGTCCCGCACCGCCGCCTGCAGGGCGCGGGTGACGTGCCCCTGGCCGAGGACCTCGGCGAAGCGTTGCGGCCGGAACCGGCGGTAGAGCGCCTGGTAGGGAACTTCGGTGTCCGCGACCACGCCGCCCACACTAGGACCTGCCTGCGACGCGCCGGTGAGGGCGGTCGGGGGGTCGCCTGGCCACACCGGGAGCGGATCCGAGGTGGGTTGGGCACGGCGCGACCACCGTGATCTCCGGCTTGGTCACGGGCGGCTCGCGAGCATGCCCGGCCCGGTACGCGACGGGGCCTGGTACCCGGCGCGGTGGTCAGGCTGGTCTGCGGCACACGGAACAATCCGCTGAGAGCTGCTGCCGTCAGGCCCTGACTCGGTTCACGGTGCTCAGTTGCGCAGGACCCGACCACCGCGCCCGGTGCCAGGCCTCTCCAAACACGATACCCTACTGACCTCACAAAGCAACCCGGAGGGGTGCGAGAGCGGCCGAATCGGCACGATTGGAAATCGTGTGTGGGGCAACCCACCGTGGGTTCAAATCCCACCCTCTCCGCCGGGGGGTCCTTACGAAAGCGAGGCCCCCCAGGTAACGAAACCCCTCGCCGCAGGCCCATGGAGGCCTCCGGCGGGGGGTTCGTCGTTGTCGGCAGCTTCCGCGGGTTCACGGTCAGAGTGCCCTGACGCCCGAGAGGCCAGGTGGGGCGTCCAGCAGGCGTTTCGCCCCGGGTCGGGGCAGCACTTTGAGCCCGCAAGCGTGGTGGCTGGCGGGCTCGTTCTGGCTTGAGGGTTTCAGGCTGCTTGGGGTGGGCCGGTGGCCGGGTTGGCGCTGCCGGGGTCGATTTCCTCGAAACCGTGGTCTTCGGGGTCGGCCCAGGTGAGCCTGTCGGTGCGGTCGCCGGTGCGCTCGGCCCAGGTGCGCAGGCAGCGCAGGTTGGCAGCGGCCTGGGCGACGGCGACCATGAGCCCGGTCTTGACCAGGCCGACGACGTGGATCCAGCCTCGGCGGACGTCTTCGGTCTTGGAGCTTTTGATGTTCCCGAAGCCGGCCTCGACCCTGGAGCGGCGGTTGTAGGCGGCTATCCATTTGGGGCCGCCCCAGTAGAGGCGCTGGCGGATCTTGGGGGTGACGTCGCCGGGCACGGTGATAGTGCGCTGCGAACAGGCGGCCGGTGCCGTGCCGGCGGCCGGCGGGTTCTCGACGGCGGGTGTGTCGGCGGGCAGGAACTGCGAGATGGGGCAGTGCTCGCAGCGACGTTTGCCGGCCTGGGCGGGGCACTCGTAGCGTTCCTTGCCGGTCTGGTCGGGGCCTTCGACCCGGCGGAACGCCCAGGTTTCCCGTTCGGCGATGAGCGCCTTGAACTCGTCGAGGGCTTTCTGCTTCTCGGCGTGCTCGGCCCGTTCGACGGCGGTGGCGTTGGCTTTGAGGACGGGGACGGACAGCTGGGCGGGTCGGACGATGACCTCGAGATGCTCGGGGGTGGCAGGGCAGTGCGGGAAGCCGTCAATCATCTTTACCCCGTCGAAGTCCCGAACGCCCCGGTCGTTTTGGTGCAGGTCGAGGACCTGTTCGATGCCCCGGTCCCGCAACTTGTAGGCCCAGTTCTCCGGTAGGGCGTAGGAGAAGCCCCGGTCGTCGGCTATCTCCGTGACCGTGGTGCCTGCGCCTCGGAGCCGGTCGATGGCGTCCAGGGCCGGGCCGACCGGGCTGGCGTTGGCCGGGATGAAGGCGATGCGTTCGACCAGCATCGGAAGGTCGGTCTTGGAGCCGACCGGGGCCAGGCGGGTGAGGGAGACCAGCTTGTAGCCGAACAGCTTGTTGGTGCGGTTGTCGTAGGTGCGGGTGCGGTAACCCCAGCGGGCGTCAGGGTCGAACGACGCCCCGGCCTCCTCGGCCAGCTCGGCGACCTCAGAGTCGGCAACCTCGCCGTCGGCCGGCTCGGCTTCGGCGGCCTCGGTAGCGGCGGTCGGCCGGCGGCGTTTCCCCCGGGCGGCGGAGTCGATGCCCGAGTCGTCGAGGGCGTAGGCGCCGGTGGCCGGCAGGTGCTCGGCCATGGTGGCGGCCAGCAGCCGGTCGTAGATGTTCTGAAGTGCCTCTTGCCGCTCGGCCCGGTCGACGGCAGACAGGGCCGGCGCCCGGTCCTCGGTGAAGGCCAGCTTGTTCTCGATGGCTTCGAGCAGGTAGCGCACCTGGCGGATGGTGACCGCCTGGAAGCCCTCCCGGATCCCGAGGGCGGTCTGGTAGGAGCGGGCCAGGTCCCGGGTGAGCAGCTCATGCACGTTGGTCAACGCCAGGGTCTTCTTGGTGCCGACGGTGCAGATGAGCCCGGCCAGGAACACGTCCACGCCGAGGCGGCGGGGCCGGCCGCCCCGGCCGTCGGGACGCAAGATGGCCTCCAGCTGGCTGTGCACGCCGGAGCGGTGCACCAGGGCCAGGGCCCGGTCGAACTCGCAGCGGCGTATCACGGCCGGTCCTGTCCCTGACCGATGCCAGCATGGTCGAGATGAGCCAGGGCAGCGGCGACGACCGCCGGGTCGGGGGCTGGGCAGTGGGAGAGAAGGTCGCACAGGCTGCGGGCCGACCGCAGACCGGCCGCAGCGAGAAGCACGCCGAGGGGGATGGGGGCGCACATGGCGGCGACCAGCCAGGTGGCCCGCAGCCGGTTCACCTCGATGGCGACCGTCTCTGTGGCCCGGGCGGTCACGGCGTGCTCCATGACCGGGGTGGTGATGTTTCGCCGGCTCTGGCTGCGCCCGAGAATGGATGCCGTCCGGCCCCGACGGGCGGCGTCGTGGGAGGCGAGCGCTTCCCGCACCAGCGGCTCGTAGGCCCGGCGGACGACGACGCTGCGGGGCCGGTCCCCGCCGGCGACGGTCACGACCAGACCGGGGCTGGTCTCGCCCAGGTCGACATCAGCGAAGCTGTCCCGGGCGACGTGGCGCAGATCCCGGCCGTCCAGGCCGGCGCCCAGGCCGAGGCCGACCACGAAGGAAAGCTCCCGGCGTCGTGCCGGGCTGGGCTGGTGGCGGGCCAGGCGCACGAAGGCGGCGCACTCGGCCGCCGTGTAGGGACCGGCGACGGGCTGGTAGGCGATGGGAGCGGGACGTTCGGTGGCGTCGAGGGACCGCAGCGCCCGGCGCAGCACCGACCGGCGGGTGGCCCTGGACCCGTCGGGGACACCGGCAGCGGCGAGATGGGCGTCGTAGGTGTCGACCAGGCCGACATCGAGCAGCTCCTCGAGGGCGAGCGGGGCGGCCGGGGCGGCCGGGGTGGGCCGACCGGGCCGGGCGGCGGCCCATTCGACGAACCTGGCCACCATCGAGCCGACGTTCTTGGCCACCTCGACGCTGGGCGGCTGGTAGCCGGCCACCAGCCGCTGGCAGACGCCCGCCATCGGCGCCCACCGGCCGGCCGGGATCCGCTTCGGCCGGTACGAAACGATGGCCTCGGCCAGCTTCGGATCCATGGCGGCCAGGTCCGGGGCGTCAGCCAGGCGAGGACCGGCGGGCTGGCCGGCGGCGGCCATCGCCGCCTTGGCCTGGCGCAAAGCAGCCGCCCGGCTCAGGCCACCAGAGCGGCCCGGCGCGCCGGCGCCCGCACGCGAAGACACGACGCTGTTGGCGGCAACCTCCCCTCGGGTCGTGACAGCATCAGCCGCCGCTGCCAAGACGGCGGCGACCGGCGAGGAGGGCATGGTGCCGGGCGCCTCCGGCGATGCACACGGCGCGGTTCTTCCGACCAGCGAGGCCACCACCGGGCCCAGATCCTCCCGGCGCAGCGGCCGGCCGGCCCTCTGCTCCCAGGCGGCCGCCAGCGCCGTCAGCGGCCCGTTCCACGCTCCCAACAGCTCCGCCCGTCCCCCCGGAGCGGGAGGCGTCGGCCGGGATGGGGCCGGCTGGCCGGGCGGCATCCCGCCGACCGCCCGGGCCAGTCGGCGCAGGTCCGCACGATGGTTCTCCCGGGTCTTGCCCGCCTTACCCGAAGCTCGCAGCCGGTCCAGATGGGCGGCGATGCCCGCCTCCCCCAGCAGGCCGGCCAGGTCCGGCGCAGCCCTGCGGTCCCAGCCGCACGGCCCGGCCAGGAACAGGCACAGCCTCGATACCAGCCCCTTGGCGTCCTCCGCATCCGTTGGGAAGGCGGCAAGCACCACCGCCCGCACCCCCGGCCCGGCCAGCGCCCAGTGCGGCCCCGACAGGCAGGCCGGCCGGTAACGGTCCAGGCGGCTCACCACCTCGGGCGGCACAGGCCGTGACTCGTTGGCTGGACCGGTTGACGAAACCACGGACCGGACCGGTCCGGACTATCAGCTGTAACGCAGCCGCCACACCACCCATAACGCGCGTCCCACGCGCACTACGCGGACCTCCGCGACACAGACACCCCGAAGTGTTGCGTTATGCGCGACTACCACCAGAGGCAGTGCCCCGATCGCCGTCCTACGTCCCCCGCAACATGCTCGACCAACCAGGAGCCTGGGACACCGACAACCCGCAGATCCGCCCCGGCATCGAACCCCGGGTCGCCACCGCCGTCCGAGTCCAACAGCGCCTCGCCCGCCAGCTCGTCGCCCACCGCCAGACCAACAAACTCACCAAGCAGGAACTGGCCGAGCGGCTTCACATGTCCCGAGCTCAGCTATGGCGCCTCGTCGACGGCCACGCCCCCATCACCCTCCTCCACGCCTGCGCCTGGGCCGAACTACTCGGCCTGGACAGCCTCGACCTCCGCTGAACCCGTGGGCCAGGGCCAGGCCACGGCAAGACGAAGGATCAGTGCAGTTCGACGGAGCGGTCAGCGAGCCTGGTACCGGGTGGCCCGGCCGTGGCCTGTTCTGGCCAGCATCTCGGCGTCCACAAGGGCCCGAAGGTGGTCGCTGACCGTCGTGCTGTGAAGCCCGACCTCGGCGATGATGTCTGCCGGCGCCACCGGCTCGGGGCTCGCCACGACGAGGCGGAGGATCTGCTCACGGGCCTCGGACAGCTCGATGCTGCGGTACCGGGTCGGTATCCAGCCGTCCCGGGTGAACTCCACCCGGACGCTGTGGTTCGTACTGATGATTTCGGGCAGCCACTTGCCGGCCCTACGTGCCTGGTCGATCATTCGCAACGTACCCGAGCCCTGGGTGTCGATGACCCCACGGCGATACAGCCCGCTGGCAATGAGAGGGTTCCACGGCTGTGACTCGTGCGGGGCGAGCAGATCCGAGACGCGGAGACCGAAGTGGAGCGGACCGATGCTGGCGATCTCGACCCGGTCATCGAAGATGTACACGGAGGTGGCGCCGGAGGTCTCGTACTGGCGATGGCAGAGGGCGTTCACGAGCGCTTCCCTCTGGGAATAGACCGGTACCTCTGGCATGTCTATGCGCTTCATCCCGTCCATTCGGGTGGCCACGCGTAGGTGGTCGGAGAGGAAGCCTTCGGCGTGGCGCAAAAGAGTGAAGATGTTGCCTTCGTAGCGACGGAAGTCTGCGGTCTCGTCGGACTTGGTCAGGCCGTTGTACCGGACCAGGCTGATCGAGCAGCTTGGGTAGTCGGCCATGAGGGCGTCGGGTCGACCGAAGAGGACGAGGGCCCCGTTGCGAAGCCGTCCGTCCCGCACGACCAGACCGAGGCAGCGCAGCAGCGTCACTGGTTTCCAGTCAGGCGGGTCGCTCATTCGACCCGCCCCGATCGCCTCCCGGACGGTCGATTCGAGTTCATCGAGGTCGAGGGTCTCGACGCCCAACGGTGACGGAGCAGCGTCCCAGCTATCCGACTGGTGAAGGCGCTCGGCCATCAGCCGGTCCTTCTCGCCCTGGGACATCTTGGTCTTGGTGTTACCGACCTTTGCGTAGGCAACTCCATCGAAGGAGTACGGGCTGAGCCGACCCCTCTCCACCTCGACCACGATGACCGAGCGCACGTCATCGACGCGTACCAACGCGATGACTGGAGAGACGGCAGGGTCGAACCTCTGGTTGATGTCCTGGGCGAGCTTGTGGATCGTCTGCTCCCCCACCTGCTGGCCGACAACCCTGCCTTCAGGGGTCACCCCAAAGAGCACCCGGCCACCTCGGCCGTTGAGCATCCCGCACAACGACTTGAGCGCCTCGTACTGCTCCGATGTCGTAGCCTTGAACTCCTGGATGTCCGACTCACCCTCGGCCGCCCAGGCGTTGACCTCGTCGAGGTTCAAGCCCTGACTCCTCTCATAGCGTCGAAGATAGCCACCGGCTGGGACGTTCTCGCATGTCGATGCCGGGGCCCACCACTTCGCTGAGACAGCCCGAGAAAACTTAGGGGGGGTCTTAGGGGCAGAGGGGCCCGCAGCGCTCTGACCAGCACTTTTGTCCCTGTGAATCTTAGGGGACTCCTCAGCGAGATGGTGCTGTCGGACCGCTGGACGTGCAGAACGAGCTGGCCGCAGGCAACCCCTTGATCATGTACTTGGTCATCCTGACCATCCTCATCATGGTGATGGTCACGGAGATGTTGCTCGTGCCGGTATCCCTGATCATGGCCATGCTCCTGCCGATCTGGGCCAACGTGCGCCCTGCCTCCGGGGCGGAGCTACGAACGAAACCCGAACGTCGCCTCTACGAAGTGAACCTTTTCTCGGACCCGGAGCGTCGATACAGACAGAGAGGAGAGGATGAAGTCCTGATGGCTTCTGGGGGCGGTGACGACTTCGAGTCCTTCGTAGCCGGCGTACAGAGCCGGCTCCAGAGAACCGCGTGGCTGCTCACCGGGAACTGGCAGGAGGCGGAAGACCTCGTGCAGACCTCGCTGGCGAAGGCCTGGCGGCACTGGGATCGGGTGGCCACTGCGGACAACCCCGAGGCTTACACCAGGCGCACCCTGATGAACAGCTTCCTGAGCGCTCGCCGGAGACGCTGGCGGGCAGAGCAACCCGACGCGACCGTCCAGCCGCCCCCGGTTGGCGACCCGGCAGATCTGGTCGCTCTGCGGACGAGCATTCTGGCCGCGCTGGCTCAACTCTCGGCCCGCCAGCGGGCGGCCGTGGTGCTCCGCTTCTTCGATGACCTGCCCGAAGCCCAGGTAGCGGACGTCATGGGGTGCCGGCTCGGCACGGTCAAGAGCACGACCGCCAAAGCTCTGGAACGCCTGCGTGTCCAGCCGGGCCTCAACGGGCTGGTTCAGGAGGCCCAGCCATGACCAACTTCGAGATCCAGTTGAAGCAGATGATGACCGCGGCGGTCGGCGAACCGCCACGGGCCATCGACCCGCAGGCAGTACGGGATCGGGCCCGCCGGCAGCAGCAGCGGCTGCGCTTCGCCGTGGCCGCCGGAGCAGCGGTAGCGGTTGTCGCAGCCGTCGCCATCCCCCTGGCCCTGACCAGCGGTCACAGCCGTGCCGTCACGGTCATCAGCGGAGGGAGCTCTACTTCAGTCACCGCCTCACCATCAGATCATCTCGTCAACGGACAGACCATCGAGGTGACCGTAAAAGGCTTCCCAGCCAACCAGAAGGTGACCTTGGCCGAGTGCCCCAACCCCACCCTGATCCCTGCAGTCCCATGCAGCAGCGCGCCCACCCAGGGCGAACTCGTGACCGACCGGAGCGGCTCGGCCAGCGGGACCTTCGTAGTCGAGTACGCCCCAGCCAACTTCACGAAGGTGTTCGGCGAGCCCAAGTGCGCCCCCCAATGCCTGCTCGTCGCCACCAGCAGCACCACCCCGTCCACTCCGGCCGTCAGCACAACCACCACCCTGGCCTTCGCATCCCCACCGGTGACACCCCCGTCCACAGGCAACACCCCCGAACCTCCAGGCTTCGGCGTCGCCGCCGCCAGCTTCATCACCCCAGACCAGGGCTGGGCGCTGGGCAGCACCGGATGCGACGGATGCGTCGGTGTCGCCTACACCCGAGACGGCGGAAGCACCTGGTCCTACCTGCCCACGCCGCCCACCACCTTCTGGTGGTACTCCAACCGGTCATCGGCCGTCACCGACATCGACTTCACCAACGCCTCCGACGGATACCTCTTCGGCCCAGGCCTTTACGCCACCATCGACGGAGGTCGCACCTGGACCGACCAGCACCTCACCGGCGTCAAAACTCTCACGGTCGACGGGCCCTATGTCTACGCCCTGACCGGCTACTACGACTCTGGCCCGGACCAGCTGTACCGCTCCGCTGTCGGTTCCAGCACCTGGCAACAGGTACCGCTCCCCGACACTCCAGGCCAGGGCCAGAACTTCCAGACCGCCTCCGCGGGAGCGGACCTCGTCCTGCTCGAAACCGGCCTGTCCAACGCCGGAATCACGGCCAGTCAAGTCGGCCGGATCTGGGTCAGCTCCAACCAAGGCGCCGACTGGCAGCCCCGCACCAACCCATGCACAGTCGCCGACGGAGGGGCATCCGTCCTCTCAGTCGCCTACGGACACCCACAGGCCTGGCTCATCGACTGCTACGACAACCAGCAGTCGTCCCAGGAACAGAACACCCTGCAGCACATCTACGGCACCACCGACGGCGGCCAGACTTGGGTGCGTCTCGGAGACCCGCCACAACACAACGCCCCCGCCCTCCTCGCCGACAACGGCGCCGGCCACGCCTTCCTGGCCACAGTCGGAGGAGCCGGCGACACCCTCAACGGAACCCTCGACGGAGCCCACACGTGGACCGTCAAGATCAGAGACGGCGGCAGCTTCTACGGCTGGACCGACCTCGAGTTCATCAGCCCGACCACCGGCTTCGTAGTAGGGCCGACCCACTACGCAACCGAGCATCTGTACCGCACCACCGACGGCGGACAGACGTGGACACCGCTTACCATCTCGCCGTAGCCAAGCTCGAAGGTGGGGCGCCTGGGCGTGCAAGCCACCACCCGAAGCGCGTGCAAGACCAGAGCCCTGGTCGCAGCGGCAGCCCGGCTACCTGCGTCTTCGAGGTTTCGTAACCACCCCGCCGGGGGGTCCTTCCGAAAGGTCGGGCCTCGCAGTGACGAAACCCTTGGTCCGGGAGCCTTCGGGTGGCCCGGGCCAGGGGTTGTCGTCGTGATCGGGCCGTCAACGGGCCGGTCTGCCCGTCGCTGGGCCGCGGTGGCCGTGTTGCGGCTCGTCTCACGAGCCTGGCTCCCTGTGGGGTGACGCGCTGGTAGCCCGCCGGCTGTAGGGCGGGCGGGCTGGGCGCTGCGGTGGGGAGGGTCAGGCGGCTGGGGGTCCGGTGGCGGGCTGTCCGGTGGGGTCGAGTTCCTCGAAGCCGTGGTCTTCGGGGTCGTCCCAGGTGAGGGGGTCGGTCCGGTCGCCGGTGCGGGCGGACCAGACGCGCAGGCAGCGGAGGTTGGCGGCGGCCTGGGCGATGACGAGCATGAGGCCGGTCTTGACGATGCCGACCACGTGGGTCCAGCCGCGGCGGACATTCTCGGTCTTGGAGCTCTTCAGGTTGCCGTAGCCGGCCTCGACGCGGGTGCGGCGCACGAAGGCGGCGATCCACTCGTCGCTGCCCCAGTATAGGCGCTGGCGGATCTTGGGGGTGACGTCGCCATAGACGGTCACGGTGCGCTGCGTGCAGCACCTGGGGGCGGTTTCGATGGCGGGCGGGTTCTCGACGGTCGGGGTGCCTTCGGGCAGGTAGCCGGAGAGGGGGCAGTGGCTGCAGTCGCGGTAGCCGGCCCGGCCGGGGCACTCGTAGTGCTCCTTGCCGCTGGCGTCGGGTCCGGCGGTGCGCCGGAACGCCCAGGTGCGCCGCTCGGCGATGAGGGCCCGGAACTCGGCGATGGCCTCGAGTTTCTCGTCGCGCTCGGCGACTTCGCGTGGTGTGGCGTTCTTCTTCAACGGTGGGACGGACAGCTGGGCGGGGCGGACGATGACCTCGAGGTGCCCGGGAGTGTTCGGGCAGTGCGGCCAGCCGTCGATCATCTTCAGGCCCTCGAAGTCGCGCACCCCACGGTCGTTGGCGTGCAGGTCGAGGACCTGCTCGATGCGCCGTGACCGCAGCTGGTACGCCCAGTTCTCGGGCACGGCGTAGGAGAACCCGCGGTCATCGGCGATCTCGGTGACGGTGCAGCCGTCGTCGGTGAGCCGGTCGATGGTGTCCAGGGCGGCGGCGACGGGGTCGCCGTTGCCGGGGATGAGCACGAGGCGTTCGACGAGCATGGGCTGGTCGGTCTTGGCCCCGACCTGGGGGATGCGGGTGAAGGTCACCATCAGGTAGCCGAAGTTCTTGTTGGTGCGGTTGTCGTAGGTGCGGGTCTGGTAGCCCCAGCGGGCGTCAGGGTCGAAGGAGTAGCCGAGCTCGGTGACGACCTTGGCCACATCGGCGGCGGTCACCTCCCCGGAGGTCGGCTCCGCCCCGTCGCCGCCGTCCGTGCCGGCCGGAGCGGGGACCGTGGGGGCGACGGGGTCACCGGTAGAGGTCGTGCGCCCTCCGGTCCCCTTCGCGCGGCGGCCCTTGCCGGTCTTGGCCTTCGCTGCCTCCTCCGACGCCCGGGCGGCGCTGGCTTGGGCGTCGGCGGGCAGCTGGCGTGCGGCAGCCGCCTCGGCGTCGGCGGTGGCCGTGTCTGCGGCGGTGGCGTCGGCAGGGCGGCGCTTGCCGCGGGCGGCGGAGGCGACGGCGCTGGCGTCGGTGGCGTAGGCGCCGGAGGCGGGCAGGTGCTCGGGGGTGGTGGCGGCGAGGATCCGGTCGTAGATGCGCTGGAGGGCCTGGCGGCGTTCGACCCGGTCGACCTCGGAGAGGTCCGGGACGCGGTCCTCGGTGAAGGCCAACTTCTTCTCGATGGCCTCGAGCAGGTAGCGCACCTGGCGCAAGGTGATGGGCTGGCCGTCGATGCGGACACCAAGGGCGGTCTGGTAGGAGCGGGCCAGGTCCCGGGTGAGCAGCTTGTGTAGGAGGGTGAGCGCCATCGTCTTCTTCTCGACGACGGTGCAGAGCAGCCCGGCGAGGAACACGTCGACGCGCAGCTGGCGGGGCCGGCCGCCTGCGCCGTCGGGTCGCAGCAGCGCCTCGATGTCCCGATGGACGCCGGAGCGGTGGATCAGCTCCAGCGCCCGGTCGAACTCGCAGCGGCGGATCACGGCCGGCCCGGTCCCTGGCCGGGGTCACACTTCTCGAGGTGGGCGAGCGCAACAGCAACCTGGTCAGGGTCCGGCGTCGGGCAGTGGGCCAGCAGGTCGGTCAGCGTGCGGGCCGAGCGCAGCCCGGCGGCGGCCAGCAGCGTGGCGAGGGGGACCGGGGCGCACATGGCGGCCACCAGCCACGTGGCCCGCAGCCGGTTGACCTCGACCTCGACGGTCTCGCCCGCCCGGGCGGTTACGGCATGGGCGATGACCGGGTTGGTGATGTTGCGCCGCGTGGCCGACCGGCCCAGGATCGGGGCCGTTTTGCCTCGCCGGGCGGTGTCGTGCCAGGCGAGCGCCTCTCTCACCAAGGGTTCGTAGGCGCGTCGGACGATCACGGTGCGGGGCCGGTCTCCGCCGGTGACGGTCACAGCCAGCGCCGGACGGTCCTCGCCGAGGTCGACCTCGGCGAAACCGGACCGGTTCACGTGGCGCA
The DNA here is from genome assembly GCA_028876385.1 of Acidobacteriota bacterium. Taxonomy (GTDB): domain Bacteria; phylum Actinomycetota; class Acidimicrobiia; order Acidimicrobiales; family Palsa-688; genus JAKCDU01. The sequence continues at coordinate 4,013 of JAGWSF010000106.1, read as the reverse complement.
GGTCCCGGCCGTCGAGGCCGGCGCCGAGACCGAGGCCGACCACGAAGCACAGCTCGCAGCGGCGGCCCGCTGTCGGCTGGTTGCGGGCCAGGCGGGCCAGGGCGGCCGCCTCGGCCGGGCTGTAGGGGCCGGCGACCGGCTGGTAGGCGATCTTGGCTGACGGGGGCCGCCCATCCAGTGAGCGCAGGGCCCGGCGGACGACGGAGCGCTTAGTGGCTCTCGACCCGTCGGGCACACCAACCTCGACCAGATGCTCGTCGTAGGCGTCGACCAGCCCGAAGGCCAGCAGTTCTGCGGCGGAAAGACAGCCGGCCGGGTCGGGCCGGCCGGGCCGGGTCCGGGCCCAGGCGCAGAAACCGGCCAGCACCGACGCCGGATTGCCCACCGAGCTTGGCCGGGGCGGGGCGTAGCCGACGATCAGCCGCTCCCACACCGGGCGCAGCTCCACCCACCGTCCGGACGGAACATCGGCCGGGGTGAAACGGGCAATGGCCTCTGCCACCCCCGGCGCCAAAGCCGACTTGTCCGGCGGGTCGGCCAGGACAGGTCCGGCAGCGGCGCTATCGGCGGCGGCCTTGGCGGCACGTGCATACCGCAGGGCGGCGGCACGGCTCATGGGACGCGCCGGTTCGGGCGCGCCAGATGACTGCGACGAAGTGGTGGCGGCAACCTCCTGAGCGGTCGTAGGAGCGTCAGGCACGACCGCCAAGGCAGCCGGACCGGACGGTCGAGCCAAGGTGCCGGCATCGCCCGCCCGTGCACACGCCGCAAACTCGCCGCCCGCGACCAGACCGGTGACCGGTTCCAGATCTTCCCGGCGAAGCCGTTCCCCGGTCAGCTTCTCCCATGCCGCCGCCACCGACACCAACGACCCGGAGAACCCGACCAGGCACGCGGCCAACGCGGAGGTTGCCGGCGTACTGGTGGTCGCCCGGCTACGACGGGTGGCCAGCCCGGCCAGGCCACGGGCGATGCGGGCCAGGTCGGCCCGATGGTTCTCCCGGGTCTTCGGCTTCTTCCCCGCAGCGGCCAGCCGGTCCAGGTGGGCGTCGATCCCGGACCGGGCCAGCAGCCCGGCCAGGTCGGGGACGCCGGCGCGGTCCCAGCCGCACGGCCCGGCCAGGAACAGGCACAGTCTCGACACCAGACCCTTGGCGTCCTCTGCGTCGACCGGCCCGGCCGAGACCACCGCCGCCCGGACCACCTCACCGGCCAGGTCCCACTGCCCCGCCGGCAGGCAGCGCGGCGCGTAGCGGGCCAGACGGGCCAGCACCTCCTCAGATGGCTTCGGGACGAGCGTCAAGAACACGGCGCTGACCGGTCCGGTCAGCACTTTCCGGTGCAGCCGCACGCCGCCCAGAACGCGCATCTGACACCCGATACGCGGAACTATGTCCGCTCGAACCCCTGAACGCCGATCAGCCAGCCACTAGCACCGTATGCAGTGCCCCGATCGCCGTCCTACGTCCCACGCGACATGCTCGAACAGCCCGGCGCCTGGGACACCGACAACCCCGCCATCAAGGCCGGGTCGAACCCCGGGTGGCCACCGCCATCAGGATCCAGCAGCGCCTCGCCCGCCAACTTGACACCCACCGCCGCGCCAACAAGTTGGCCAAGAGCGACCTCGCAGCATCCCTTCACATCTCCACTGCCCAGCTCCGGCGTCTCGCAGACGGATACGCCCCCATCACGATGCTTCAGGCCTGCGCGGTAGCCAACCTGCTCGGCATCGAGCTCCTACCTGCGGCGGCCCTCGGCCACCGGGGCCCGACAGCGTGACCAGGAGACCGTGGCGTCGTTCGCAACGCCGAGGGCCGATGCTGCCCTCATGGGAGAGGCCGTCAACCGAGCGTGGACGAGAGCGCGCGTACCAATGAGCGTCGTCGTCGGCGCTGCCAGCCTGACCAGCGCAGCCATCGCTGCAGACTCGTCCTACTTCAAGCTCGTCGGCGGCCGTCCCGTCGTGACATCCGGCCCGCCGAAGGTCTTCCGGGCAGGTGCACACGCAGGTGGTGTTGCCGGAGTCTCGGACTTTGCGGGCAGCAACTTCATCGGCGCGCTCGCCGACGCCATGGCCTCCGTTCGAGCCGTCGCGGCCTTGCCCGAAACCTTCATCGCCCGGGCAGGCGCCGCCCTCCCAGAGGCTTACGTCGCCTGGTCCGCAGCGAGCATCGTGCCAGACGGTCATCCAGAACGCTTTTTCGAGGCCGTCCTCGCCTGGCATGAGAAAGGCAAGGTGGAACTGTGGCGGCTCCACACGACCCGGGACCGCAACGAGCTTCGCGTCAACATCGAACCCCACCCCGCACGTGACCAGACGAGCACCGTTCTCGTCGCAGGCTCGCGCGACAACACCCTCGACCGCCACGACATAAGTCGCCGTCATGAGCGCACCCTGGAGATCTACGCCCGCCGTCAACCGGTCCAGGTGCCCCTCTGGACAGCGCTCGCCGCAGATCTCGAGACGCACGTCACCTCCCTCGTCATCGGTCAACTGCGACGCGGCGTACAGCCGCCAGCAGCCACCGGATGGCCCGGCGGACTGTCGCCAATCAGCGGCCCCGTCCAAGTCGTCACCCTCGGTCCATGACGGCATCTCGACCACAGACCGTGATAGAGCAGAGCCCAACACTCGAGCAGATCGCCGATTATTTCGTGCCCCGAGGCTGAGGGGGGGATGGCCTAATCGGGTTGTTCTGTACTGTTGGCTCAGTGGCCCTGGAGTTGGTACTGGCTCTGTGAGGCCTGGATCAGTAGGCCGCCTGAAGCCACGGCGTATCCGTCGACCGTTGTGTCAGCGGGCAGGTCGAGCTGCCAGGCCAGCTTCCCGGTGCCAGGGTTGTAGGCGTCGAGCTGCTGGCCGGATTGAAGCACAAGGACCTGGCCGCTCGGCCCGTCGATAGCGAGTAGCTGAGCGTGTATTACTGGGGCCACGCTTATTGTGGTCCTCCACTGCACGGCGCCGGTAGTGGGGTTGCGGCCCACGATCGACTCGGTGCCCTGCTGGTTGCCGGTGCTTTCGACATCGGCGATCACAGGTCCGGCGGCGGCCACTGTGTATGCCTCGGTCGACACGGTCCAGGTGTTGTGTCCGGTTTGTGGGTTGACGCGGCTGAGTTGGCCGGTTGCGGGGCCGATCTCGGTGTGGATGAGAGCGCCTCCGGGGTCGAAGAAGATCGAGCCGCCGGGGTCGACGGGTGGGTAGGACCACAGGACCTGCCCGGTGGTCGGGTTGACCGCTGCCGTAGCCACGTCATAGGCGGGCGGAGTCCCGGGATGGGGTTCGAGTAGAAGCAGCCCATCGACGACGGTGGCGTCGTTCACCGGTTTCGGGTAGCGCCATCGCACCTGACCGGTCGACGAGCTGACGGCCTCGACCCCGCCCGCGGGGTTGTCGGTGATGAGGTTGCCCGCGGCGGAGCTGAACAGGTTCGCCACAGCCACAAGCCCGTGGCCCGAAGGAAGGGCTGGCCCGGGTCTGTGCCAGAGCAGCGCGCCGTTTGCGTCGTTGACGACTTCGATCACAGGGCCGGTGTAGCCCGTGAAGGCGATCTTCCCGTCGCCGCTGTCGTAGGGCCCGGTACCGAGCTGGTCGGGTTCGGGTCGCTGCCAGCGGATCCTTCCGGTTCGCTCATCCAGACCGGCGAGTACCCAGCTGCTCACCTGGCCCTTGGTGGCGACCACCACCGCGCCGCTGCTGACGGCGAGCATCTCGTTACCGCCCGCGTCATCGCCGTTCGAGGGTGGACTGCCAGAGTTCCAACGCCAGGCCACCAGGCCATTGTTGAGCCTGACCGCAAATACCGAACCGTCCGAATCGAGATACGCGGAGCCGCCAGATAGCAACGGGCTGGAGGAGGAATGAGTCCCGACTGGCTGGCTGAGTGGCGTCTCCCAACAAACACGGCCGCTCGTACTGACGGCGATAGCAAAAACGGCTAAGTCACGAACCGGCACCGACACAGCGCAGTCCGGAATCGTGGTGGAGCTGTCTTCCGCTGCCTGCGAAG
>JAGWSF010000105.1 GCA_028876385.1 Acidobacteriota bacterium | reverse complement strand
GGGTCGTGTTCGCACGAACATCGAGATCGACGACACCTACGTGCAGGTCATCATGGCACGCTACGACCTGCGGAGCAGGACCGAGGCGGTTGATCTCGCCCTTCGTCACCTGGCCGGACAGCCCATGACCCGCCACGAGGCCCTCGCCATGCGGGGAGCGAAGGCCATGGGCAGGATGCCCGCCGACACCGGTCCGCTCCGGTCTCGGTGATCCTCGTCGACACCAAGTAGTCGGCGGTCTCGTGAAAGGCGTTTGCGGGCCGCCGGCGATCTCGTGCCAGGGTGGTTCACATGACCATCAGCGCCCGCCCTGCTGTTCCCGATGACGCCGCCGAACTGTTGCGGCTGCGGGTGGTGATGTTCGAGTCGATGGGCGTCGACGCCTCGGCCCGTGCATGGCGCCAGGCGTGCCTCGCCCACCTGCGCGAAGGACTGGCGGACGGCAGTCTTATCGGAGCGGTCGTAGACGCCCCGGATGGCTCCGGGCTGGCCTGCTCAGGGCTGGCCGGTCTGTCCCCGCGGATACCGTCACCGACCAACCCGAGCGGTATGACCGCCTATCTCTCGTCTTTCTCGACCGATCCTCGCTGGCGTCGAAGGGGAATGGCCCGGAGGGTCCTCCAACTCCTGCTCGACCGGCTCCGCCAAGACGGGGTGGAGCGCGTCGAGCTTCATGCCACCCCCGATGGGCTGCCGCTGTACCGCTCCTTCGGCTTCGCCGACCGGCCCGGTGGGCGGGAGATGCGCCTACGACTTGGTGAGGCGGACTACGAGAGTTGACGGTTCCCGACGCGCCGGGCTGGGCCCGCTGGCTCGACCGCCACGCCACCACCTCGCCGGGGGTGTGGCTGCTCCTGGCCAAGAAGGGGGTGACCGAGCCGACCAGCCTCACCTACGACCAGGCCCTCGAAGAAGCCATCTGCCACGGCTGGATCGACGGGCAGATAGCCCGGGGCGACCAACAGACGTTGCGCCGCAAGTTCACTCCTCGACGGCCGGGGAGCGCCTGGTCCAAACGCAACGTCAGCATCGCCGACCGGCTCACCGACCAGGGCCGCATGAAACCGGCCGGGCTCGGAGCCGTCGCCGCGGCCAGGGCCGACGGCAGCTGGGACGCCGCCTACGAAGGACAACGTTCCATCACCGTCCCCGACATCTGGCCTCCGCCCTCGCCGCCGTCCCGGCCGCCCGGGACATGTTCGAGCGGCTGGACTCCGCCAACCGTTACGCCGTCCTGTACAGGGTGACCACCGCCAAACGGACCGAGACCCGGCAAAAGCGCATCGAGCAGTTGGTCGCCATGCTCGCCCAGGGCCGGACCATCCACCCGCCGCGCTAGAAACGCACGCCTGCACCCGAGTAGCGACGCCTCACCAAGCGAGGCCTGGCCGTGGCGATTCACCCCGGTTCTTCGTTGACCCGGTCGAGCTGGGTATCAAAGCGCCGAGCTAGTTCTGCAGACATGGATCTTTGCAATCCGAACCCACTGACCTCGGGTGGCCTCGGCGATGGCGGCGATGCTACGGATTTACCTTGGCGAATTCCTCGGCAAAGGCTTCCATCAACTCAGCAGAGTAAGGCTGCAGCTCACTATCGGCATCGACAATGTCATCCGGCAGTCCGGCATAGCGTTGGACAAGATTTGCATAGTTGGAGCCGTATTCGTTCTCAGACCGGTCGACAGAGTGGCTGCCCGTCTCGCTATCAATGTTGAACCAGTGATAGAGCTTCGCATCATAGGGATCATTACTGATCTGGGTTCCGTTCTCGTCCACGGCGACGAGCTCCCAGGTGACGTGTACTTTGTCCGAGATAGAAGAAACCAGACTGATGTGGTTGGCCACAATTCTTAAGTTTGGTAGATCATGAACTCTGCTGGTGACGTTGTAGTAGTAGCCACCATTGCCGGCTTGAACGGCTACACCTTCTACAGCGTCAGGCGCATTGCACCATCCTGCATCTTGAGGCATCTTTTTCCCCTTTCGGGCAGCTAAGCTGCTTTTCCGACGAATAGTGTAGCTGTTCCGCTTTCAGCCGGGAACGCTTGGTGGACGATCTGCTCGGAACAGCATCCCTTTTCCGTTGGCGGACAGCTCCTCAACTGCACCTCCTCTTCACAGACCGTCGGCGGTGCCGATCTCCGACTCAGGATCGCCTATCCTCATCGGGTCGGCGATGAACTAGACACGAGATCGATTAGCGAGCCGGCATCACGAACCGGGCTCTTCGCGACGACCAACGTTGCTCCACACGATGTTCGTGATGGACGCCTCGTCCGATTCGTCGTGGTAACGGCTCGGCGGCCCACTGTGTCGATCCTGGTTCTCGCGCTGGCGCTGCGCGTCGGTTACGTCCTGGCCACCCCGGGCTACGTGCCCAGCCACACGACCGGGCCTTCGCCTATCTGGCCCGCAGTATCGCCCGTACCGGGGCCTACCCCCTCCTCGGCGGTCACCCGACCGCCTACCGGCCGCCCGGCTACACCTACTTCCTCGGCTCAATCTACTGGCTCGCCGGGCCCGGTCACGCGGCCGTCCTGACCGCCCGCTTGGTGCAGGCCGGGCTCGGCACCGTCTCCGTCGCCCTTCTCGGCCTCCTGGCCGGCGAGCTGGCGGGGCCGAGGGCGGCCCGGTACACCCTGCTCACCGCCGCCGTGTACGTCCCGTCCATCACCGTGGGCGCCTACCTGCTGTCCGAGGGCCAGACCGTCCTTCTCGAGGGGAACGGCCGGATCGACCAAGTTTGCGTCCACCAGCGCCTCGACAAATTGGTGGTCCTTCTCCCTACCAGCGACAGCCTTGGAGGCAAACAGATCTGGGGGTCGAGGCACCATCCAATGACACAGTCGGGCTGGTCGTCGAGGGGGAAGGCGATCAGCCGGTCGACCCAACCTTCAGGCAGGGTCGCCGTGGTTATGTCGACCCCGTCGATCTCAGCCAGATCACCCCATCCCCCTCCCCGACCGGCGAGCAGCCACATCTTGTCACCATCGATGTCTTGGGCAGCCATGATGTCGACCTCTCCCGACGCCGTAGCCGCAAGCGGGAGCACGGCCGGAGCAAACGCTCCATGTATGGACTGCGAACCGATGACCACCAGGTCGATGTCTCCGGTGATCTCCGCCGCCCGGCGGAGGGCGTCACGAAACTCGTCGCGTCGCACGCCAGAGCGCTCGAGCTGCGCGGACAGCTTCGTCTCTCTCGGATGGGGTGATGACCGCGCTCACCGGTGACATTTTGCGCCGCTCAACTGCTTCAGGATCGGTCGAAATCAATAGCGAAATGACTTCGACCAGGTCCCAGCGTTCCAAGATGGCCTCCCAGTCGTCCAGCCAAATGGCTGAACTGCCGTCATCGCGAGCCCTCAGCTTGGTCAGCAGCTCGGACATTGCAACCCGGGCGGAATCCGGATCCTGCGCGACATGACCGGCCGCAATCCGGGCTAGTTCGATGTTGAGTAAGACCGATGGAGACATTTCAAGTACGGGACGGCGGGCGACCCGGCCACGGATGGCGTCGATAAGACGGATAGCCATTTGCGGAGAGACGGTTCGACGTCCCGATTCGATAGCAGCCAGGTTGGGCCGGGCCACCCCGGCCCTGGACGCCACTTGAGCCTGGGTAAGCCGCCCGGCGAGCCTCTGCCTGCGCAAGAACGATCCGATCGGCTCGTCCACCTCAGGTAGCGCAACGGCTGAGTCCATATCAAAGATATGTATCAAATGATACATAGCCACGTTAGTGCTGCCGGCTACGATCGGAGAGTCGCCCCAAAACAGACGCCTGCCCCCCTAGCGCGGACGGGTCGCGTCCTCTACCGCCGACTCCCGGACGCGTACTCTGCGCTCACGGGAGTCGGAACACCGGCTCCCACAAGAGAGCTTGCGTCAGACCTTCTGATGAGACTCAACAGCAACTGGGGCGGTTATGGACACACCAACCGCCCCCGAGTCTCGTCATTCCTCGCACGGCATGACTGAGGCCCGTTCGCTCGCCGCGCTGAGGACCTCAGAGCGCTCCCGCTGCCAGAGGCCGCCACGCCGAAGCGCAAGTTCGGTATCGCCAACTAATGAGCGCCCGCCCCGGCCGCAGCATCTCTCGACGGTACGAGCATAGGCATACCGTCATCGTGGATACCCAATCAGACGGCTCGGCGCTCGCCGTCGTCCATGCTGGCCGAAGCCTGCCCCATATCGTAAGCCCAGAACGTCCGGACAGGGTGCCACCGACCCCGGCCAATGGCGGTAGCTGCCGACCGAGTTCGGATCGTGGAACACGATTTGTACGGCAGTCCCGCCGGGTCGAGGATCATGCGCGGACATCGGTCGGGAATCAGGGAAAAGTGATCCTGGGATCGTGCCGGGCCGGGAACTGAGCGGCCAGATCCAGGACCTGGAGGAGTTCTCGACCTTTGGCCTCGCGGTCGCCGTCGGTCGCATCCGGTCGGGCAGACGTAACGATGTCCGAGACGAAGCCGGCGGCCCGCAGGATCCGGTCGAGGGTGTCAACCCGTGGAATCGTTCGACCGGCCTCGTAAGCGGCCACGGTCGCGTGCGATGTGTTGGCGCGCTCAGCGAGAGCCCGCAACGAGAGCCCCGCGCTGAGCCGGACTCGCCGGAGCGTGACGGCAGCATCCGCGCTGGCGACCATACCACGGCCTTGGTGTCAGATCAGATACCAAGACGTAAATGACCAGTTGTCCGGAAGTTCGTGGATGAGTCAAGTGTCCCCCATGAAACTGCCCGCTCCCGCACCAGGAGAATGGAGATCTCAGGTGGGCGGTAACCTGCGACGCCGTGGCACCGAGAGACTCCGGGCAGGAAGGCGATCCTGCGCCAGCCGACGACCCGGCCGTCTTGCTGGACCAGGCGTGGTACCTCGAGCCGCTGGGCCTTTACGCCGACCGGGCCGCCGTCCTGGACCGGCTCGAAGTCGTGCTCGCTGCGGGCACTGTCCCACCCCCTGAGGGCCGCAACTGGCAACTCGAGTTGCTGGCCGAGCGGGCCGTGGACACGGGCAGAAACATGCGTCTGCGTGAGGGACTGGAGCTGGCCGAGTCGGTCCTGGCCGCAGCGGACGACGATCTGACGGTGGCCCGAGGCCGGGCCTGTCTGGCCGCCGGGCAGGCCCTGGCCTGGATGGCGACCGACGCCACCGTCGCCCGAGCTGATCGGGCCTTCGCCGACGCGGAGCGTTACTTCCGCGCCCTCGGCAATCGGGAATGGCTGGGATCGGCCCTCCTGCGACGCGGCTACTCGGTCTGGTTCCAGAGTGCGGCCGACTACCGGCGAGCCGAAGCCTTCATCCGGGCGGCGTTGTCAACCTGGGATCCGTCCAGCCTGCGCCGGCCGCCGGCGCTCGCCTTTCACGCCGATGTGCTCATCGAGCTCGGCGATCTCGACGAGGCGGAGCGCCAGCTCGACGCCGCGCAAGCCCTGGTGAAGCCCGGCACCGTCACGATGGGTCCGAGCAACATCGCCTGGACCCGGGCGCATCTGACCGCGGCGCGCCGGGATGCCCGGCGCACCGAGCGACTGCTGAACGAGGCCGAGCGCGAAGCAGCCGATCTGGACTGGTTCGAGGCCCACATGGGCACCACCTTTCTGCTCGACGCGGCCGAGCTGCTCAGCCGGTTGGGGCTGGAGAGTCGGGCGCAGCACTACTTCGAGCGAGGCCGAGCCCGTGCCGGCGACGACGACGCGGAGGTGCTGCAGGCCCGAGCCGCGCTGCTGGCCCGCAGCGGTGACCCGCTGGAAGCGATCGAGGTCCTGCAGGAGATGGTGCGCAGGGACTGGCTGGAGAAACGACTCGTCTGGCGGCACGATCTCCTGATGGCGTGGGCCACCTTCCGGGCGGGCCGCCAAGGCGCGGGGCAACTGGCTGCGGTCGGTCTCGAATCCGCCGTCAGATGCGGCAGTCCCCTAGTCGCCTTGCTCGGCGAGCCGGAGGTGACCTGGCCGCTGGCCGCGCTGGCGGAGCAAGCCGGGTCGGAGATCGCCAGAGGCATCCGCCTGCAACGGGCCGTCCACCCATCGCCCGGCCAACTCATCGTCCGCCTGTTCGGGCCGGCGAGAATCACCCGGGCCGACGGAACAAGTGTCGCCATTCCGGCCGGCATGCCCGGTGAACTGGCCCGGATGCTGGCTCTGCACGACGAAGGCCTCCCGGTCGAGGTGGTCCTAGACACGTTCTTCCCTCTCGTGGACGCGAGCACGGCGAGGGGCCGACTCCGCCAAGTGCTGGCCAGGCTGCGCACGGCCGCCGGGGACATCGTCGTGCGCGACGAGGACCACATCCGTCTGGTCCCGTGCTGGGTCGACGTGCGGGAATTCCTGGCCGCCGCCGACCGCGCCCGGTCGGCCACCGGTGCCCTGGCCGTGATGCGCGCCTATGCGGCGTTGGCCCTCCACTCGGGTCCGCTGCTGCCCGCCGACCGCTACGCGCCGTGGGCGGAGCACGTCCGACACCGCGTGGACTACCGCCACCTGGACCTTCTGGAGTTTCTCGCCGCCGATGCCGAGCGGCGCGGTTCGCAGGTCGAAGCGCTCACTGCGCTGGAGGCGGCCTGGGATGCCAACCCCGACGACGCTGAGCGGTACCGGGAGGCGATCGAACGGGTCCGGGGCGCGGCCTGACCTGACCTCCGAGCGGCCCTCGGGCTCGGTGGTGCCGGCCCCTCGGTTGCTCGGCGCCGCTGAGGCTCAGCTCGTGATGCTCAGGCCGACCACCCGGCTGTCGAGGCGGCGGCCGCCTTCGGAGCCGTGGAAGCTCGCATCACCGAAGGTGAAGATGCCGCCGTCCGCCGCGACCAGCCAGTACCCGCCTCCGTCAGGCACGGCTGCCATCCCGATGACCGGACTGCTCAGACGCGCCCCGCCCTCGGAGCCGTGGAAGCTCGCATCACCGAGGCTGAACACGCCGCCGTCCGCGGCCACCAGCCAATAGCCCCGCCCAGACGGCGTCGACGCCATCCCCACAACGGGACTGTTCAGATGCACACCACCCTCGGAGCCGTAAAAGCCCGCATCCCCGAACCCGAACACCCCGCCGTCCGCGGCCACCAGCCAATACCCCCGCCCAGACGGCGTCGACGCCATCCCCACGACCGGACTGTTCAGACGCACACCACCCTCCGAGCCGTAAAAGCCCGCATCCCCGAACCCGAACACCCCGCCGTCCGCCGCCACCAGCCAATACCCCCGCCCAGACGGCGTCGACGCCATCCCCACGACCGGACTGTTCAGACGCACACCACCCTCCGAGCCATAAAAGCCCGCATCACCGAGGCTGAAGACGCCGCCGTCGGCGCCTACGAGGTCGTAGCCGGCGCCGGCCGACGCGACCGTGACGGGGATGATCACGGTCGTTCCCGACGTCAACCCGGTGAAGATCAGTTCGTGGGCGCCGGGCGCCGTACCCGCCGGGATGGTGACGGTGGCGTTGACGGCTCCGCTGGCGTCGGCCGTGGTCGTCTCCAGAAGGACCGGGGCCGAGTGCAGGGTGACGCTGACCGGCTCGCCGGGCGTGAAGCCAGGGGTCTGCACCGTCACCGGCTGGCCGACGACGGGCGTGGTGGTCGACGCCGTCGAGATCGGGAAGCAGGCGGTGAACGGTGAGGTGGCGCCCGACTCGGTCGAGGTGGCCACGACGTAGGGCAGCGACTGGGCCACCGAGGCGGCGGTCACGCTGAACGAGCCGTTGCTGGTCACCCCGATGGCGACGCTCCCGAGGGGCACCTGGCCCTGGGGGCCGTCGCTGCACGAGGCGCTGGCGTAGAGATCGACTCGGGCCGAGAGGGCGAGGGAGGTGAGCAGGTCCGTGACGTCACCGGTCACCGAGACCTGGCCCGGGGTGCGCACCGCCGTGGCGATGACCGGGGTCTTTGGCGCGTAGCCGCTGAAGCCCTGATCGACCACGATGCCACCGACGTTGGCGATCATGGCGTTGCCCTCGACCGCCGGCACGACGCTCTGGAACTCCACCTCGACCGCGGCACGGCCGTTGTGGGCGATGACGTTGCCCAGGTCACCGTCGCCGCCGACCAGGTCACCATTCTCTCCGGTCTGGCTGTAGACCCCCGCCTGCTGGTTGCCCAGAGGCGCCAGGTCGATGCTGTCGCCGATCAGGTTGCCCTGGACCTGCATGCCTCCCGCGACCGCCCCAATCTGCACGCCCGCCCCGGCGTTGCCCGAGATCAGGTTGCAGGCTTGATCGCACACGCCGCGGGCCACCACGCCGCTCGGGCCACCGAGCTCGCCGACGCCACGAACGGCCGGGTCGAGCCCTTGGGGACCGCTCGAGCCGTTGGGGATGGCCGCCGTCCCGGCCAGGTTGGTGCCGATGAAGTTCCCCTCCACGCTCGAGGCCGAGTTGACCGCCGCGCCCACGTTGCCGGAGATCAGGTTGCACGGGTTGGTGCAGGTGATGGACCCGGCCGGGCGTACCCCGCCGACCTGTCCGGCACCGGCCACGCCGAACCCGTTGGGCAGCGCCGACAGCCCATCGGCGGTGGTCCCGATCCGGTCACCCTGCACCACCGTGGCGGTCTCCACCCCCGTACCCGTGTTGCCGCTCAGCAGACTGTCGACGACAGTCCCGGCCCCGACCGTCCCAGCCCCATTGGGGATGGCCCCGGTACCGGCCGGGTTGGTGCCTATCTCGTCGTTTTGCACCGTGGTGGCGTCGACCACCCCGACGTTGCCGAAGCCGCCGATCACGTCGCGGTCCGCCGGCACCGCCCCGCCGACGGTGACGACGGCGCCACTGCGGGCCAGAACCCCGATGCCGAGCTCGGAGCCGCCAGCCAGGTCGGGCGGGTTGAAGGGTTGTGCCGGCTGCAGGCTGAGCGATCCCGAACGGTCCTCGCCGATCAGGTTGCCCTGCACCGTGTCGATCCCGTCCAGGACCAGCCCGTCCTGGCGGTTGCCGCTGATCAGGTTGCCCGGCGCCGCACCGGTGACAGAGGTCGGGGCGCCGACGGTCGTGGCGTTGGTGCCGGCCGTCGAGGCGTCGGTAACACCGACCGCGTTGCCCAGCGCGTGCTCGCCGGTCACGTCGGTACCGATGTAGTTGCCCACCACATTGGCCGACCCGCCCGCAGCTATGTAGACGCCGCTGTCCGCCGACACGGTGCCACCGTCATCGTTGCCCGACAGCAGGTTGCAGTCACCGGTGCAACTCGACAGCGACGTGCCGCCCGTTCCGCCGATGGTCACGTTGGGCGTCTGGACGTAGACGCCGTATTCGTTGGGGACGGCGGTGGTGCCGGTCGGATCGGTGCCGATGCGGTTCCCTGCGATCAGGGTCCCGGAGCCGCCCAGTGCGAAGACTCCGGCGAAGTTTGCCCAGCCGTCGATCACCAGACCCCGGATGACGGCGCCCCCGCCGGCCACCGTGAGACCGGGCGCCGTCCCACCTTCGGCGGCGCCGGAGAGCTGGACCCAGCCGCCGGGTTGGGTGGTGCCGTCGATGGTGACCGACGACTGCAGTTGCGGCAGGGCCGAGGCCGGGGCGATGTCGGGTGTGCCGCCGCCGGGGATGTCGAAGCTGATCGCCTGGTTGCCGAGGGAGTTGGCCAGTTGGATGGCTGCCCGCAGGGTGCACTGGTTGCCGGCGGTGGCCGGGTCGACGTCGCAGACCCCGGTGGACAGCTGGGTGGCGGTGAGGGCCTCGTCGCCGGTCGTGGTCACCACGATCGACCCGACGGAGAACGACCCGGTCGCCGTGGCGCTGGCCGGGGCGGCGGTGGCGGTGTCGGTTCCGGTGGCGGTGACCGTGTAGGTGGCCGACCCGGGGGTGGTGGCCTGGACCTGGAATGTGACGGTGTGGGTGCTGCCCTGGGTGGCCAGGGTGAAGCCCACGTCGGCGCCGGTCGGGCCGGAGATGACCTGGAACCCGCCGGCGCCGCCGGTCTGGACCGGGTCGGCCACGGTCACGGCGGTGGCGCCCTGGGCGCCGAGGGCGGTGACCTGGATCTGGAGGGTGGTGGGCTGGGTGGTGCTCAACACGACTGACGGGTTGACCAGGGTCACGGCCAAAGCGGCGGGGGCCACGGCCAGGGCGGCGTTCCGTGACGGCGCGGTCACCGTGGTGCTGTTCGCCGTCCCCGCGGCTGACACGGTGGCGGTGGTCGAGCCCTGGGCCACCCCGGTGCCGGCCACGTTGAAGGTCTGTGACAGTCCCGGGGCGATGGTGGCCGACGGCGGGCTCCAGGCCGTGCCGAGGGTGGCGACGGTCGGGTCGATCACGCTGGCGGTGGGGGCCACGCCGGTCACAGTGGTGGTGCCGTCGTTGCGCACGGTGACCGACTCGGTGAACGCGGTGCCGACGTCGATGGTCGTCGGGGTGTGGCTGAGCGTCGTCACCGACAGCGCCGGGGAGATGGTCGTGGTCGTGGTGGCGGTCTGGCCGTCGGCGTCGGTGACGGTCAACGTCACCGTCTCGTTGCCCTCCGAAGCGTAGGTGTGGGTCACCGTCGGCGAGGCGTTGGTCGGCGACGTGGTGCCGTCACCGAAGTCCCAGGCGTAGTTGGTGATGGTGGAACCTGTGCCGGGGATCGACGGCGACCCGTCGAACACCCACTGGTTGGCCGTCGAACCGGTCGGGTGATAGTTGATCCCCGCCGTCGGCGGTGTCCCAGCGCTGACTCCGGCCGGTACGGTTCGCTCGGTTACCAGGTACGACGCCGGACCTCCCGGGCCTCCCCATCCGACGAAGTTCGATGTTTGCGGCTGGATCCCGTACGTGGGCGTCCAGAAGGCTTCCTCGGTGCTGGCCACTGCTGCGCTGACGCGGTAGGTGACCGAGAACTGCTGCCCTACCGGGAACGCCGCGGTGGACTGGTTACTGGAAAGGGAGGCGGTGCTCCCCCACGTCGCGATACCGGAAGCCACGTTGGTGTTGTTGGCGATGTCGGCGCTCGTGGCGGGCGAGGTCGACACGATGGGGCCGGGGGGAGTCAGCGTGACGCTGGCGTTGCCCCAGAAATAGTTGGTGTTGGCCGGGTCGGAGGGGTTGTAGACGGCTTGGAACGGGGCCAGCTCGTTGGTGAGCGTCACCGTCTCGAGTTGCCCGACTACCGGGGGGTCGGGTGAGAAGCTCATGGTCGCGGCCGGGACCCCGGCGTTCTGGGCGCCTCCGCTCCCGGTGAACTGGTAGGCGTAGGCATCGCAGTCAGCCCGGGCGCTGATGAGGGCGCTGGTGCACTCGGGGTAGGACGAGGCGTGGGCCGGCGCCGGTTCGACCACGGCCAAGGCCGCGCCCAGCAGTACCAGTGCGGCGACAGCGGCCCTGAAGCGGCCCGGTCTCCTGATGGTGGCCCGAGCTCTCACAACCCGCACCTCACGCATCGAGCCCACCCGCTCCGGCGCCGGAGATACCCGGCGCCACGATGGAGGCGGTGGCCAGAAGTCCCGCCACCAGAGCGCTGGCCCCCAGCATGCTGATCACGCGGAGGGACCGGCGGGCGCGCTTTCCACGCTCGGCCGAGCGGGCGAGGTCACGGCGGGCCGTGCGGGCGCCGGCCGATGACGGCTGTCCGCCCATGGTGGGGCTCCGCTGATCCCCCGAGGTCCCCTCTTCGGCGCTCGCCATGTCCGTGCCTTCCTTGTCGACTCGGGCCTGCTCGGGCGTCACTTCCCCCTTCGCCGAGCGGGTCGACGGCACCGTAGGACCAGGGCGTGAGACGGTCGTGAGACGGGCCCGGACCAGGTGGGAAGACCGGAAATCCTGGACGCGGCGAGACCAGCAGCGCTCCCTCGCCCACGCAGGGTCACCG
>JAGWSF010000104.1 GCA_028876385.1 Acidobacteriota bacterium | reverse complement strand
GGGATTCGTAGAACTTCTGGAGGTCGCCACCACCATGAACGGTGGTGGACGCTACCGGACGGTCTTCGTAGGCGAGGTTGTATCGAGAATCCTCAGAGACCATATGCCGAACACTCATTCCGGAAACTGATCCAGGAACGAGTGAAGAGATGGTCCGATCTGCATGGCGACATGCAGAGCCAGGCAGAAATGCCCTGGCCCTCGATTGGGAGACAGCTCCCGATCGGCGGTAACAGAGATGTCGGTCCCTATCCGGTGTAGCCGTAGGAAATCTGAGGAAGGCTGTCCCTAGTACGAGAGGACCGGGACGGACGCAGCTCTCGTGTGCCAGTTGTCCTGCCAAGGGCACGGCTGGTTGGCGACCTGCGGAAGGGATAAGCGCTGAAAGCATCTAAGTGCGAAGCTCGTTCCAAGATGAGATTTCCCACTGGGTTAGCCAGGTAAGTCCCGTGGTAGACGACCACGTTGATAGGCCGGAGGTGTACGCACAGCAATGTGTTCAGCCGACCGGTACTAATCGGACGAGGGCTTGGGGACATTCACGCTCGTGCTCGCTATGGAACGCTCAAGGACAGGACCCTCAGGGTCCTGCAGTCTGAGCATGGTTTCCGGTGGCCATAGCGGCGGAGTCACACCCGTTCCCATCCCGAACACGGAAGTTAAGCCCGCCAGCGCCGATGGTACTTGGGGGGTTCCCCCCTGGGAGAGTAGGACGTCGCCGGAATAATCGTGAAGAGGAAGGCCCCGCACATCTCGTGCGGGGCCTTCTTCGCGTCCGCCCCCGGAAACGCTCCCTTCTCAAGTGGCGCTCACCCGGACGGCACGCCCAATCCGATAGCCCCACTGCTCTGAACCCCCTCCGACCCGGATATCCCGCGGACGTTGAAGGAGGCTTCAGCTGAAGGGATAGGTCCGGCCGTCCTGGCCGATCAGGGTGTAGCCGGTACCGTTCGGGATCATCCCGGCGATGGGAGCCGACAGGGTCTGGCCGCCCATCGATCCCTTGAATACGGCGTCGCCGAAACAGAAGACCCCGCCGTCGGAGGCCACCATCCAGTAGCCCTGGCCGTCGGGGGTGGCCACCATTGCCTCTATCGGTCGCACCAGGTGCACGCCCCCGAGCGATCCGTAGAAACCAGCGTCGCCGAAGGTGAAGATACCGCCGTCGGAGGCCACCAACCAGTAGCCGAGCGAGTCGGGTGTGGTGGCCATCCCCACGATCGGTTGCACCAGGTGCACCCCGCCGGTGGAGCCGAAGAATTGGGCATCCCCGTAGCTGAAGATGCCACCGTCACCCGCAACCAGCCAGTAGCCGGCGCCGTCGCTAGTCGGTGACATCCCGACCACGGGCCTCACCAGTGCGACGTTCGAGGGGTCGCCCAGGTTGCGGGCCGGCGGCCCGCTCGCCGAGCTCTCTCCGTAGACCGCGCCGTTGGGGGCGACCGCCCACGCGTTCCGGGAGCCCGGGGAGGCATTGCAGTCGGTGCTGTTCTGCCATACCGCCACGAGCGGGGTCGACGATGCCGGGGCCGAGGTGACGATGGGTGCCAGCACCCCTGTCGAGGTCACCGTCTCGGTCCGGTAGGTACCCGCCGAGGAGATGACCACGCCGGTCTGGACCGACGCGTCCTGAGGACTGCGCTGATCTCCGCCGGACCCACAGCTCAACGGCACCGACGAGGCCGCCACCGACCCGCCGACCAGACTGAACTGCACGAGCTGGGCCAGGCTACCGCCGAAGAGGTCCTGGTCTCCGGGGAAGATCCCGCTGTCGGCGTACTGCCAGATCTGGTAGCTCGGCCACGACGCCGGAAGCGGCGTCGGGCTGCTGGCGCCGTACCGGGCGATGGCCAAGCCGTAGCTACCGAAGGCGGCCGAGTTCCCGGTACAGGTGGTCCACCAG
>JAGWSF010000103.1 GCA_028876385.1 Acidobacteriota bacterium | reverse complement strand
GGGGGACCGATCAGGGTCCGGCGGGGGGACCGATCAGGGCCTTCTCGATCACGCGGGTGTAGACCGCCGCTCCGGCCGGGTCGGGGTGGACACCGTCGGCATAAAGCAGGGGAGGGGCGGCCACGGCGTTCCAGTCGGCCAGGGTCATCTGGCCGGGGTGGGCGGCCACGCCCTGCTGGATGGTGGTGTTGCTGGGCGGGATCCACGACCGGTCGGCGTGCACGTCGACCACCACCACGTGGGGGATCCCGGCCACGAGTCCGGCCATCTGCGAGAACTCCGACGGGGTGAACAGGCCGTTGGTCCCGAGGTCGATGACCACCGTCCGGTACTGGGCCAGCGCGCCGCTCTGGCGGTAAGTGGCCAGGCGGGCGATCCCGGTCTCGACCTGGCGTCCGACCTGGGCGTCCACGGTGACCGCCGACCCGAACGTCGAGCTCAGGGTGGGGCTGGCCGCCAGCAGCACCGAGTCCCCGATGGCGAGCGCCGGCGCGTCAGTGGCCGGCAGGGGGCCCAGCGGGGGCAGGGTGTCGACCGGCGGGACGGTCGTCGTCGGAGCAACGGTGGTGGGGGCGACGGTCGTGGTGGGGGCCGCCACCGTGGTGGTCGGGGCGGCGTGGTGCGGGGAGTGCCCACCCCCGGCGTAATCCAAGGGCCCGAACGGGCCGGTAGCCGCGGTCGGGACCGGCTGCGGCGATGGAAGAGGTATCGCCGTCCGGGCCGCCGCAGTGGAGCCACGGGCCAGGATGGCCGGTTCGGTGGAGCCCGGCCCGGTGGCGAGTAGGAGGATGACCGCCAAGGGGAGCGCACCGGCTGCGACGCCCACCCGCAGACGCGACGAACTCGCCGCTCTCACCCTGAGGATGAACTCCGCCCGCCCGTCGCGCCACGGCTGTTCCACGTACCGGTAGGTGAGCTCGGCGGCGGCCACGGTCAGGGTCAGGCGCAGGACGGTGGCGGGGAAGGTGGGCCAGCTCAGATCGGGACCGGGCCGGGTCAGCTGGAATATGGGCCAGTGCCAGAGGTACAGCGAGTAGGAGCGAAGCCCGAGCCATCGAAGAGGTTGGCGCGACAGGAGCTCCCCGAGGCGGCTGGCGGGGTGGGCCACCGTGGCCACCACCACCGCGGTGGCCAGGTCGACGGCGATCATGCCCCCCCGATAGGTGACCGACGAGTCGAACCCGAGCACCACCAACCCGGCGGCAACCGCGACCAGGGCCACCACACCGGAGCACTCCAGCACCTTGCGGGCGGCCGGGGCGACGGCGGCGTGCATCCTCCACGGCGGAACGGCGGCGGCCAGGGTGCAGCCGATGAGCAGGCCCTGGGCATGGGTGTCAGTGCCGAAGTAGACCCCCGAGGGGTGGCCCGGCTGGTACAGCAGGGCCATCAGCAACGACGACACCAGGGCTCCGCCCAGGGCGATCCCGGCGATTCGGGCGCGGCTCACCCGGCGCCTCAGCAGCACCAGCAGGACCGGTGGCCAGATCAGGTAGAACTGCTCCTCCACCGACAGCGACCACAGGTGCAGGAGCAGGGGCGGCCGGCCGAACGAGGCAGCGTAACTGTCGTGAGCAAACAGGAGCCGCCAGTTGAGCACGTAGAACACCGCGGCCGGAACGTCGTAGCGCATGGGCGGCAGGGCGTCGCGGGCCAGCAGGGCGGCGGCGACGGTGACCACGACGAGGGCCAGGCCGAGGGCGGGGAGCAGTCGCCGGGCCCGTCGGGCCCAGAACCGCCGCAGCGAGACGGTGGCGGTCCTCTGGTACTCGCCCAGGACCAGGGCGGTGATCAGGTACCCGGATATGACGAAGAAGAGGTCCACCCCCAGGTAGCCCCCGGGGAGCCAGTGGGGGTCGAGGTGGTAGATGATGACGGCCACCACGGCGATGGCCCGCAGACCGTCGAGCCCCGGTAGTTTCCGGAGCTTGGGCGGCTGGGTGGGTGTGACCCGGGTCGCCCCCGCAGTGAGGATCACAGGTGCAGAGTAGATAGTGGCTCTAGCCTTCCGCGGCCGCGCTGCGCTGATCCGAGCGGGTTTCTCGGCCTGCGGTGGCGCGACAGGCGCGCCCTCCAGCCGCCCGGTCGCGGCGGATGAGCCGCTGACCGGGCGCGTCGAACCAGACAGATACTGCGTCCACCCGCGCCATCGGCGGTCAGGTTAACCAAACGGGGCGGGGGTGGACCACGCGGGATATACCCTCGACGGATGCCGAAGGGTCGCACGAACGGGACACCGGGATGACGTCAGGGCCGGGTCGGGGCATCCTGTCGGGTCCCGTCGACGGGGAGTGGCGCCGGGGTCGCGAGTACCGGGAGGTGGCCGCCGAGACCGGGTTGCTGGTGACCCATCTGGGGTCGCGATTCACCGGTCGGGTGGTGGGATTCGACCAGGCTGCGGTCGTGCTGCGCTCCCCCAACACCGGCCTCGAGCGTCTGTTCTCCCTGCACCGGGGGGCGTTCGCCGTGGGCCGGGAGACGGTGACCCTGATCCGGCCCGCCCGTGCGCCGGCCACCCCCCCGGCCCGCACGGCGTCGGGATCGGTCGCCCCCGGTGTGACCCGGGCCCGGGTGGCCCGGGCCGGTCGGATCCTCGTCGAGGGGGTGCACGACGCTGAACTGGTGGAGAAGGTCTGGGGGGACGACCTGCGGGTGGAGGGGGTGGTGGTCGAGCGCCTCGACGGCATCGACCATCTCGAGTCGGCCATCGCCGAGTTCGCTCCCGGCGCCGACGCCCGGCTCGGCGTCCTGGTGGACCATCTCGTGGCGGGGAGCAAAGAGTCGCGGGTGGCCGGCCGGCTGGGAGGCCCCCACGTACGCATCGCCGGAACGCCCTATGTGGACGTGTGGCAGGCCATCCGACCGGGGGTGATCGGGATCGGAGCCTGGCCGGTCATACCCCGGGGGCGATCCTGGAAGGAGGGCATCTGCGAGCACCTGGGCGAACCCGACCCCGGTCGTCTGTGGAAGCGGCTGCTCGGGTCCGTTCGCTCCTACGCCGACCTGGAGCCCCCGCTGGTCGGGGCCGTGGAATCGCTCATCGACTTCGTCACCGAGGTACCCGAGCCGGATTCCCTCTGAAGGTTGGTCGGCCCGACCGTGCCCGCCCTACGCTTGGGCGGCGTGGCGCCCACCGATCCGCTGTTCGACCTGACCGGGAAGATCGCCCTCGTAACCGGCGGGAGCCGGGGTCTCGGCCGCGAAATGGTGCTGGCGTTCGCCGACCGGGGAGCTGACGTGGTGGTGGCCTCCCGCAAGATCGACAGCTGCCGGGCCGTCGTCGACCAGGTCCGGGCCAGGGGCCGTCGGGGGCTGGCGGTGGCGGTGCACGCCGCTCGCTGGGACTCCCTCGACGCCCTGGTAGAGGCGGCCTACGGGGAGTTCGGCCGGGTGGACATCCTGGTCAACAACGCCGGGATGAGCCCCCCGATGCCCAGCCATCAGGTCACCGAGCAGCTCTTCGACAGCGTCGTGGGGTTGAACTTCAAGGGGCCGTTCCGACTGGCCAGCCAGGTGGCTCACCGCATGAGCCAGGGGGACGGCGGTTCCATCATCAACGTCTCTTCGTCGGGCGCTCTCATGCCGCTGCCCGGGGTCGTGCCCTACGGCAGCGCCAAAGCGGCGCTCAACGCCATGACCCGCTCCCTTGCCGCCGAGTACGGCCCGAAAGTCCGGGTCAACACCTTGTCGCCGGGGCCGTTCCTCACAGATATCGCCAAGGGGTGGACCGAAGAGGCCCGGACGTCCACGCCCAGTGCCCTCGGCCGGCCCGGCCAGCCGCCCGAGATCGTCAGCGCCGCGGTCTTCCTCGCCAGTCCCGCCTCGAGCTTCGTCACCGGGACGCTGATCCGCGTCGACGGCGGCCTTCCCATCGGCCAGTAGCGCCTCGGACGTGTCCGGCGGCCTGACCGACCACCACGTGCACTTCATGGCGGCCGCCGCCACCCTGCTCTCGGTCGACGTGAGCGCGGCGGCCGACCTGGCCTCTCTCGTTGCGACCATCGCCGGTGGGGCTCCGCCGCAGGGTTGGGTCCGGGCCTGGGGCTACGAGGAGTGGCGGCTCGCCGAGCAGCGCCACCCCCATCGCGATGACCTGGACCGGGCGGTGCCGGGGCGGCCCGTGGTCCTGCACCACCGCAGCGGCCACGCCGCCGTGCTCAACACCTCGGCGCTGGCCGAGGCGGGCATCCCCGATCATCCCGACGGCCTGCTCGTCGATCGCCACGACCTGCTCGAACGGGTGCCGCGGCTAGCGGCGCGAGCGCTACGCCAGGCCGCCGCCGCCACATCGGCCCGCTGGGAGTCGGCCGGGGTGTCGGCATTCGTCGACGCCACCCACACCAACGGTCGGCCAGAGATCGAGTTGCTCGCCGAATGGGTGGCTTCGGGGGTGATCCGCCAGGACGTCACGGCCATGGTCGGCGTGACCCACATCGCCGACCTACCCGGTCACGGCGCTTCGGTCGGGCGGGTCGGCGTGGGCCACGCCAAGATCATGCCGGCGCCCGACGACCCCGACCGGTTGGCCCGCCAGGTGGGCCAAGCCCACCGCCTCGGCTTCCCTGTCGCGGTCCACGTGGTCGACATCGACGTCCTCGATTCGCTGCTCGGGGCCCTCGAGGCGTCGCCCCCTCCGCCGGGCCGCACCGACCGTATCGAGCACAACTCGCTGTGCCTCCCCGAACAGGTCGAGCGCATCGCCGCGTCCGGCGCCCTGGTAGTGGTGAACCCCTCGTTCCTGGTGCACCGCCAGGCCAAGTACCGGGCCGAGCTCACCGAGGTCGAGCGCGCCTGGCTGATCCGCATGGGCTCGCTGCGCCGGGCCGGCGTCGGGCTGCGGGCCGGGTCGGACGCCCCGGTCGTAGATTGCCACCCCCAGGAGATGATGCGCGCCGCTCGGGCCCATCCCTTCGCTCCGGCCGAATCCCTGAGCGCCGCTGAAGCCGAGTCGCTGCTCGCCCCGGCACCGGGACCCGCCCGGCGCCGGTAGTCCCGGTCCGGCCCGTCAGGCGGCCGTGACCCCCACCGCCGGGTTGAGGCCGAGCAGCGACAGCTTGTGGGTGAGGGTCTCGGCGGTGAAGGGCTTGATGAGGTACTCGGTGGCCCCCGCGGCGAGGGCGTGGACGATCTCGTCGTGTTCGTTCTCGGTGGTCATCATCATGATGGTCATACGCCGCCAGGACACCCGTTCGCGGACCGTGCAGACGAACTGGAAGCCGTTCATGACCGGCATGTGCCAGTCGACGAGGGCGACATCGGGCAGTTCACCCTGCTCGAGCAGCTCCAGCGCCGAACGGGCATTGTCGGCTTCGGCGATCTCGTCCATCCCGAGGGAGTCGAGGATCCGCGCCACGATGGTGCGCGCTGATCCGGAGTCGTCTACAACGAGGGCTTTCATAGGGTTCGTCAGTCGTCGGGCCCGGCGGGCGGTGGGGTCTCGCCAACGACATCGGCGTCGTGGACGTCCGGTTGAGGGCATTTCGCGGTTGGACGCGTCCCCGGTCCTTCCGCGAGCGGCCCGAAGAGGTACGCATAACGGACCCTTCGGCCTTTGCCGAACTTTCCGGGTCACCCGCTAAGATATTTAGCGAGACAAACCACTGCGCTCCGGCGGTGCCGGCGTCGGCCAGAGGAGGAGGGCCCCATAGCAGTCGAGCCGCATCCCCTTCGTTCCCCCGGTACGGGCGAGCGCGACCCCTCCGACGGTTACAAATGGGTGGCGCTGTTCAACGTGACCCTGGGCGTCCTCATGGCCACCATCGACTCGTCGATCATGCTCATCGCCATGCCCGACATCTTCCGAGGTATCGGCCTCGACCCGCTGGTCCCGGGCAACAGCTTCTACCTGCTGTGGATGATCCTCGGCTTCTTGATCGTGAGCAGCGTGCTGGTGGTCAGTCTGGGTCGCCTCGGAGACATATACGGGCGCGTCCGCATGTACAACCTGGGCTTCCTCGTCTACACCGTGGCCTCGCTGCTGCTGACCATCGACTGGATGCGGGGTTCCTCGGGCGCCCTGTGGCTGATCGTGATGCGCATAGTCCAAGGGATCGGCGCCGCATTCATCATCGCCAACTCGGGCGCCATCCTGACCGACGCCTTTCCGTCCCACCAGAGGGGGCTGGCCCTCGGGATCAACAACGTGGCCGGGATCAGCGGATCGTTCATCGGCCTCGTGCTCGGCGGCATCCTCGGTCCGATCGACTGGCGCCTGGTGTTCCTCATCTCGGTTCCCATCGGCGCTCTGGGCACGATCTGGGCTTACCGCAAACTCCGGGACAACGGGCTGCGCCACCCGTCGCCCATCGACTGGTGGGGAAATATCACCTTCGCGGTCGGCCTCATCCTGGTCATGATCGGGATCACCTACGGCATCGAGCCCCACGGCAGGCAGACGATGGGCTGGACCAGTCCGGCGGTGCTCGCCGAGCTCGGCGCGGGCGTGGCCCTGCTCACCGTGTTCGCGGTGATCGAGACCCACGTCGAGAACCCGATGTTCAAGCTGCCGCTGTTCAAGATCAAGGCGTTCACCTTCGGCACGCTCTCGACGTTCCTCTCCGCGGTGGCACGCGGCGGGCTGATGTTCATGCTGATCATCTGGCTGCAGGGCATCTGGCTGCCCCAGCACGGCTACAGCTTCACCTCGACGCCCCTATGGGCGGGGATTTACATGCTTCCCCTCACCGCCGGGTTCCTGATCGCCGGGCCGCTGTCGGGCTACCTGTCGGACCGCTACGGGGCCCGACCGTTCGCCACCGGTGGGATGGTGGCCACCGCCGCCAGTTTCGTCCTGCTCGAGTTCCTCCCCATCGACTTCTCCTACCTTCCCTTCGCCCTCCTCCTGCTGCTCAGCGGACTGGGTATGGGGGCCTTCGCGTCGCCCAACCGGGCCGGGGTGATGAACAGCCTCCCGGCCGGCGACCGGGGCGCCGGGGGAGGGATGAACTCGACTTTTCAGAACTCGGCTCAGGTCCTGTCCATCGGCATCTTCTTCACGTTGATGATCCTCGGCCTCTCGGCGTCGCTTCCCGCCGCCCTGCAGCACGGTCTCACCTCTCACGGGGTGGGTGGGGTGACCGCGACCCGGGTGTCCCACCTCCCCCCGGTGTCGGTGCTCTTCGCCGCGTTCCTCGGCTACAACCCCATTCAGCACCTCGTACCGGCCGCCGCCCTGAACGCTCTGCCCCGACCCGACTACACCGTGCTCACCGGGCGTTCGTTCTTCTCGCAACTGATCTCCGGGCCGTTTCGTTCCGGACTGCACGAGGCCTTTCTGTTCGCCATCGTGGCGTCGCTCGTGGCCGCGGTGGCGTCGTGGTCGAGGGGCGCGCGCTACGTGGACGACGAAATGGGGAAAGAGGTGGGGCCGGCCCGGGTAGGAACGGGCGCCGGCGGGGTATTCGAACGAGCATGACCAACTTCTGCCCGGCCGATCACGCCATGGGCCTCGAGTTGCAGCTCGAGGAGCTCCTCGAGCAGCAACAGCGGGCCCTGACCCAGGGACGCCGGCGCGACGCCGAACAGCTGCAGGCCGAGATCGAGCAGCTGCAGTACGAGTTGGCGACCACGGCTGAGTTGCTGGGCTCGGGCTTCCCCCAGCCTCCGTCGCCGGAACTGCACCACGCCGACCGCCTCACCGCAGCCGAACCACCCCGCCGCCGCCTCACCTTGCACTGATCCCGCCGAGCAGCCGCCTCTCCCGTCCGAGACCTCGCATCGGGCGGTTTGACAGCTGTCGGGCGCCTCGGTGAGGATCCGCCCCCGTTTTCTTTACGTGAGGAGGGGCCGTGGGTCTGCTCGAAGGGAAAGTAGCCATCGTTACCGGGGCGGGCCGGGGCATCGGCCGGGAGCACGCGTTGCTCCTGGCCCGGGAAGGGGCCGCGGTGATGGTCAACGACCTCGGAGGAGACGGCCGGGGCGAGGGGGCCGATCTGACCCCGGCCCAGCAGGTGGCCGAGGAGATCAGGCAGGCCGGCGGCCGGGCCGAGGTCAACGGAGCGGACGTGGCTGACTGGTCGGCGGCCGAGGGTCTGGTCAACCAGACCGTGGAGACCTTCGGGCGGCTGGACATCCTGGTGAACAACGCCGGGATTCTGCGTGACCGGATGGCGTTCAACATGTCCGAAGAGGAGTGGGACGTCGTCGTCAACGTGGTGCTGAAAGGCTGCTTCGCGCCCTCCCGCTTCGCTGCCGCCTACTGGCGCGAGCAGTTCAAGAAGACCGAGGAGCGGGTGGATGCGGCCATCGTCAACACCGCCTCGGAGTCGGGCCTCTACGGCAATTCCGGCCAGGCCAACTACGGGGCGGCCAAGGCGGGCATAGCCGCGCTGTCGACGGTCCTCGCCCGGGACCTCGACCGCATCGGGGTGCGGGTCAACACCATCGCCCCGACGGCGGCGACCCGCCTTCTCGGCACCGTGCTGTCAGGCCGGGAGGAGCCCGCCGAAGGCACCTACGACCCGCTGGCGCCCTCGGCCATCGCCCCTCTCGTGGTGTGGCTGTGCTCGGATCTGGCCCGCGACGTCAACGCCCAGGTGTTCGCCGTCAGCGGGGCACGAATCCAGCTGGTGCGCGGCTATCACCCCGTCACGCAGATCGACTCGGCCGAGCAGGCCTGGACGCCTGACCGTATCGAGGATCTCAAGGAACAGTTGCTCGGCGGGGGTCGCTTCGACACCGGGATACCCCCGTTCATGCCCCCCCTCGGCTGGGAGTGAGGCGCCCCCCGCCCGCCTCCCGGCCTGCGGGGACCACCCCGCTCGTAACCTTTTTCGGGCCTTTCAGGCTCGGCCTCCCAGTCGGGCCAGCTCGGCGGCCACGAGCTCCTCGTGGGCTTCCTCGTCCTGCTTGGCCCGCCGGGGGCTCCATCGGCCCTTCATCAACAGCACCGCGGGGAGGAATACGACGGCGCCACCGAAGCAGATCCAGTAGTAATCGCGCCACTGACCGGGCGATTCGGCTTGGGCCTTGAGCACGGCCGGTCCGTGGGCGGCCATGTAGGTCTTCACGTCGGCCGGCGCCTTCTCCAGGGCGATCAGGTCCTTCAGGTAGTTGGGCCCGAGCACGCTGCGGGCCTGGGCCAGGGCGGCCGCGTCGGTCGGGTTCTTCTGCAGCGCGGCGAGGGCCGCGGCCGGCACCTGGAAGCCCGGGTACTGGGCGGCGTAGGCCTGGACCTGGCCCCCGTAGTCGACCAGGGGGTTAACCGTGGTGACGACGTGGGGCAGGATCAGGTAGGCGACGAAGACGATCACCCGGATGATCCATCCCCAGATGGCCAGGCCGGTCGCGGTGAGCGCCGGGTTGTGGCCCTCCACGGTCTCGGTGAAGCTGGCCATCCACGGGCAGTAGGCGACGGCCAGGAAGGCCGAGAGCAGCGAGATGATGGCGGCCAGCGTGTAGTAGCCGGGGTGGTGGCCGGCCTGCTCGAGATACACCACGATCATGACGGCCGTCCCGATCCCACCCACGATCATGAACGGCTTGCGCACCCTGAGGCGGTCCGACGCCACTCCCGCAACTATGACCATGACGGCGTTGACCGCCCAGTTCCAGTTCCCCAGGCCGTTGGCGTCACGCAGCGAGAAGCCGAAGACGGTGGCCAGGTAGGTCTGTCCGAACCCGACGGCGACGTAGTAGATGAGCAGCAGCAGGCCCACTCCGGTCGCCGACGCCAGCACGTCGAGGCGCAGCAGCTGACCGAAAGGATTGCGCAGAGACGCCTCGATGTCGAGTCCCTTGGCCCGAGCCTCGATCAGGGCCCGGTCTCTCAACGACACCATCAACTGGTCGCGAAGCGCCGGCGACAGCTCCCGCAGCCCGACCAGGGCGATGACGAAGACCACCAGGCCGGCGACCCCGGCGATCACGTACTCATGGCCCCAGGTGGTGGAGGTGTGGAGGGTGTTGCTGGCCACCACGGCCACCACCAGGCTTCCGAGAACCGGTCCCATGGTCCAAAAGCCCATGGCCGTGGCCCGACCCACCTGCGGGGAGAAGTCCCTGATCAGAGCCGGGGTCGCTACCAGGCAGATGCCCTCGACCAGTCCCACCGCAGCGGTGGCGATGGCGAAAGGCCACCTGGTGGTCAGATGGGGGATGACCAGCGCCACGAGCAGGCCGGTGACGAGGAGGCCCCCGACCACGAGGTTGCAGCGCCCGATGCGGTCGGTGAGGCCGGCGAACAGAGACCCGAAAGCCCCCACCAGGTTGGCCACGGCCAGCAGGTTCACCAAGAAGGCGAACGACATGTGCAGGGCCGGCAGCTGCCTCGGGGCCACCGATGCGTTGACGTACAACTCGTAGTAGAGCGAGACGGTCACCAGGACGGTTATGGCCAGATAGCTGAAGCGGGCCCCGGTCTCGGGGTAGCGGTCGAGCTGGCGGTTCCAGAGGCGGCGGACTCCGTCGGGGGAGGAGCGGCTGGCGGGGGAGGGGCTGATTTGCACCCTTCCACTCTCGGCGGTCGGGTGGCCCCAGCGCCAGTCGGGCGGAGCGCGTCCCGCTCCCGGGGTGGGCTAGACATGGGCGATGGTCGTGGAGAGCAACCTCGAACGCGAGTTCAAGTTCGACGTGGACCCCGAGTTCCGCTCCCCCGACCTGGAGAAGGTCGCCGGCGGCGTGCGGGCCCTGCCCGAGCAGCGCTTGGTGACGACCTACTACGACACCTCCACGCTGCGTCTGTGGGCGCTCGGTATCACCCTGCGCTTCCGGGAGGAAGGCTCCCCGACACCGGCGGCCGGCACCCGGGAGTCGGCGCGCCGCAGGGGGCCGGCCGTCGGTAAGTGGACCCTCAAGCTCCCCGCCCTCACGACCGCGACCGCGCCGACCACCGACGCCGCCTCGGCGGATCGCTGGGAGCTGACCTGGAAGGCCGCCGGGGCGCGGGTCCCCGACGGCGCCACGGAGGTGATCCGAGGGATCATCCGCACCGAGACCCTGGGCCCCGTGGTCGTCCTGGCCGCGGCCCGCCGGCGCTGGCTGCTGCAGGAAGGAGACCTGCCGCCCTGGGCCGAGGTCGACGACGACCTGGTCGAGGTCATTTCGGGCAAGAGGCAGGGCCTGACCTTCCGGCAGCTGGAGCTCGAGCTGCTGGCGGCGGGGTCGGACCCGCCGTCGCCGCGGGTGGAAGCCGTGCTCGAGCGTTTGCGCCGAGCCGGCGCCCGGGAGGGGGGCGGCTCCAAGTTCGCGCTGGCCGCCGGGCTCGACGAGCGGGATTCCACCCGGGCGGCGCCCGCCGCGACTCTGGGTGCGACGCTGGCCCATATCTTGGCGGCCGACGCCCAACGGTGGTTGGAAGCCGACTTCCGTCTGCGCGTCCCCGGGACCGACGGCGATCAGGGGCGACCCCCACCCGAGGTGGTCGGGCTGGCCTTCGACGCGGTCGCCCGCTGGCGGGCCCACCTGGCGGCGTTCGGGCCGGCTCTGGACCGGAGCTGGGCCCAACCCATGCGAGCCGATCTCCGCCACCTGGCCGGCGTCCTCGGTCGGCTGCGCGCCGAGGACGCCGTCGTCGGTCGGGTCGAAGCCCGCCGCGACGCCCGGGCCCCCGACGAGACGGCTGACCTGCTCGCGCTGCTCAACGCCGACCGGCACCTGAGTGCCCTCGACCTGATGGAGACGCTCTCGTCGGACTCCTATCTGGCCATGCTCGAGCGCATGGACCGCTCACAGGAGGCGCTGCCGGCGGGGGCCGGAGCCGACGACCCGGCCCGGCGGGGGTTGAGATCGGCGCTCCGGAGGTCGTGGCGGCGGAGTCGGCGGGCGATCCGCCGTCTCGGCCCGGTCGCCCCCGGCCGGGCCGCCGCCCGGGCTCTCCGCGTGGCCCACACCGCCGAGGCCTGCTCGCCGGTCCTGGGCCGAAGGGCTGAGCGCTTGGCGGTGGTCGCCCACGCCGCGGCCGCCACCCTCACCGATCTGGACGACACCCGGTCGGCCATCGACGAGCTGCACCAGTTGGCGAGCCATCCGTCGATGACCCCGGGCGTGGCGTTCGTGGCCGGCCGCGTGACCGGGCGGCTGGAAGCCGAGTCGATCGATCTCGGCCGCCGGGCGGAGCGCGACGCCCACCGCCTGGCCCGCCACCGCTCGGCGGACTGGCTGCGCTGACCTCGGCCCGGCTGGGCAGGTATAGGGTTTGGCCATGGCTGACGAGGTGGTGTTGGAGGTGGCCAAGAGCCCGAGTCACACGGTGATCTCGGCGTCGGGATACCTCGACGTCTCCACCGCGCCACGGTTGCGGGAGAAGCTCCTCGAGGTGGTCGAAGCCGGACCGGCCCACGTGATCGTCGACCTGGGCCCCATCGACTTCATCGATTCGAGCGCCCTCGGGGTGATCCTGCACGGCTGGAAGGTGCTCCAGGCCCAGGGTTCGACCTTGGCCGTGGTTTCCCCGCAGGAGCGCATCACCAAGCTGTTCGAGATCACCGCGCTCAACCTGAGCATCAACCTCTACCCGTCGCTCGAGGAGGCCTTGGCCGACCTGGACGGCTGACCGGGGAAGGAGCGGAGAGAGAGGACGGCGTCGGCCGCGGACGAATCTTCCGTTGACGTCAGGGTCTGGTATCCTGACGGCCGACCGGACCGGCAGGCGAAGGAGCCGTTCTTGACCACCACCCCCGTACGTCAGGCCGCCCCCGCCGAACCCGGCGAGGGACGCATCGCCTACAAGTGGATCGCCGTGTCGAACACCACTCTCGGCATCCTGATGGTCTCCATCAACCAGTCCATCCTGCTCATCGCCCTGCCCGACATCTTCCGCGGCATCAAGCTCAACCCCCTCACCCCCTCCAACACGTCCTACTTCCTGTGGACCTTCATGGGCTTCATGATCGTCACCGCGGTGCTGGTGGTGAGCCTGGGGCGGGTGGGCGACATGTACGGGCGGGTGAAGATGTACAACCTGGGCTTCGCGGTGTTCACGGTCTTCTCCATACTCCTGTCGGTCACCTGGATGACCGGTCCGGCGGGAGCGCTGTGGATCGTCATCATGCGGGTCTTCCAAGGAGTCGGCGGGGCGTTTCTCTTCGCCAACTCGCAGGCCATCATCACCGACGCCTTCCCCGAGGACGAACGGGGCAAGGCTATGGGCATCAACGGGGTGGCCATGGTGGGAGGTTCCTTCATCGGCCTGATCCTCGGTGGCGTCCTCGCCCCCGTCGAATGGAGGCTGGTGTTCCTCGTATCGGTCCCCTTCGGGCTGTTCGGGACGGTGTGGGCCTACCTCAAGCTGCGTGACACCGGGGTTCGCATCCAGTCGAGAATCGACTGGCTGGGCAACGCCACGTTCGCCGTCGGCCTGATCTCTGTGCTCACCGGGATCGTGTACTCCCTGCTCCCCTACGGCGGTCACAGCATGGGCTGGACCAACCCGTGGGTCCTGGCCGCCATCTTCGGCGGTCTCGCCGTGCTCGTACTGTTCGGCTGGATCGAACGGCGCGTTCCCGACCCGATGTTCCGCCTCGACCTGTTCAGCATCCGACCGTTCACCGCCGGCGCGGTATCCGGGCTCCTGGCCGGACTGGGACGGGGCGGACTGCAGTTCATGTTGATCATCTGGCTCCAGGGCATCTGGCTGCCCCAGCACGGCTACAGCTTCAGCCAGACGCCTCTGTGGGCCGGGATCTACATGCTTCCCCTCAGTGCCGGCTTCCTCGTCGTCGGGCCGTTGTCGGGCATCCTCTCCGACCGGTGGGGGGCCCGGGCGCTGGCGTCGATCGGCCTCGGGGTGTCGATGGTCACCTTCCTGCTGTTGAACCTGCTGCCCATGAACTTCACTTATCTGCCGTTCGCGCTGCTGCTCGTCCTGTTCGCCATCGGGATGGGTCTGTTCTTCACGCCCAACGCGGCGTCGGTCATGAACAGTCTTCCGCCCAACCAGCGCGGCGCCGGCGCGGGCATGCTCAACACCTTCCAGAACTCGGCTCAGGTCCTGTCGATGGGTATCTTCTTCACCATCGTCACCCTGGGTCTGGCCGCCTCGCTGCCCGGCCACCTCTACCGGGGTCTGACGGCCGCGGGGGTAGACCCGACATCCGCCCACCGGGTGGCCAGCGAGCCTCCCATCGGCAGCCTCTTCTCCGCTTTCCTCGGCTTCAACCCCATCCAGCAGCTGCTGGGACCGACCGGGTTGGCCCACCTCAGTGCCAGCCAGCAGACCTACGTGACGGGGCGGTCGTTCTTTCCCAAGCTGATCGAGCAGGCGTTCGCCAACGGCCTGCACATGGCGTTCTACTTCGCCGCGGCCGCTACCTTCGTGGCCATGCTCGCCTCGCTTCTCCGGGGTCGCCGGTACGTGCACTCAGCGGCGGCCGTCGCCACCGAGCACGGCTCGCTGCTCGACGAACTAGCCGTCGGGGCCGCCTCGTCGGCCCAGGCCGGTGGTCTCGACGAGCTCGGTGCCGACTCTCCGGCCGGCGCCGGGGGATGACCGGTCCGACGGTGATCCGGGCCGTGGGCCGTGAGCTCACCACCCCGGGGACCGACCCGCCGGGGGTAGAGCCGACTGTGGCGGAGCTGACTGGGGGGGAGCCCATGGGGACCGAGCCGCCGGGGGAGGGACTGTCGGGCGGCGAGGCGGGCGGCGACGACGCCGGTTCTCCCGGGGAGCGGCTGCTCAGCATCGGCGCAGCCGCGGCGCGTGCCGGGGTGACCGAGCGGGCTCTCAGGTATTACCAGGAGATCGGCATCCTGAGCCCGAGCGCCCACACCAAGGGGGGCATGCGCCGCTATTCGGAGGCCGACCTCGAACGCGTCGCCCGCATCCGCGAGCTGCAGCAACTGCTCGGCTACAACCTGGACGAGATCGCTGACGTGCTGCGCAACGAGGACCGCTCGGCGGCCATCCGGGCGGCTTACTTCGAAGCCACGGAGGACCCCGCCGAGCGCCGTCGCCTCCTGCGCGAGTCGCTGGGTCTGGCCACGGAGCTGAGGACCACCGTGGAAGCCAAACGGGCCGCGCTCGATGCCTTTCTCACCGACCTCGACCGCCGCATCGGACGTATTCGCGCCGCCATCGACGAGCTCGGTCCCGAATAGGCGACCACACCTCAGCTGTGAGCGGCCGATTCCGGCGGAGGTGACAGCCTCGGACCCAGCTGCGCACGCAGACCGGAATCGATGACCTCGAGGGCGCGGTCGGTGAGCCGGTGCAGGTCCTGGCCACACGATGACCGCACCCATTCGGTCAACGCGGCCTTGAATGCACCCACCAGAGCTGCGGCGCCGGTGCGCGCCACCAGGGGTGCATCTGCACCGGTGAGACGCTCGGCCAGGGTGGCGCTGATGGCCGACTCCCACTGGGCGAGGAACTCTAGGTTGCGGGCGGCGAGGTGCATGGCGTCGCGGATCACCCGGGAGCGGGCCAGAACGGCTTCGGAGCGTTCCACGTACCAGTCGGCCATGCGGTGCAGGCCGATTCTCACCGCCTCGAGCGGGTCGTCCTGACCGCTGGCCCGCAGGCTGTCGGCGAGGCGCCGGTCGAGCTCCGGGTAGTCGGCGAGGAGAGCATCCTCCTTGCTGTCGAAGTACCGGAAGAACGTGCGGCGCGAGACCCCGGCGTGCTCGACGATCTGATCGACGGTCACCGCCTCGAAGCCCCGCTCGCCGAACAGCTCGAGCGCCGACGCGGCGATCTCGGCCCGGGCCCGGGCCTTGTTGCGCTCCCGCAGGTTGGGTCCGCCGTCACCCACGGCGAAATTCTACCACCGACCCCTGTAGCGAATGTCACAAAGGCACTTCGCCGCTAAAACTTACCTACTGCCAGACTGTCACTGAGTGTCAAAGGAGGTCCTGATGATCGATGCTCTCATCCAGACCAGCTTCGTATCCGAGACCATCGCCCTCGGTTTCGCCGACGCCGCCGAGGCCGTCGAGGGTCTGTCGGGGGGTCGTATCACCGTCGGTCGGGCCCGCCTCGAGGTGGGGCGCCGTGGCGGGGACGGCCTGGCCGGGGCGCTGTGGCTCTCGGGGGTCCTTCACACCGGTTCGGTGTGGATGCGACCGGTGCCCGTCGACATTGTGGTGTCACCGTGGTCGAGTGGCCGCACCGAGATCGGTCTGCGCCCATTGGGGCGTATCGGTGGGCCGTCGTCCCTGCGAGCCGAGCGGTTCTACGAAGCCGCCGGCCAGGTGCTGACCGAGCTGGTCACCCAGCTCAAGACCCCGGCTTCGGCCCCGGTTCGACCGGCCGAGGTGCAGCGGGCGGCGGTCTGAGACCGGAGGCCGATCGGGACTCGTCCCGGACGGCGCTGACCGGTGGCCGGCGGCCGGGCCGGGAGCGGTGCCGCCGCCCCGTCCAGTAGCGGCGCGGTCGCGACCGGAGCCGGAGAGCGGTCACGCCCTGATGGAGCGGTCGGCCTCGGCGAGCATGGACCGGGCCAAGGGGCCGGCCGCCACCACCCGGAACCGCCCACCGCGGCCCCGCACGTAGTGGCCGATACCGACCAGGCAATTGGCGCCGACCCGGTCGATGGCGGTGACCGCCTCGAGGTCGATGAGCACCTCATCGCACCACTGGCAGCCGAGGAAGTCCACGTGGCGGCTCAGCAAGACCACCGTCTGGGCGTCGAGCCGGCCCCGCAGGCGAAGAGTGCAGCGGTTGGCCCCCTGATCGGTCCAGATGGTCAGACCCACCGGGGTCTCGGGGTTGGGGATCGGCGCCCGGTCGGCGTCGAGGGCGAGTGGGATCAAATCCGCGCCGCAATCGGGCCTCAACTCACCTGCGGTCATAGCAACCCTCCTGCTGGCGACGGGCCGTAAGTACCCCGTCGCTGACCCCGCCAAACCGGGCCGTCCCCGGGTCGCTGTAGCCGAGGGGGTAACCTCGGAGGCCGGTGGGCGACCCGTGCCCGTCGCTTTTGTCCAGATGGAACCTTCCTTGCCACCCGATCCACGCGACTCCCTCGTCGCCGCGCCGGGAGCGGGGGGTCTGGTCGTACCTCCGCCACCCCCTCCGCCTCCCCACGACGCCGCCGCCCACCCCCCGCCTGCGGAGGGGCCCGGTCGGCCGTCTCAGAGTGACCTGCACCCCGCCTCCGGGGACCCCGGGAGGGCCGATGCGACCGCTGGTCACCTCCCCCAAACCGGCGTACCGCCCTCGGGTCCGACCCTCGCCAAGGCGGTTGCCACCGGCCCGACACCGGCGCCGGGCGGGGCACCGGCGGAGAGCGGGGCGCCGGGGGAGAGCGGGGCGCCGGGGGAGAGGGGAAGCGATTCCCACCTGGCTCGTTCCCTGTTGCGGGCCATGCGCCCCAAGCAGTGGACCAAGAACGTGCTGGTCTTCGCCGCGCCGGGCGCCGCCGGGGTGCTGTTCCACGCCCAGCCGTTCTGGCACGCCGCCGTTACATTCGTCCTGTTCTGCGTGGTGTCGTCGGGTACCTACCTGCTGAACGACGCGCTCGACGCTCCCGCCGACCGCCAACACCCGGTGAAGAAGCACCGCCCGGTGGCGGCCGGCCTCATCAGCGTGAGGACGGCGCTGGTGCTGGCCGCCGTGCTCATGGTGGGAGGGGCCGCCCTGGGGACCCTGCTGCGGGCCCAGCTGACCCTCGTCCTCGGCGTCTACGCCGTCCTCCAGGTCGCCTACAGCAGCTACCTGAAGCACCTCCCCATCTACGACCTCACCAGCGTGGCGGGGGGATTCCTGCTGCGCGCCATCGCCGGCGCGGTAGCCATACCGGTGTCGGTCTCCGAGTGGTTCCTCATCGTCACCACCTTCGGGAGCCTGCTCATGGTCACCGGGAAGCGGCTGGCCGAGCACGCCGAGCTGGGGGAGGGCCGCGGCGGCCACCGGGCCACGCTG
The DNA here is from genome assembly GCA_028876385.1 of Acidobacteriota bacterium. Lineage (GTDB taxonomy): Bacteria > Actinomycetota > Acidimicrobiia > Acidimicrobiales > Palsa-688 > JAKCDU01. The sequence continues at coordinate 15,931 of JAGWSF010000103.1, read as the reverse complement.
GACGCCTACAGCATCAGTTTCCTGCGCATCGTGGTGGCTCTGTCGGCCACCGGGGCGGTGGTGGGTTACGCCCTCTGGGCCTTCGGCCTGGCCGCGGCGGTGACCATCCAGCACCACGACGGCATCTTCTTCCAGCTGTCGATCGTCCCGGTGCTGCTGGCGCTACTGCATTTCACGCTCCTCATCGAGCAGGGACGAGGGGCCCGTCCCGAGGAACTGGTGCTCGGGGATCGCCAGCTGCAGCTGCTCGGAGCGGTCTGGCTGCTGCTGTTCACGCTCGGCGTATATGCCTGAGCCGCGTACCCTGACGGGCTGGGGACGGACGTCGCCCACCGCCGCCCGCGTGGCTGACGTCCCCGCCACCGGCGACGCCGCGGCGACCGTCGAGGCGTTCGTCGCCTCGGCCGGGGAGAGGGGGGTGCTGGCCCGCGGGTTGGGGCGCAGCTACGGCGACGCCGCCCAGAATTCGGGCGGCGACGTGCTGGACATGACCACGCTGGACCGGATCGTCGACATCGACGTGCCGCGCCACCAAGCGGTCGTCGAAGCCGGCGTCGACCTGGACCGTCTCATGCGGGCGGTGGTCCCGCTCGGCCTGTGGCCGATGGTCACCCCCGGCACCCGGTACGTGACCGTGGGCGGGGCCATAGGGTCCGACGTGCACGGCAAGAACCATCATCGCGACGGCACCTTCGGCGCTCACGTCCGCTCCATCGAGATGGTGACCCCGGCCCGGGGCCGGGTGGTCCTGACCCCCGAGTCGCACCCCGACGAGTTCTGGGCCACCACCGGCGGTATGGGCCTGACCGGGATCGTGCACCGGGCCACCATCGAGCTGATGCCGATCGAGACGTCGGCCATCCGGGTCGACGGCTGGCGTACCGATGACCTCGATCAGACCATGAGCCTGATGGCCGAGCGGGACCACGAATACCGCTATTCAGTGGCGTGGATCGACTGTCTGGCCCGCGGCGCGTCGCTCGGCCGGTCCATCGTCGAGTTCGGCGAGCACGCCCGGCGCGACGAACTCCCACCGGGGAAGCGCAGCGCCAGCCGGGCCCTGCGCTTCAACCCCCGGGATCACCTGCCGGCTCCACCGTGGGTACCGTCGGGCCTGCTCAACCGCTTCACCGTGGCCGCCTTCAACGAGCTCTGGTACCGCAAGGCCCGGCGCCGCAGCGAAGGGCATCTGGTGGCCGCCCCCGCCTACTTCCATCCCCTCGACATGGTCGACGGCTGGAACCGGATCTACGGCGCCCGGGGGTTCCTCCAGTACCAGTTCGTCCTTCCCGACGGCGAGGAGGCGGTGCTCAGGAGGATCATCGAGGAGCTGGTGGAGCAGAGGGCGGCCTCGTTCCTGGCCGTGCTCAAGCGCTTCGGCCCATCCAACCCCGGTCCACTGTCGTTCCCCAGCCCGGGGTGGACCCTGGCGCTCGACCTGCCGGTCTCGTTCGGATCGCTGGCCGACCTGCTCGATCGCACCGACGAACAGGTGGTGGAGGCCGGAGGGCGGATATACCTGGCCAAGGACTCGCGTCTGCGACCCGATCTGCTGGATGCGATGTACCCGCAGCTCGGACGCTGGCGGGAGGTGCGGGACCGGATGGACCCCCAACACGTGATGAGCTCCGACCTGATGCGCCGCCTGCCGGCGTTGAGCGGACCGCTCGCAGGAGCGGGGGCATCGACCCCCGGGAGGAGACCAACGCCATGAGAGACGCCCTCGGCGCGGTGCAGTCCGTGCTCGTACTCGGAGGGACATCGGAGATCGGGCTGGCTATCGCCGAGCGGCTGGCGGGGCGGCGCGCCGCCACTGTGGTGCTGGCCGGGCGCGACCGGGAGACTCTGGCGGCGAGCGCCGAGAAGTTGCGGACCGCGGGGGCCGGGAGAGTGGAGGTCATCGACTTCGACGCCCGGGACCCGGGCCGCCACCGCGACACCCTGACCGAAGCCGCCCGGGTGGCCGGCGGTGACCTCGACGTCGTCATCGTCGCCTTCGGGCTGCTCGGCGACCAGACCGCCGACGAGTCCGGCGGCGACGGCGCCGTGCGGGTGGCCACCACGAACTACGTGGGCGCGGTATCGGCGGGACTGGCGGCCGCCGATCACCTGCGCCGGCAGGGTCACGGGGCCATCGTCGCGCTCTCCTCGGTGGCCGGGGAACGGGTGCGCCGGGCCAACTTCATCTACGGCTCCTCCAAAGCGGGCATGGACGGCTTCTTCCAGGGGCTCGGCGACTCGCTGGTGGGATCGGGGGTCTCGGTGCTGATCGTCCGCCCGGGCTTCGTCCGTACCCGCATGACCGAGGGCATGTCCGCGGCTCCGTTCGCCACGACCGCCGCAGCCGTGGCCGACGCAACGGTGAAGGGACTGCGGGCCGGCCGCGAGGTGGTCTGGGTACCGGGCCTGCTGCGGGTGGTGTTCGCGGTGTTCCGCCACCTGCCCCGGCCGGTGTGGCGGCGCATCCCCTCCTGAGCGCGGACCGGCGGCCCGGGCGCCCGGTGGCGGGCGGCGGGACGGAAACCTCCGCTGGTTCGGGACCTCCTGTGGGTACGGCAGTATGTGATCACCCCCAAGACGTGTTCACGCCAACCCAGGAGGTTCGATGCCGCCGCAGCGCAAGCCGGGCGCCAAAGGAACGACGAAGGTCACGTTCAGCCTCCCCAAGGAGGTCCAAGCCGACGAGGTCGCCGTGTGCGGGGACTTCAACGACTGGGATCCCGGGGCCCACCCGCTCAAGAAGTACAAGGACGGCCACTTCGCGGTGTCGATAAACCTGTCCGAGGGTGAGTACCGCTACCGGTTCCTACTCGACGGCACGACCTGGGAGAACGACTGGGAAGCCGAGGACTACGCCCCCAACCCCTTCGGGGGGGAGGACTCCATCATCCGGGTGTGAGAGCCGATCACCCGGGTGCGAGAGCGCCCGGGGTGTCGGCTGGCAGAGCGTCCGCAGGACCGGCCGCCGCCGGCCCTACCGGGTCGGCACTTCCGGCCGGAGCCGGGGCGAAGCGCATGTCGGCTCCCACGGCCGAGGTCCTCTCGCTCAGGTAGTCCAGGATGTAGTTCTGCCGGACCCTCCACGGTGACGCCTCGCCCTGTCTGGGCAGGACCGCCTCCGCCCGGCGGATGTAACCCGACGAGAGATCGAGGAGCGGTCGCGACGTGCGGCCCCCCTGTTTGACCGGTGTGGCGGAGGTGTATCCGTGCGCGGCCATATGGTTGAGCAGGCGGCACACGTACCGGGAGCTCAGGTCGGCCCGCAACGTCCAGGAGGCGTTGACGTAGCCGATGCAGAGCGCGAAGTTGGGCACCCCGCTCAACATGCACCCCCGGTAGACGAAAGTGTCGGCAGGTGTGACCTCCCGGTCGTCCACGGCGAGGGTGGCGCCGCCCGCCATCTGCAGGGCCAGACCGGTGGCGGACACGAGGATGTCGGCCTCCAGTTCCCGCCCGTCGCCGAGGCGCACGCCGGTGGGGACGACGCGGTCGATGGTCGCGGTGCAGACCGACGCCCGACCGCTGGCCACGGCCTTGAAGAGGTCGCCGTCGGGCACCAGGCACATCCGCTGGTCCCAGGGGTCGTAGCTGGGGGTGAAGTGGGGGTCCACCGGGTAGCCGTCGGGGAGCTGGGCCTCGGTCATGCGACGAAGGGCCCGCCGGGCGGCGCCGGGGAAGCGGCGGCAGAACTGGTAGAAGGCCTGGGTGAAGAGGATGCTGCGGGCCCGGTTGAGGCGGTGGGCCAGGTGGGCCGGTAGCCGGCGGTTGGCCCACGAGGCCAGCGGATCAGTGCCGGGAAGCGACGTTATGTAGCTGGGCGACCGCTGCAGCATGGTCACGTGCGCGGCCGTCTCGGCCAGGGCGGGGACCAGCGTCACAGCGGTGGCCCCGCTGCCGATGACCACGACCCGCTTGCCCGCGTAGTCGAGGTCTTCGGGCCAGAACTGCGGGTGGACGACCCGGCCGGCGAAAGACTCCTGCCCCGGGAACTCGGGGGTATGGGCCTGGTCGTAGCGGTAGTAGCCGCTGCACATGTAGAGGAAGCCGCAGGTGTAGGCCCGCTCGCCGTCGTTGATCTCCACGGTCCAGTGGGCGGTGCGGGAATCCCACCGGGCGGCGGTCACCCTCTGGCCGTAGCGGACGGCTCGGTCGATGCCGAACTCGGCCGCCGATTCCTCGATGTAACGCCGGATCGACGGCCCGTCGGCGATCGACCGGTCCTGGTTCCACGGGCGGAAGGGGAAACCCAGGGTGAACATGTCGGAGTCCGACCGGATCCCCGGGTAGCGGAACAGGTCCCAGGTGCCCCCCATGGAGGCGCGGGCCTCGACGATGGCCCAGCTCCGGCCCGGGCAGGACGTACGCACCCGGTAGGCGGCGTCCACGCCCGACAGCCCGGCACCGACGATCAGCACGTCGAAGTGTTCGGTTTCCACCCGCCCAGGCTATCAACGCTCTGTTGAGCGTATCAACACCCTGTTGATCAGGTCGGGGTCGGGGCGGTACCGTCGATACGGGAGGTGATCGCCGATGGCAGTACCCATCGACTACGAGGGAAGAACGGCCGTGGTGACGGGAGCCGCGTCGGGTATCGGGCGGGCCCTGTCGGTGGCGCTGGCCCGGAGAGGAGCCGACCTGGCCCTGTCCGACGTGGACGGCGACGGGCTGGAGGAGACCGTTCGCCGGTGCCGGGCGGCCGGACGTCGGGCGGCCACTGTCGCGGGTCACCACCTCGATGTCGCCGACCGGACGGCGGTGATCTCCCACGCCGCCGCCGTCCGGGCCGCCATGGGGCCGGTGCACCTGCTCGTCAACAACGCCGGGGTGGCTGTGGCGGGCACCGTGGAGGAGACCACTTTCGAGGATTTCGACTGGCTCCTCGGGATCAATCTCATGGGGGTGATCAACGGCACCAAGGCCTTCCTGCCCCATCTGATCGATTCGGCGGACGGCCATCTGGTGAACATCTCGAGTGTCTTCGGCCTGGTCGCCCCGGCTTTCAACGGCGCCTACTCGACTGCCAAATTCGCGGTCAGGGGACTGAGCGAGGCGCTCCGTCAGGAGATGCTCATTGCCGGCCACCCGGTGCAGGTCCACTGCGTCCACCCCGGTGGGGTGCGCACCAACATCGCCCGTAACGCCCGGGTGGCGCCCGGAACCCGCCTCCTGGCGGACGGCCGGGATCCCGCCGCCGTGTTCGACCGGGTGGCCCGGACCTCGCCCGAGCGGGCGGCCGAGCGCATCCTGGCCGGGGTCGACTCCGGCCAGGCCCGAATCCTGGTGGGCGCCGACGCCTACGCCATCGCCGCTCTGTCACGCCTCGCCGGGGCCGGTTACATCGACGTGCTCGGACGGATCACCCGTTGGCGGACCAGGGCCTAGCGAAGGTGGACCCGGTGGCGCGTCGCCGCCGATCCCGACGTCCGAGCGGAGACGACCGCGAGAAGGCCATCCTGGCCACCGCCGAGCAGTTGCTCGAGACGCGGACCGTCCGGGACGTCTCCATCGACGACCTGGCGCGCGGCGCGGGCATCTCCCGCCCGACGTTCTACTTCTACTTCTCCTCCAAGGAGGCCGTCATCCTGTCCCTTCTCGACCGGGTGGCCGAGGAAGCCGAGCAGGTTCGGGCCGCCGCCCTGGCCGAGGCCGGAGACGACGTGGCCGCGCTTTGGCGCCGTGGTCTGGAGACCATCGTCGACACGTTCGTCGGGCACCGCGCCCTGGTCCTGGCGGTGTCGCAGATGATGCCCGACAGTGCCGACCTCCGGCAGCTGTGGTCCCTCATCCTGTCGGGCTTCGTCGACGACGTGGAGCTCGGCATCCGATCGGAACAGCAGCGGGGCGCCGCCCCCGGCGGCGTCGAGGCGCGCCACCTGGCGGTGGCGTTGATCGCCATGACCGAAAGGCTTGTCTATTCGGTGTTGGCCGGCGAGGAGCCGACCCTCGGCCCGGTCGACCCGCTGGAGGTGATCCTGGCCATATGGAGTCGGGCCATATACGCCGACGACCACCTCGGCGGCCGTCCCGGGGTCTAGGCGCCCCCGACTAACGGCCGACGGCCACTTGCTTGGGCCCCCGCCGGGCCCGGCGCCCCCGGTACATGGCCTCGTCGGCTCCGGTGAGCAGGTCATCGAGGGTGACGACCCGCTCCAGCGGTGTCGGGGCGGCGCCGATGCTCCACTTGATCCCGGCGTGCCGGGCCCCGTCGAGGAACCGTTCCACTATTAGGTGCAGCGGCGGGTGGTCGTAGCCCACGGTCATGAACACCGCGAACTCGTCGCCGCCGAGGCGGGCCGCCACGTCGGTTTCACGCGCCACGGCCCGCAGCACTCCGGCGGCCCGCTGCAACAGGCGGTCTCCGGCCTCGTGGCCCTTGGTGTCGTTGGCCTGCTTGAGCCCGTCCAGGTCGATGTAGAGCACCAGGCCCCGGCGCCCGGTCCGCTGGAGGGAACGCAGCTCCCGCCCCGCCAGGAGGTTGAATCCCCGCCGGTTGTACAGGCCCGTCAGCTCGTCGACGAGCGACATCTGACGGACCTCCTCCTCGGCCCGCCGGCGCTCGTCTATCTCGCGCTGCAGGCGGCCGTTGAGCTCCTCCAGCTCGTTGGTCCGATCCTTGACCCGCTGCTCCATCGACGCCCGCACGGCGATGTTCTCGACGGCCAGCGCGGCGGAATCGGCCAGCGCCTGCAGGATGTCTATGTCGGACTCGTCGGGGACCCGCTCGTAGGCCCAGTACACGATCAACGCCCCGATGGGCTGTCGCGACCTGATGGGAACGGCGGTCAGGCTGGTGACCGGGGTGGACCAGAAGGGGGCCACGGGCAGGCGGATGTCGGCCCGGACGTCGGCTACGACCACGGGCCGCCCGTTGGATACGCACCACCCCGTGACGTCGCCGCTCAGCGGGATACTCCGACCCGTCCATCCCGGCGAGGTGCCCTCCTCGGCGCAGTGACGGGCGAAGCGGCCGTCGACGATGGTCAACGCCGAGCCGTCGGCCCGAACCATGCGCCGGGCGGCGCGACCGACCACGCGGTGGACCTCCGCCGCGCTGCGGGCCAGAGCCAGTTGCTGGACGACCGACACCAGCGCACTGCCGCCCAGCCGAGGATCCGCGTCCAAACCTGCCACCATCCACCATTATCTCCCTCGGGCCACCCCCGGTGCGGGATATAAGGTCCACGCATGGGCGAGATGGTGGCGTACGACGAGTTCTCGATGTTCCACGAGAATGCCGAGGAGTTCGGAATTCCCTTCGCACCGCCGGCGGTCCGGCGGGAGTCGGTGGACGTCGGTGGGGGGCGACGGCTGAGCGCCCTGGTGTGGGGCCACGGGGAGCCCGAGTACGTGCTCCTCCACGGCGGAGCCCAGAACGCCCACACCTGGGACACCGTGCTGATGGCCCTCGATCGCCCGGCCGTTGCCGTCGACCTTCCCGGTCACGGGCACTCCGACGGGGGCCGAGCCGGTTACCTCGACCCCGATGACAACGCCGACGATGTGGCCGTCGCCATCTCGGCGCTGGCCCCCACGGCCGAAGTCGTCGTCGGTATGTCCCTCGGGGGGATCACCGCCATCGCCCTGGCCGCCCGCCATCCCCACCTGGTCCACCGGTTGGTGCTGGTCGACATCACGCCCGGGGTCAACCGAGACAAGTCGGCCGCCATCAGCGCCTTCGTCAACGGCCCTGAGAGCTTCCCGGACTTCGACGCCATCCTGGCCCGGACCGTCGAGTTCAACCCCACCCGCTCGGTGGCCTCGCTCCGGCGGGGAATTCTGCACAACGCGCTGCAGCGACCCGACGGCACGTGGGTGTGGCGCTACGCCCGCCACCGGGCGCCGGTGGAGGCCGAGACGGCCGTCAGCGGCGACCCCCACGACCGGTTCAACCGCCTGTGGGACGCCGTTTCGGGCCTGCAGGTGCCGGTGATGCTGGTCCGGGGTATGCGGCCGCAATCGGTGGTCGACGACGACGACGAAGCCGAACTGCGTCGCCGCTGCCCCCACGCCCGGGTGGAACGCATCCCCGAGGCCGGTCACTCGGTCCAGGGCGACACACCCCTCGAGTTGGCCGCCCTCCTCTCCGACTTCAGGGACTGAGCTCGCCCGACCCGGTGGGCGCCGGCCCGGTCCACCCCGGCCCGGTCCACCCCGGCCCGGTCCACGCCGGCTGGCAGCTCTCGCACGCCCACGCCGTCCGGCCGCCCACATCCCAACGGCGGATGACCGACCCGCAGCGGGCGCAGCGCCGCCGACCGTAGACGTAGGTCCTCCGCCGGTCGGCCGCCGCCTCTCTCCGGTCGACGGTGATGATGCGGCCGCCGTCGTCCACCCCTGCCCGCAGCAACCGCGATGTCGTGGCCCACAGGACGTCGCACTCAGAAGGCGACAGGGAGCTCGCCGGCCGCTCCGGGTGGATGCCACAGAGGAACAGAATCTCAGCCCGGTACACGTTGCCGATACCGGCGATCACCGCCTGATCGAGCAGGGCGGTACCGACGGGACCACGGTAGGTGGCGAGGCGTCCGGCGAGGTCCCGGTCGTCGTCGGCGGCGATCGGGTCGGGGCCGAGCCGGGCGATCACGCGACCCTGGGTCACGGCGTCGATCACCTCACAGGTCCGTGGGGTGCTCAGATCGACGGTCAGTTCCGGGGTCTCCAGGCGCAGCGCGGTGTCGCGTCGGGGCGGATCGGGACGGGTCGGCCCGGCGGCCGGCCCGTGGTGGCGCAACCGGCCGGCCAACCCGAGGTGCACGTGCAGGACTCGGCGGTGGTCGAACACGTAGAAGAGGTGCTTGCCGTGGGCCTCCAGGGTCCTCAGGACCCTGCCGTCCACGGCCGCCGCCACATGGGCCCAACGGCCGCCGGGCGACGAGACCGAGATCGCCCGGCCGACCAGCAGCGGCGCCTGGTCGACGACCTGGCGGTGGATGGTGTGGCCCTCGGGCACACCCCCAGCTTGGTCGGCCCGGTCCGCTATCTAAGCTCGGGGCCCGGATCGGCCCGCCGGTAGCCTGCCAAAAGGTAGGAATACCTATAATCACCGCATTGACTGATGAGTCGGGCTTCAGCCATCCCAGCGCATCGCCGATGGCAACGAAGTAACCTGAAGGTGAACCAAAGACGAAGCAGGTGTGACGCCTTGTCGGATTCCGTCAGCCCCCACAACGCCTACGAGGCGCAGCTGCCGGCCGAGCTGGAGAGCGCGGTCGCGGCGCGACGACTGCTGTCCGAGGCGGCGGGGGCCTGGGGGATCGCCGAGCAGGCCTGCCAGGACGGGGCGCTGGCCGTTTCGGAGTTGGTGACCAACGCCGTGCTGCATGCGGGAACCTCGTTCCGGGTGCGTATCGTCCGGCTCGGCGCCGGCATGCGCATCGAGGTGGAGGACGGCAATCCGTATCTGCCCCTGGTGGGTGCCGCCCGCCCCGAGGACCTGTTGGCCAACCGCTCCATGACCGGCCGGGGACTGGCCCTGATCGCCGCCACCGCGGACCGGTGGGGCTGCGACCCCAGGCCCTCCGGCAAGGTGGCCTGGGCCGAGGTCGGGACCGGGCAGAGGATGGTCGCCGCGGTGCCCGAGCCCAGCTTTCCTCCGATGCGCGCCGAGCCTTCGATTCCCGAAGCCGCCCTCGAGCGCGGGGTGGTCCGCCAGACGGCGGTGGCCGGGTCGGGACGTCGGGTCCACCTGATCGGGGTCCCGGTGGCGCTGCTCCTCGAGTCCACCCGCCAGCTGTCCGACCTGCAGCGCGAGGTGCAGGTCATGGCCATGGGCTGTAGCGCCCCGCCCGAACTCGAGCAGATCGTCACGACCGGCCGACCCTGGATCACCGACATCGATCTGTGGACCGACAGCGAGCGCCGCCTGGGAGAATCGGCGGCGGCCCGCGGGGACTCCACCGTCGACTTCGATGTAGTCGTCCCCGACGACGTCGCCACCCGCATCGAGGGCATCGCCGGTTGGCTGCGCCGGGCCGCGTCGGGGCTGATGCACCGGCAACTGCTGACCCTGCCCGCCAGCTCCGAGGTCACTGCCTACCGCCGCTGGTACGGCGAGGAGGTCCTCCGCCAGCTGGCCGGTCGGCCTCCCCGCCCCTGCCCCCTGGGGGTCCGGGCGCGGGTCTGAGACGACCAGCCCGGCTACAGGTTCTTGAGCACCTCGAGGGCCCGGTCGGCGTGGGTGTTCATGTTGACCTCGGAGCGGATCACCGCCCGTACGGTGCGGTTGCGGTCGATCACGAACGTGGCCCGCTTGACCGGGGACAGGCCGAGCAGGCCGCCTTTGACCCCGAACGTCTCGGCCACCTGGCGGTCCTGGTCGGAGAGCAGCGGGAAGCCCAGGGAATGCTTTTCGTCGAACTGCTTCTGCTTGGTGACGCCGTCACGGGAGATGCCCACCGGCTGGGCTCCCACCGCGGCGAACTCGGACGCGAGGTCGCGGAAGTGGCAGCTCTCCCGGGTGCAGCCTGCGGTCATGGCTGCGGGGTAGAAGAACAGCACCACCGGTCCTGACTCGAGCATCTCCGACAGCCGGCGTGTGGTGCCGGTCTGATCCGCCAACTCGAAGTCAGGAACCCGATCGCCCTCGTTGATGGCCACTTGCCCACCCCCTTCGACCCTGGAATCTAGCCCAGCCGGGTGGCCCGGCTCCCCGGGTGGGGTGATCGACCCGGTGAAGGGATCAGAGGAGTCTCTGCATGAGCACCACGTCGAGCCACTTGCCGAATTTGCGGCCCACTTCGCGTTCGACCCCGATTTCTTCGAAGCCGCACGCCCGGTGCAGCCCGATGGACGCGGCGTGGCCCCCGACTATCCGGCCGATGACCGCGTGGAAGCCGTGGGCGCCGGCCAGGTTGACCAACTCCGACAGGACGGCCCGCCCCACCCCTTGGCCCTGAGCCGTCGGGTCGACGTACACCGAGTCCTCCACCGTCGTTCGGTAGGCCGGCCGGGGCCGGTAGGGGGAGAGCGACCCGAACCCCCGAACCTCGCCGCCATCGTCGACGGCCACCACAGCCGGATGAGCCCCGCTGTGGTCATCGAGCCAGGCCAGCTGGTCCTCCAGCGACCGCGGCACGAGGTCGAAAGTGACGGTCGAGCCGAGCACCTCGCGGTTGTATATGGTCCGGATGGCCTCGGCGTCGTCGAGGGTGGCCAGACGTATTTTCACCCCGCCAGCCTACCGCTGGCCCGCTCATGGGCTCTCGGGTAGCATGTTCGGGTTACCCCGACCACCTCGCCTGTCGAGGTCGCCGCAGTTCCAAATCCGCCCCCTTAGCTCAGTCGGTAGAGCACAGCCATGGTAAGGCTGGTGTCGTCGGTTCGATTCCGACAGGGGGCTCGGCGGCGTAGCTCAGTTGGTCAGAGCACTCGGCTCATAATCGAGTTGTCGTCGGTTCAAGTCCGACCGCCGCTACCAGAAGCACCAGATCAGGAGAGTCCAGGCCGTGGCCAAGAACGAGAAGAGGGTGAAGGTGACGCTCGCTTGCGACGTGTGCAAGCGGCGCAACTACATCACCATGAAGAACAAGCAGAACGACCGCGAGCGGATCGAGATGAAGAAGTACTGCCGCTGGGACCGTCAGCACACCGTTCACAAGGAAACCCGGTAGGGGCCGACACGACCTCCGAGGCTGCGGCTCACCGTCGCTTCGACCGGCTACACCAGCTCCGCCACTGGCGCGACGCGGCCTGGTCGAACGACGGCTCGCTTCCCGACACTGACGCGCCCGTCGGCCGTCCGCTCCACCGGCGCCACGACGGCAGTTCGGTCGTGACCCCGGACGAGATGCAGACGCTGGTGGAGGCGGCGCGGGCCGGTGACGAAGCGGCCCTCGACGACCTGGTCCGGGTCACCTACGGGGGCACCTACACCCTCGCCTACCGATTGACCGGCAACGAGGACGACGCCCGCGACGTGGTGCAGGACGCCTACCTGAGGGCCTGGCGGGGGCTGCGTCGATTCCGCGGCGACGCCCAGTTCACGACCTGGCTGTACCGGATCACGGCCAACTGCTCGGCCAACCTTCTGGCCAAGCGGGCTCGTCACCGGACCGAGCCGCTCTCCGACGACGAGCCCGTGGTGGACCATCGGGCCGAGCACGACCCGGAGCGCCAGGTCACCGGTTCCGACGAAAGGGCCCGAATCGCGGCGGCCCTGGCCCAGCTGCCGTGGAGGCTCCGACAGGTGATCGTCCTGAGGGACATCTACGACCTGGCTCACGGAGCGATAGCCAAGGAGCTCGGCATCACCGAAGCGGCGGCCAAGGTACGGCTCCACCGGGCCCGGCGGCGCCTCCGAGACCTCCTGGCGGCCGGGAGCACCGACGCCGGGGCCGGATACGCCGTGCTCGGCGGTACGTCAGACGGCCTCGGCGGATCGACCAGCGGTTCCGCTCCCGGGGCGGAGATTCCGGTCACCGATGCGCACGCTGGCTGAGCTGGTCCCGCTGCGGTCAGCCGCCTGTCGAGGCGCCGAGGGGGCGGTGGTGGCTCTGGCCGCCGGTGACGTTACCGCGAGCCGCGCCGGCGGCGGTCACGTGGCGACCTGCCTGCGCTGCCAGGCCGAGGTCGCGGCCTACCGGCGGGTGATGGTGGTCATGCGGTCCATGCGCGATGACCGGCTGCCCGTCGGGCCCGCCACGAGCGACGAGACGGTCCTGGGCCTGCACGCCGTCCTCGGGCCCGACGGCCGCTGGGGCCCGGGCGCCGAAGGTGCGATCAAGGCCTTGTGGGCGGCGTGGGTAGGCGGTCTCACCGCCGCCGGCGCGGCCGGGCTGATGGTATGGATGGCCCGGCGCCGACCCGGCCTGGCCCAGATCGGCTGATTGAGGCGGACGGCTCCGGTGGGTGTGACCGATGACACGGCGGGGTCCAGCACGGGAGTGACCAGGGGCACGTAGGAAGCCGCGACGCGGACGGGGATACTGGAAACGAGCGCCCGATGGACCAACTCGGGACGTTTGTCCCTTCACAAGCCAGGATGCGGGGACGATTAGTAGAAGAACCCCCCATGCCGAGCAGAAGGACCCAGCGCAATGACCCGAGCGCCCACCAGTGACCCGATCAGCAGTCTGAGCTGGGCCGAACGGCGGGCCTGGCGCGCCACCGACCGGAGACTCCACCGTGAGCACGACGGCGATCAACTGGCGGAGCTGGCCGGCCTGGCCGCCGCCGGGGGCGGCGTCACCGGTATCTCCACGCCCAACGGTGACGGGGTCGACCTCGGAGCCACCCCTGTGGAGCTGATCATCGATGGACGGCGGGTTCGGGCCGCCCGGGTCCACCGGCGCACCCTGGCCAAACTGGGGGAGGCGATGTCGTCGATCGCGGCCGTGCCCCTCACCGCTGTCGGCCGTTACGGCACGTACTGGGTACTGACCTTCCGGCTGGCCACCGAGCAGCTCGTGGTGCTGGCCGAGCAGCTGACCCTCCTGCCCGAGTGGGGCGGCCCGGGCGGTCGGGAGCCCCTCCCGTCGGTCCGGGGGCCCCGCACCGGCCTGGCCGTCTAGCCGTCCGACCGGGGCGCCGTTGCCGTTGCGGTCTTCCCCCGGGGGCGCCGGCTCGTGGGCCCGCCCCCGGTGCTATCCTCGGGTGAACCCCACCGCAGGACGCCTGCAGAGGGCAGTAGCTCAATTTGGCAGAGCACCGGTCTCCAAAACCGGCGGTTGGGGGTTCGAGTCCCTCCTGCCCTGCTCCCCGACAGCGAGAAGGCCACGATCGTGGAAAGCATGAACCGACAACAGAGGCGGCTGATGCAGCGCCAGGGCCAGATGACCGAGGACGGTCAGCCTGTGGCGCGCCGGGCCGAGCCATCCGAGCGGCGGGCCACCCGCCCCGCCCCGGGGGCGCCCAAGCGGACGTCGCCGCGTCAGTTCCTCCATGAGGTCAACGTCGAGCTGCGTAAGGTAGCATGGCCGACCCGGGCCGAGACGACCAACTACGCCACGGTTGTCTTCGTGGCGTTGGCCGTCCTGATGGCCCTCATTTTCGGCCTGGACCTTCTGTTCTCGAACCTGGCCAACTCCCTATTCTCCTAGCGGTCATGCCTGAAGACGACTTCAACGAACCTCCTGAACACGACGCGGCTTCCGATCGACTCGACGAGTCATCGGCCGACGACGCCATCGACACGGAGGCAGCTCCCTCCTCGACGGTCAGCCCCGGCGCCCCCCTCGACCCCGGTGACGGGGACCTCGACGACGAAGCACCGGCCGCCCCCGAGAGCCCCTACGACCGACCCGGCCAGTGGTATGTGATCCACAGCTACGCCGGTTACGAGAACAAGGTGAAGTCCAACCTCGAGAGCCGCATCGCCTCTATGAACATGGAGGAGCGCATCTTCGAGGTCGTCATCCCCATGGAAGACGTCATCGAGTTCAAGAACGGCAAGAAACAGGTCGTCTCGAAGAAGGTCTTCCCCGGGTACCTGCTGGTGCGCCTCGATCTCGACGACGACTCCTGGTACGTGGTGCGCAACACCCCCGGTGTGACCGGATTCGTGGGTCTCGGAGCCCGACCGACGCCCCTGTCACGCAAGGAGGTCGAGGGCATCCTCCAGGTGGAGGTGGCCGCCGAGACCGACGGTGCGGGCGGACGTAAGCGCCCGGCGCGGGGAATGGAGTACGAGGTGGGTGAGTCGGTGCGGGTCAAGGAAGGCCCCTTCGCCGACTTCACCGGCACCATCGCTGAGATCAACGAGGACCAACTCAAGCTCAAGGTCCTCGTCAACATCTTCGGCCGGGAGACACCGGTCGAGTTGGATTTCGCCCAGGTGGCGAAGCTTTGAGAAGCAGGAGCAGCCAAATGATCCATAGCGCCCGCCGCGCTCCGACGCGGCTACTGAGACGTCCCTGCGGCGGTTCCCGAGGCCCGGTGTCCCTCCGGGGCGTCCGCCACGGGTCGGGTTGGGGGTCATAGTGGCCAAGCGCCGCGTCACCGCCATCGTCAAGATCCAGCTCCCCGCCGGCAAGGCCACACCGGCCCCGCCGGTGGGTACCGCTCTCGGACCCCACGGCGTTCAGACCATGGAGTTCGTGAAGCAGTACAACGCGGCCACCGAGGACAAGGTCGGTCAGGTGATCCCCGTGGAGATCACCATCTTCGAGGATCGCAGCTTCACCTTCGTGCTGAAGACGCCTCCCACCCCGGTGCTCATCCGCCAGGCCGCCGGCCTGGACAAGGGCTCCAAGACCACCGGCCGAGAGGTCGCCGGGTCCATCACCGAAGAGCAGCTGGTCGAAATCGCCCAGCTCAAGATGCCCGATCTCAACGCCAACGATCTCGAGGCCGCCAAGGCCCAGGTAGCGGGCACGGCCCGGTCCATGGGCATCAAGGTCGGCTAGTACTGCGCTGATTCTGCTGGCGCCCGGGAGGACCTCGCCCGGGCGGACACCATCCGAACGAGGGAGACAGGAAGATCATGTCGAGCAAAGGTAAGAAGTACACAGACGCCACCAAGCGTTTCGACCGGACCCGCAGCTACGCCCCGGTGGAGGCGTTGGGACTGGTGAAGAGCCTGGCCAGCGCCAAGTTCGACGAGACGGTGGAGATGTCCATCCGCCTCGGCGTGGACCCCCGGAAGGCCGATCAGGTGATCCGCGGGACGGTGGCGCTACCGGCCGGTACCGGCAAGACGGTGCGGGTGGCGGTGTTCGCCGCCGGTGCGGCCGCGGAAGAAGCCCGCGCCGCGGGTGCCGACTTCGTGGGCGCCGACGATCTGGTGGCCCAGGTCGACGGGGGGATGATGGATTTCGATGTGGCCATAGCCACCCCGGACCTCATGGGACAGGTCGGGCGCCTGGGGCGCAAGCTCGGTCCTCGGGGGCTCATGCCCAACCCCAAGACCGGAACGGTCACGACCGAGGTCGGCAAGGCGGTGACCGACTTCAAGGGAGGACGCGTCGAATACCGGGCCGACACCCGCTCGCGCGGT
>JAGWSF010000102.1 GCA_028876385.1 Acidobacteriota bacterium | reverse complement strand
CTGGGGCACCGTCGTGGAGGTCGCCGGCTGGGAGGTGGTCGTCGAATCGGGCACGGTGGTGGTGGAGGTGGTCGTAGTGGTCCCGAGTCCCTCGGGGTATAGGACGCTGCCCGACGGCGGAGGGGTCAGGGTGTTCCCCCCGATGTAGTACACCGGCTGGAACTGCCCGGCCCACTGGGGTTCGGACGATATGGCCGCGGCCATGAAGTTGTGCCACAGGATGGCCGGGATACTGCCGCCCTGGATGCTCGAGTAGCCCCGGAAATTGACCATCGGTTTGAAGGTGTTGGCGTAGCCCATCCACACCGCAGTGGTCAGGTTGGGGGTGTAGCCGATGAACCAGGCGTTGGCCGAGTTATCGGTGGTGCCGGTCTTGCCGGCCACGGGGGAGCCGACCCCACCGGCGGCCCCGCCGGTGCCGCGCAGCACCACCTGCTCGAGGATGTAGGTCTCCTCGGCGGCCTGGGCCGGGGTGAGGACCACCCTCGACGACGGAGCGACCGGCAGGGGCAGGGTGTGGCCGCTCGAGTCCGTCACCCGGGTGATGAGCAGAGGGGTGTGATACACCCCGCCGTCGGCGAACGCGGCGTAGGCCGCGTCCATCTCGAGCGGCGAGACCTCGTCGGTGCCGAGCACCTCGGACAGGTCCCCCTGCAGCTCCGACGGCTTGATCCCGAGCGAGACCGCCATCGAGTCGAGATTGGCGGCTCCGATCCGGTCGACCACCTGCACGTAGACGGTGTTCACCGACAGGGCCGTGGCATCGACGATGTTCATCTGGGGCGCCACCGACTCATGCTCGAAGTTGGTGACGGTGTAAGGCGCCCCGTTGGTGTTGCCGTGGGGGATCTCCACCGCCGGGGGGGCCGGCAGAACCGATAGCGGCGAGTAACCCAGTTTGATCAGCTCGGCCAGCATGAACGCCTTGAACGTGGATCCCGGTTGGCGACCCCCGCCTCCACCGGCGGTGCCCAGCGCCAGGTTGACCGACGACTTGGTGTAGTCCTGACCGCCGACGAGGGCCTTGACCTGACCGTTGTCATCCATGGAGACCAGCGCCCCCGAGGGGTCACCCTTGGTCGGGTCCAGGGACTGCGGGTCGTTGCCGTAGATGGCCGAGTAGGCCTCGGCCTGAAGGGTCGGATCAAGCGTGGTGGTGACCCGCAGGCCGCCTCCGTCGACCATGGCCGCACCGTACTTGGCGATCAACTGCTGGCGGACGGCCTCGATGAAGTAGTCGGAACCGCTGGCCGACAGCACCCGCGAAGTGGCGGTGGTGTGGGGGGCCACCACGTACGCCGAGAACGGCACGGCCGCCGCGGCGTCAGCCTGGACCTGGGTGATCTTGTGGTCGCGGACCATGGCCTGCAGTGACTCGAGTTGGTTCTGGCGGGCCACGGCCCGGTCGGCGGTGGGGTCGGCCAGGTCCGGCTCTCGGATCATCCCGGCGAGCATGGCCGCCTCGGGCAGCGTCACCTTCGTGACCGGCACCCCGAAGTAGGTCTCGGCCGCGGCCTCGATGCCGTAGGCGCCCCTCCCCCAGTAGATGGTGTTGAGATAGCCCTGGAGGATCTGGTCCTTGGACATCGTGCGGGAGACCTCCACCGCGATGCCGGCCTCTTTGATCTTGCGGGTGATGGTGCGCTGCGAGTCGAGATAGGTCTGCTTGACGTACTGCTGAGTGATGGTCGAGGCGCCCTGCAGGTTGCCCGAGCCGAGGGCGTCGCTGACGAGAGCCCGGACGATGCTCACCGGGTTGACCGCGCCCTCGGTGAAGAAGTGGCGGTCCTCGGTCGACACCACGGCGTCGACCACCACCTTGGGTACCTGGGCGAGGGGGACACTCACCCGGTTCTGTTCCGAGTAGGTGGCGATGGTCTTGCCCGACGAGTCGTAAATGAAGGTGGTCTGGGCCAGGGGGTGGGCCGCCGGTAACGGCAGACGGGTCAGCTTGTACAGGCCCAGCGCCACAACAGCTGCCACCAGCAGGCAGGCCACGAACAGGGGGCGGCGGAGCTTCCAGAGGACTCCCCCGACGACGGTGGGCGCGCCCGCCGCCCGCTTCGGGCGTCCATCCCGCCGGGTCGGAGCGGCGCGCTCGTCCCGCCGGCGGGGTCCGGCGCCGTCACCGCTGCGACCTCTCCCTCCGCGGTCGGCCCGTCGTCCCTGGTCGGTATCCGCCGCCCTCCGCCAGCCAGACGACCGGCGGGCGTCACCGGCGTTCGATTTGGCGGCACCCCCCTGGCGTTGGGCACCGGTGGCACCCCGGCTGTTCCCTCCGGGTGCGCCCTTCGTGCCGGTCGCGCCCTTCCCCCCGGGTGCGCCCGTCGCTCCGGGTGTGCCCCGGGTCGAGGCAGCCGCACGTTTGGCGGCGGAGGCGCCCCGGCCGGAGGCGGTGGGCTCGCCCCGCGAGGGGTTGGCGGAACGTTTGGCGGGGGGAGGGTCGGCTCCGGGGTGGGGGCGCGAACCGGACCCGGGTTGGCCGTTGGTCCGGCGGCGGTCAGGGGGTCCAGGGGGTTGAGCCATCTATTCAGGAGTGCTGAGGTCGGTTCAGGAGTGCTGAGGTCAGGGTGCACCGACCCGGTGTTGACCCCCGGCCCCGGTAGTGGGAGTCGGAAGCGGACCGGGTTGTACGACGCCGGCCAGAGGCTACCTACGGGAGGTGACGGCGAAGCTGCGGTTGAGGTGATTCCACGCGCAGTTGGGACATACCTCGACGATGTAGCAGACCAGGTCCTTGGACGTGCGGGCCACCTTGGTCATCTCCTTCTTGGAGGTCACG
Organism: Acidobacteriota bacterium; assembly: GCA_028876385.1. Classification (GTDB taxonomy): domain Bacteria; phylum Actinomycetota; class Acidimicrobiia; order Acidimicrobiales; family Palsa-688; genus JAKCDU01. The sequence continues at coordinate 4,869 of JAGWSF010000102.1, read as the reverse complement.
CACACCCCGGCCGGCGACAGGCGGTTGCCGAAGACGTAGGAGACCAGCCGGAGCTTGGCCTCCTCGCAGATGGGGCAGTCCTCGGACATCTCCTGGCCCACGTTGATGGCCGCCCTCATCAGGTCGGGGTGGGCGTCGCAGATGTCCAGGCGGGAGAGCCGGCCCTTGTGGAACTCGCTCACGATGGAGTTGCGGGCGAGGCGGTAGTCGACCTGGCCGGCCACGGCGGCGGCCGACCCTGCACCCTTCAACTCCTCGAGCCGCAAACTCATCACCGGGCACAGTACTGCTGGTCACAAGTTCCAGGGAGGTCGGAAAAAGAATTCGCCCGATATATCGAACCGATACATCGATCTGATGTATCGTGGCGACGACGATGTTGGAACTGGCCATACTCGGGTTGCTGAAGGAGCAGGAGCTCCACGGCTACGAACTGAAGAAGCGGCTGGTCGAGACGCTCGGCTTCGTCAGCGGGGTCTCCTTCGGTTCGCTCTATCCGGCTCTGTCGCGCCTCGAGGCGGCGGGGGCGGTCAAGGCCGTCGAGTCCCGCAGCCTCTCCGCGGTGCCCCACACCGGGTCGCTCGGGGGTGAGCTGGCCGCCTTCCGGGCCCGCAAGACGGTCGCTCCCCGCGGCAGCCGGGGCAAGAAGGTCTACGGGATCACCGAGCGGGGCGAGCGCCTCTTCGACGAGCTGCTGGCCGCCGAGACGCAGTCCTCCGACGACGACCGCGTCTTCAACCTCCGCTTGGCCTTCGCCCGCTATCTGCCCCCCGATGCTCGCATCGGGATGCTCGAGCGGCGCCGGGCCCAGCTCGTCGAGCGGCTGATCCACCTCCGGGTCCGGGTGCAGGCGGCCCGGGACAGCTACGCCCGCAGCCTGGTCGAGCACGACCAGGAAGCGGCCGAACACGACCTCAGCTGGATCGAGCGGCTACTGGCCGCCGAGCGGGCCGGTCGTCATCCCGAGCCCGAGGCCCAACTCGGCTCGCCCACCGGGAACGTCGCCGAGCGGTCTGTTATCAGCCGCCACGGTCCCACCATCTCCGGGCTGCGGCCCTCAAACCAACCACCGAGTCCCGAGGAGGACATCAACCCATGAGCAACAGAATCCGGGTGGCCATCGCCGGCGTGGGGAATTGCGCCAGCTCGCTCATCCAGGGCATCGAGTACTACCGCGACGCCGACCCGGCCGACACCGTCCCGGGCCTGATGCACGTGACGCTGGGCGGCTACCACGTCTCCGACGTGGACTTCGTGGCCGCTTTCGATGTGGATGCAGCCAAGGTCGGCCTGGATCTGGGCAAGGCCATATTCGCCGGCCAGAACAACACCATCCGGTTCGCCTCCGTCGGCGACCTCGGTGTGACCGTCCAGCGCGGACCGACCTTCGACGGCCTCGGCAAGTACTACCGCCAGACCATTGAGGAGTCCCCCGCCGCCGCCGTCGACGTGGCCGCGGTTCTGCGTGAGACGCAGGCCGACGTGCTGGTCTCCTACCTCCCCGTGGGCAGCGAAGAGGCCCAGAAGCACTACGCCCAGGCCTGCCTCGACGCCAAGGTGGCCTTCGTCAACGCCATCCCGGTGTTCATCGCCTCCGACCCGGAATGGGCCCAGAAGTTCACCGACGCCGGCGTGGCCATCGTCGGCGACGACATCAAGAGCCAGGTCGGCGCCACCATCATCCACCGCATCCTGGCCCGCCTCTTCGAGGACCGGGGCCTGGTCCTCGACCGCACCTACCAGCTGAACGTGGGCGGCAACATGGACTTCAAGAACATGCTGGAGCGCGAGCGCCTGGAGTCCAAGAAGATCTCGAAGACCCAGTCGGTGACCAGCCAGCTGGACAATGGCATCGCCGCTGACGACGTCCACATCGGCCCCTCCGACCACGTCGCCTGGCTGGATGACCGCAAGTGGGCCTACATCCGCCTCGAGGGTCGCAACTTCGGCGATGTCCCCCTGAACGTGGAGCTCAAGCTCGAGGTGTGGGACTCCCCCAACTCGGCCGGGGTCATCATCGACGCCCTGCGTTGCGCCAAGCTTGCCAAGGACCGCGGGATCGGCGGTCCGCTTCTCGGCCCCTCGGCCTACTTCATGAAGTCGCCGCCGGTTCAGTACCACGATGACGAGGCCCATCGCCTGGTTGAGGAGTTCGCCGCCGGCGAAGGCTGAGCCGACCGGCCGGACCGCCCCAAGGGTCACCGACGGCGTACCAACTTAACGAGGCCGGGGTCTTCGGGCCCCGGCCTCTGTTCGTGGTTGGTGGTTGGTGGTTGGTGGTTGGTGGTTCGGGGGGCGCGGGGCGGGGGGCCGAACCATGGCGAATCTGCGGGGGGCGGGGGGCCGAACCATGGCGAATCTGCGAACGGTAGTGAGTCTGCGGCTTGAATCCGACCGCAGACTCGCTTTCGTTCGTGGATTCACTTTCGATTTCGGGGGTAGCGGCTGCCGAGGCGGTCGTTAGGGCAGGATTGGGGTGTGACCACCGACAACACCGCGGCCTGGGACCAGTTCGCCGAGGATTACCAGCGGCTGGCCGGGATCACCACCGACGCCGCCCACTACGGGCCGGACATAGCCACCGAGGCCGAGCTGAGGTTGCTCGGCGACCTCAAGGGGCGCAGAGTGCTCGAGCTCGGCTGTGGTGCCGGGCAGTGCTCGATCGCATTCGCCCGGGCCGGGGCCACCGCCATCGGGATCGACGCCTCGGCCGCCCAGATCGAGCACGGCCGGCGCCTGGCCGAGGCCGCCGAGGTGAGAGTGGAGCTGCGTCGGGGGGACATGGCCGACCTGGCCTTTCTACGGGCCGACTCCATCGACGTGGCCTTCTCGTCCTACGCCTTCCAGTACGTGGAGGACCTCGGTCGGGTGTTCCGTCAGGTCCATCGGGTGCTACGAGTGGGAGCCCCGCTCGTGTTCAGCCTCCCCCATCCGGCTTACTTCCTGGTAGACGAGGACTCGGGGACCCCACCCCGTATCGGTGGCAGCTACTTCGAGCGGGGTCCGCAGCGCTACGAGTGGGGAGGGGTGACCTTCACGGCCTTCCACCACAGCTTCTCCGAGCTGTACATGGGCCTGGCCCGGGCGAGCTATCGGGTCGACCTGATCCTCGAGCCTGAGCCTGTGGCCGGCGCGCCGCGGAGTTGGTTCTGGCGGGAGGCCATGGAGTGGATGCCCCGGACGATCATCTTCCGAGCTCGTAAAGAGGGGAACTGAGCGGCCCTCAGCCCCTGATGCCGGTAGCTCCGGGGGTGGCGGCTCCGGCGGTCAGGTTCGGGCGGTCCGGCTCCGGGAGGCGGCTCGGGGGGTGCGGCTCGGGCGGTCAGGTTCGGGCGGTCCGGCTCCGGGGGGCGGCTCCGGGGGGCGGCTCGGGCGGTGAGGTTCGGGCGGTGAGGTTCGGGCGGTCCGGTTCGGGCGGTGCGGCCCCGGGGGGCGGGATGCGGTGGGTTCTGCCGTGAGGTGGCTAACGGTGGAAGATCACGGCTATGGCGACCACCACCGACAGTCCGGCCGCCACGGCCGCAAGAGGGGCGAGGGCTTCCCGGCGCCGGAAGGCCCGGACCGCCGTAACGACGGGCACGATGCCGAAGAACACGACGTGGGCGGCTAGAGCGATGACGATGTAGAGAGCCGCCAGGCCTATAGCGAGCGCCGATGCCTGATTACGGCCAGCGAGAGTCCCGCCCCCGCCGCCGCCGCCTCGACCGCCCCAGCCGCCGCCGCCCCAGCCGCCGCGGCCGGAGGAGAGGATCATCATCGGCAGTAGCCAGCCCATTCCGCCGCCGCCGTGGCGGCGGAAGAGGCCGGAGATCACGATGAAGAAGACGATGAAGCCGAAGATCGCGCCGAAGGAGACGCCGCCGTGCGACTGGGAGCGCTGCTCGGCCTGCCGCACGTTGCTGCTGGCGGTCTGCGGGTCGGCGCTGAGCTGGCTGACGATGGCGTCGGTCCCGGCGACCACGCCGCCCTCGATGTCGCCGCTGCGGAACTTCGGCAGCACCTGCTCCTGCAGGATCACGCTGGAGAGCGCGTCGGTGAGGATCGGCTCCAGGCCGTAGCCCACCTCGATCCGCACCTTGTGCTCCGAGGGCACGACGATGAAGAGCACGCCGTTGTTCTGCCCCTTCTGGCCGATCCCCCAGGCCCGGCCGAGCTGATAGCCGTAGTCGGCGATGTCGTAGCCCTGCAGACTGGGCAGCGTGACCACCACGACCTGCCGGCCGGTCTTGGTTTCGAGGTCGGCGAGCTTGGCGGTGAGGTCGCTGGAGGTCGCCGGCGAGAGCACGTGGGCGTCGTCGACGACCCGGCCGGTGAGCGGCGGGAACGTCGGGGCGGCGAGCGCCGGCGCGGCGGCGAAGAGCGCCAGCAGCAGCGAGAGGAGAAGGGCGAGATGGCGTGTCGCAGGCTCGCCCAACCCCACTCGCCGGGGCGACCTCTGAGGGGGCAGCGGGTTCGCCAGGGCTATCAAGGCGCGTTCGTGGCCGGCGCGGGCGGCGCGGCCGGCGCCCCGCCGAGATCGAAGCGGACCTGCGGCGCCGTCTGGGCCGCTTCGGTGGCCTCGTACGGCTGCATCGGCTTGGCGCTATGGTAGAATGTCGCCGCCCAGATCGAGGTCGGCAGCACTCGCAGCGTGGTGTTGTAGTCGCGGACGGCGTCGTTGTAGTCGCGCCGCGCGACGGCGATGCGGTTCTCGGTGCCCTCCAGCTGCGACTGCAGCGCCAGGAAGTTCTCGTTCGACTTCAGGTCCGGATATCGTTCGCTGACCGCCAGCAACCGCCCGAGAGAGGCGGAGAGTTCGTTCTGCGCCTGCTGGAAGCGCTGCATCGCCGCCGGATCGGAGAGCGAGCTGGCGTCGATCGTGACGCCAGT
>JAGWSF010000101.1 GCA_028876385.1 Acidobacteriota bacterium | reverse complement strand
GCCGCAGCCGGTCGGCCCGAGCAGGAGGATGTTGGACTTCTGCAACTCCACTTCAGCGTCGCCGTAACCGCCGGACTGGACCCGCTTGTAGTGGTTGTACACGGCGACGGAGAGGATCTTCTTGGCCCGCTCCTGGCCGATCACGTAGTCGTTGAGGAAGTCGAATATCTCAGCCGGCTTGGGCAGTTCGTCGAAGCGGACCTCGGTGGTCTCGGAGAGCTCCTCTTCGATGATGTCGTTGCACAGGTCTATGCACTCGTCACAGATGTAGACGCCGGGCCCGGCGATGAGCTTCTTGACCTGCTTCTGCGACTTGCCGCAGAACGAGCATTTGACCAGGTCGCTGGACTCTCCGAACTTTGCCATATCCCCCGCTCCCCCGCCTCAGGCCACGCCCGCAGCCTGCGGGACGTAAGCCAGGTCTCTGCTGGTGATGACCTCGTCGATGATTCCGTACTCCTGGGCCTCGTCGGCGCTCATGATGAAGTCCCGCTCGGTGTCGCGCGCCACCCGTTCGACCTTCTGGCCGGTGTCGACGGCGAGCATCTCGTTGAGCAGGTCCCGCATGCGCAGGATCTCCTTGGCCTGAATTTCGATGTCGGTGGCCTGTCCGGCTGCCCCGCCGTGCGGCTGGTGGATGAGGATGCGGGCGTGGGGCAGGGCGTAGCGCTTGCCCTTGGTCCCCCCCGCCAGGATCACCGCCGCCGCCGAAGCCGCCTGGCCGTAGCAGAACGTCGAGATGTCGTTCTTCACGAACTTCATGGTGTCGTAGATGGCGAACAGGGCGGTTATGTCACCGCCCGGTGAGTTGATGTAGAGACTGATGTCCTTATCGGCGTTCTTGTACTCCAGATAGAGCATCTGGGCGCACACGGCGTTGGCCACGTAGTCGTCGATGGGGGTGCCGAGGAAGATGATGTTCTCCTCGAGCATCCGCGAGAAGAGGTCGTAGCTCTTCTCCCCCCGGTTGGTCTGCTCGAATACCCCGGGGATGTGGTACTGAGCGACTGGGTTGATCACTGCTCTCCGGCCTCCTCACCCGAGTGGTCCTGCTCTGCCTCGTCGGCGGCCGGATCGGCTTCCTGCTGATCCGGTTCGAGCAGGGACCGGTCTATCGCCTGTCCTTGCTCGTCGACTACCTCCACGTGCTCGAGGAGCCAGTCCATGGCACGTGACTTCTTCCAGTCCGAGCGTACCGCGAGCATCTGGTCAGCGCGCTCGAGGTTTCGCCGGGCTTCGGCCGGCTTCATGTTGTAACTGGCCGCCAACCGGGCGATCTCGGCGTCGATGTCCTCGTCGGTGGGCTCGAATCCCTCCCCCTTGGCCACCGCCCGCAGGGCCAGGTCGGCCTTGACGGCGGGGACGGCCTGCTGACGCAGGTTGCCCACGAGCTGTTCGGGCGCCTGGCCGGTGGCTCTCAGGTAGTCCTCGAAAGTGGCGCCCTGGGCCTCGAGGCGGTGCTGCATGTCGTGCAGCTGACGCTCCATCTCGGCTTCGATGAGGCTCTCGGGGGGGTCCTCGTCGATCAGCTCGATGAGGGCCTCGACTATGGCGTTGCGCAGGGCCAGGGTCGACTGCACCCGCTTGACCAGGCCCATCCGCTTGGAGATGTCGGCCCGCAGCTCGGCGACGGTGTCGAACTCCGAGGCCTCCGCAACCCACTCGTCGGTGAGCTCCGGGAGCTTCTTCTCCTTGATCTCCTTCACCAGCACCCGAGCGGCGACCGGCGACCCACCGCCGAGGTCGGAGTCGAACTCGAGGATGTCGCCGACCTTGGCCCCTTCGAGGACCCCGTCCACACCGGGGATGAGGCTGTCGGTGCCGACCTCGTAAGAAAAGTCCTCCAGGTCGAGCTGGCCGACCGGCTCTCCGTCGCGGGTGCCGGACAGGTTGATGGTCGCGAAGTCGCCGCTGCGAGCGGGACGGTCCACTTCGACCAGTTCGCCGAAGTTGCCTCGCAGTCGGTCCACCTGGGCGTCGATGTCCTCGTCGGACACCAGCGGGCTCGGGACGGTCACCTGCAACCCGGTGTAGCCCGTCAGGTGGATCTCGGGGCGGACCTCGACGACGGCCTCGAAGGACACCGGTCCGGAATCCTCGCCGCCCTTGATGTCCAGTTCGGGGGCGGCGACGACGTCGACCTCGTGCTCGCGCACGGCCTGGGAGTAGTACCCGGGCAGGGCTTCTCGCAGGGCCTCGCTGCGGCCCGCCTCCTTTCCGAAGCGGGCTTCGAGGATGCGGCGGGGAGCTTTACCGGGACGGAATCCCGGCACCCGGACCTCCCGGGCGATCTTTCGGAAGGCGGCGTCTACGTCCTTCTCGAACTCCTGCTCGTCGACCTCGATCGACAGCTTGACCTTGTTCCCCTCCAGGGGCTCCAGCACGGCTTTCATATAGACCGCCGAGTCTAGGTGGAAGGGCGGGCCAACCGAGTGCCTTCGGGGTCGGATCAGCCGATCCGACCCGGTTTCTCCCCCCGGGCACGGCGCCGAAGCCCTTCGCCGGTTACCGCCGGTTCTCCGAAAGGAACGAGTCGACGTCCTTTGTCGGACAAATGCTCATCAACCTTTATCAACCGCCCATACCGCTCTAAGTTGACGGCGTTAGGTCAGGACGTCGGCCCCGCCCGCGTCGTCACCCTCGGAGTGGAAACGCCGGAGGTCATGGAGAAGCTGAGAGACTGGACCCGCCAACTCGACAGCCAGCCGGTGGTCGCCACCCCCCAGGTGATGGCCACTACCGGCGCCCTGTTCTACCTGACGGGAGCGGCCGTGGTGGCGGTCGTGGCCCTCGGCGTGACCTCGCCCCGAACCCACCCGGCCATCTTGTGGTCAGCGGCGGCCGCCGCCGGGATGGGGGCGGTGGCCGTGTTCTGCTACGGCACCCGCATGGACCGCTGGAGCTTCGGGGTGATGAACGTCATAGGCACGCTCCTGGTCTCGCTGGTGGTGGTGGCCAGCGGTCCGGGAGTGGGGGCGGCTTCTATCGCCGTGCTGTTCGTCTACGTGCCCCTCGACAGCTACTTCTTCTTCAGGTTGAAGCCGGCCTCGACCTTCCACCTCTTCGGGGTGGTTTGCCTCGTCCTACTCGGCGCGTCGAGCTACCTGAGCGTCCCCGAGGTCGCCGGCCTGATACTCGTGAACACCATCGTGGCGGTGGTGGTGGCCTGGCTGGTGCGAGCCGCGGCCACGGCCGAGACGGACCCGCTCACCGGGCTGCTCAACCGGGAGGGTTTCAACCGGGTCGTCCGCTCCGTCCTGGCCTCCCTCCCCGAGGCGGGCGCCACGCTGGCCCTCGGTTTCGTCGAGATCGACCACTTCGCCGAGGTGAACAGCCACTTCGGCTCCCACCACGGCGACGATCTGCTGAAGGAACTGTCAGGCCGCTTCTGCTCGCAACTTCCCCCCGGGGCGACTCTGGCCCGCTTCAGCGGGGACGGCTTCGCCTTCGTGGTTCCACACGCCGACGCCGCCGAGGCCCAGCAGACACTCCAGCACCTCTGCCGGTCCAGCGATCACCGGGGGATCACCTTCTCCGGGGGGGTCGCGGCTGCAGTCGCCGGCGAGAGCGCCTCCATGCTCGTCTCGAGAGCTCGGGCCGCGCTCCTCGAGGCCAAGACGGCCGGGCGCAACCGCATCGTGGTGTCGGTCAACGATCAGGCGGCCATCGCCGAGTTGGCCCACGCCATCGCCACCGGGCAACTCACGGTCTTCTACCAGCCCATCGTGACCCTGCGGGGAGGCGGACAGGCCACCCTCGCCGGAGCCGAGGCCCTGGTGCGTTGGGACCATCCCGAGCGCGGCATGCTCCCGCCTGCCGACTTCATCGATCTGGCCGAAAGCGCCGGGCTGATCGGTCTGCTCGGCGAGTCGGTACTGGCCGAGGCCTGCACCCAGGCCGCAACCTGGCCCGAGGAGCTGAAGATAAGCGTCAACGCGTCGGGACGCCAACTGATCGAAGCGGGTTTCGCGACCCAGGTTCTGGCCGTGCTCGACCGGACCGGCCTGAGCGCCGATCGGCTGGTGATCGAGGTCACCGAGTCCACCCTCGAAGCCGACGCCGGACCGGCCGTGGCCAACCTCCAGACCCTTCGCGCCGCGGGGATCCGGGTGGCCCTCGACGACTTCGGGACGGGGTACTCGAGCCTGTCCCGGCTCGACACCCTCCCCATCGACATCGTCAAGCTCGACCGCTCGTTCGTGTCCCGGTTGAGCGAGGCCAACGACGCCTCACCGGTGGTGGCCGCGGCGTGCGCCATCACCCAGACCCTCGGTCTGCGCATGGTCGCGGAAGGAATCGAGGACCCCGCCCAGGCGCGTATCCTGGCCGGGTACGGCTGCGATGAGGGGCAGGGCTACTTCTACGGCCGACCCGCCCCCGACCTCCTCGTCGAGGAGCCCGAGGGCCGCTTCCGCGGCCCGGTGCCCATCGCCGGTTAGGCCGAGCGGGCGGCCGGCGGCTGGATCGGGCCCCCCGGCCCCCGACCGTAGTGACGGGCGAGCGGCGACGAGTGGTGGCCACGGGCCGTTAGCATTCACGCTCAGCCCGGGGAGTGGCGCAGCGGTAGCGCACCTGCTTTGGGAGCAGGAGGTCGGGGGTTCGAATCCCCCCTCCCCGACGGACCACAACCCTGACCGTCTCCGACCGGCTCTTCTCCCGTCGGGGCGTCCGACCGGACCGGGGACCGCGGCACCGCTAGGATCAGCGCACGCTGCGGGCGTAGCTCAACGGTAGAGCGCCAGCCTTCCAAGCTGGTTACGCGGGTTCGACTCCCGTCGCCCGCTCCACGGTCCTCTTCAGGGGGCCGCGACCCCACGATGTACCTCAAGCCACATCTCCCGACCAGGCTCCTGAGCCTGCTCGGCGCCACGGCGGCGCTGCTCATCGGCTCTGGCTACGCCGCGCCGGGCATCGCGACGGCCTCCACCCGCTGGTCGTGGTCGACGGCTCCCACCCCGGCGTCGCCACCCGCCCTCGAGTACGCCTCAGCCGCCTATGACGCCGACTCGTCGACGGTCGTGCTCTTCGGCGGGGTCACCGCCAACGGGACGCTCAACGATACGACCTGGTTGTGGGACGGCCACTCCTGGACGGCACCCTCGACCCCCGAACCGCCGGCCCGGCAAGCCGCGGTCATGGCCTTCGACCCGGTGCTCCACCAGCTGATCCTCTTCGGCGGGAGGGACCAGAACGGGAACCTGCTGTCGGATACCTGGGCGTGGAACGGAGCCTGGTGGTACCAGATAACCGCAACCACGGCCGCCCCGCCGGCCCGCCAAGCGGCGGCCATGGCCTACGACGGTCACGGCCAGCTGGTCCTCTTCGGCGGGATCGGCAATCCGCCGCCCCCCGACACATCGACCACGACGGCCCCCTCCACCACGACCACCACCACCACGACCACCGCCTCGACCACCACCAACGCGCCCGACCTGCCGGCCCGGGCGGCCCCGTCGATCCCCGCAGCCGCCCCGGGAACTGATCCGAGCTCCGCCGCTCGCGGCTCCAACCGGGTCCTGGCATCCCAGGCCGCCACCGCGACCGCCGCCACCGCCGGGACGGACCTGTCCGACACCTGGCTTTGGACCGCTACCGGCTGGGTGCCATCCAGCACCGGAGGACCACCGGCGCGCTCGGATGCGTTGCTAGTCACCGACAGCAGCGACGCCACGGCCGTGCTGTTCGGCGGTCAGGACTCCGCCCAGGGGGCACCGCCGGCCGTCCTGGCCGACACCTGGGTCTGGAACGGTTCGGGGTGGGCCGAGGCCCACCCGACCAAGTCCCCGCCGGGTCGGCTCGACGCGGCCGGCGCCTACGACGCGGCGGGGGGCGGGCCGGTGCTCATGGGCGGCCTGGGATCGTCGGGCGCCCTGTCAGACACCTGGATGTGGTCGGGTGGAACCTGGTCCGAGCTGAGCGTCTCGGGTGATCCGCCGGCCCGCCAGACCGCCGCCGCGGCCTACGACGCCGCCACCTCCGATCTGGTGGTCTACGGAGGGCGCGACACCCAAGGCGAGGCCCTCGACGACACCGGCCTGCTCGAGTTCGCGGGTAGTACCGTCTCGCCGTCCACCACCGTGGCCGGAGTCGCCCCGACCCCGGCCACGGTGCCGCCGGGCGGGTCGCCGACGGTGTCCACCACGACCGGGGCCCGACCGGGCATCTCGGCGGTGGCGGGCGGGTCCGGTTCGACCCCGGCGACCACCACCGGACCGCCGGTCCCCGTCGCCGGCTCACCCCCGGTCGAGCTGCAGGCCTCCGGGGCCCGGTTGCGCCCGGCCGGCCCGGTATGGCTGTCCGGGAGCGGGTTCGCCCCGGGCGCCCTCATCACCCTGACCTTCCACTCGACCCCCGACCGGTTGGGTCAGGTCACTGCCGGCCGGAACGGCACTTTCCGGGTGCTGGTGACCGTCCCGGGCTGGGCGGCCGTCGGCGAGCACCGTTTCGTGGCTGAGGGCATGGCCGCTTCGGGGCGGCTCATAGACGCCCAGACGACCGTGATGGTGCTCGGCCGGGGCCCCCGGGCCGCCCCCTGGTCCACCAGGCTGGCCATGGTCGGCCTGGCCGTGGGCATCCCGGCCGCGACCTACCTGGCCATGGCCGCGGTGGCGGCGCGCCGACGGCGACCGGCCGGGCTTCCCGGGCTCAAAGGCCCAGGGAGCGACCGACGATCTCTTTCATGATCTCGGTGGTGCCCCCGTAGATGGTGGTTATGCGGGCGTCGAGGTAGGCCCGGGCGATGGGGTACTCGGTCATGTAGCCGTACCCGCCGAACAGCTGCAGGCACCGGTCCACGGCTCGCTTCTGCAGTTCGGTGCACCACCACTTGGCCATCGCCGCCTCCTCGACGGTGAGGTCGCCGTCGTTCAGGGCGGTGACGCAACGATCGACGAAGGCCTGGCCGACCTCCACCTCGGTGGCCACCTCGGCCAGCACGAACCGGCTGTTCTGGAACGAGCCGATGGCCTGACCGAAGGCCGTCCGCTCCTTCACGTACTCGAGCGTCCAGCCGAGCGCGGCCCGGGCCGCGGCCACCCCGGCGGCGGCGATGGACAGACGCTCCTGAGGCAGGTTGGCCACCAGATGACCGAAGCCCTGGCCCTCGTCGCCCAGCAGGTTGGCGGCGGGAACGACCACGTCGGTGAAGAACAACTCGGCGGTGTCCTGGGCGTGCTGACCGATCTTGTCCAGGTTGCGTCCCCGTTCGAAACCGGCCATGCCCCGCTCGAGCACCAGCAACGACATGCCCTTGTGCCTCTGGGTCGGGTCGGTCTTCACCGCGGTGATGACCAGATCGGCGTTGATCCCGTTGGTGATGAACGTCTTCGATCCGTTGACCACATAAGAATCCCCGTCGCGCCGGGCGGTGGTGGACATGGAGGCCAGATCGGAACCGATTCCCGGCTCGGTCATGGCTATGGCGGTGATCAGTTCCCCCGAAGCCAACCCGGGCAGCCACCGTCGGCGCTGGTCCTCGTTGCAGTAACGCAGAAAATAGGGGAGGCAGATGTCGTTGTGCAGCGTCAGGCCCAGGCCCGCGGCGCCGGCCCCGGCCGCCTGGACCTCCTCGCCTATGACCAGGTTGTAACGGAAGTCGGGTTGGCCACCGCCCCCGTACTCCTCCGGTATGGCCATGCCAAGGAATCCGTGCCGGCCGGCTTCGGCGAACACCTGGCGGGGCACGATCCCCGCGCCGTCCCACTCCTCGAGGTGCGGCACCACCTCCTTGCTCAGCCACGACCGGAAGCTGGCCCGCAGGGCCTCGTGGTCGGCATCGAAGAGAGTCCGGATCATGACCGTTCAAGGTAGTTCCCCGCCCGGCGCCGAGGCCTCCTGGCCCGGTCAGGGGCGGGGGCCTCGCTCATCGCTCCGGGACCGACTGCTACGCTCAGGGCCGCTGTTGAAGGATTCGGGGGCAGCACCGACAGGCCCACTCCGGATGGGTTGGGCCGAGCCGTACTAGGAGACAGGAATGGCCGCCTGATGCGTTGGGGGAAGGGTCGTCAGTACCGAGGCGCCCGAGGGATCGTCGGGGAGGCGGAGCGGATCCTCCAAGGGCGCACCCTCGAGAGCTACATCTCCCGCCGCGAACGGGTCCCGGCCTGGACGCTGATCGCCCTGCTCGGCCACGCCTCGCGCGCCGATCTCATGCGCCTGGCCTACCCGGCCTCCCCACCCGAGCCCGCCGGTTGGTCGGGCACGGTCGCCCGGCTGGCGTCGGACCTGCTCCTACTGACCTGGGACGAGCATTCGCTGATCAGACTCCAGCGTCGTTCGCTCATCCCCCTCGAGCTCAACCTGCTCGCCGGGATCACGGCCCCGCCGTGCACCCCGTTCGAACTGCACGAGATGGTCACCGGCGCGGTGGAACGCCCCCTCTCCCCCGAGTTCTGAGTCCCGTCCCGTGACCGACCTGGTCCGGCGGTCCGACCGGCGCGGTTCCGCGGTCCTCACCCTGGATTCCCCGGCCAACCGCAACGCCCTGTCGCGGCGGCTGGTGGCCGAGATGATCGATCATCTCGCCGACGTGGCGGCCGATCCGACGGTCCGGGCGGTGGCCATCACCGGCACCGGGAACACTTTCTGCGCCGGGGCCGACCTGAGCGACCCGCCCGTGCAGGACGGGCCCGGTTCCTTCGGGGAGCTGCTGCTGGCCCTGTGGGAGCACCCCAAGCCGGTGGTGGCGGCTGTCAACGGCCACGTCCGGGCCGGCGGTTTCGGGCTGCTGGCGTCGGCCGACGTGGCGGTGAGCGTCGAAACCGCGACCTTCTGCTTCTCGGAGGTCCGCCTCGGCCTGGTGCCGGCCCTCATATCGGTATTGTGCCTGCGCAAGATGAGTCCGTCGGCGGCGTCGCGCTACCTGCTCACCGGTGAGACGTTCGACCCCGAGGCGGCGATGAGCTGCGGCCTGGTCGGCTCGGTCGTCCCCGTCGGGGAGTTGGAGCCCGCCCTCGACGGCCTCCTGGATCTGTTCCGGACATGCGAGCCGGGCGCCCTCGAGGCGACGAGGGAGCTGCTGAGGCAGGTGCCGAGCATGGATGTGGCATCCGGGCTCGGCTACGCGGCGGGGATATCGGCCGCTTTCTTCGGCACCGAGACCGGCGCCGAAGGCATCGCCGCGTTCCGGGAGAAGCGCCCTCCCCGCTGGGCTGTCTGATCGCCGTGACCGGCTTCAGCGCCGCCACCGCCCTGGCCGTGGCGGCCTCCGCGGCGTTCCTGGTGCGGCTCCTGCCGCAGCCGCTTCGGACGCTGCGCACCGGTCACGTGGCCGGGGTGTCGGCCCTGGCGGCCATGAACGCCGGCATCGCCGACCTGGCGTGGCTGACCTACGGGTTGGATCGACACCTCCCCGCGGTGTGGCTGGTGTCGATCCCGGCCCTGGCCACCTCGACATGGACGGTCCTGCTCCTGCGGCGGGCGGTTCGACGGGCCGACCTGGCTCTGGCCGGCCTGTGGCTCGCCGCCATCGCCCTGAGCGCCGTGGCCGGCATCCTCACGGTGGCTCTCGCCGCCGGTGTGCTCGTTTGCTGCGGACCGGCGGTGTACTCGGCCTACACCAGCTCCCGGCCGGTCGGGTTGTCGCGCTGGACGTGGTGGCTGGCCGTGGTCGACGCCGGATCGTGGGGCGCCTACGGGTGGGTGGTGGGCGACCGGGCGCTGGAGTTGTACGGGGTCGTGATGCTGGCCACGGCCGCCGCCGTCCTGGCCCGGATCCGGCGCCTGCCGACCGCTTCGTCGGGGGCGCTCACCTGACCGCGCCCCTCGGAGGGGGATGTCCGCCGAGCTCCTGGGAGCGCCCCCGGCAGGACTCGAACCTGCGACCCGCTGCTTAGAAGGCAGCCGCTCTATCCGACTGAGCTACAGGGGCTGGATGACAGATGTGCCCGGGCGCTGCCGGGGTTCCGGCGACCGATCACGGCGAGGCGAAGCGGGGTGCGCCTCGATAGCCAATCTAGCGGCTCGGCCCCGATGCTCCGGTCGGCCGTCACCCCACGCACAAAAGGGCGGGCGCCTAGAGCGACGGCGTGGTCAGGTACAGCGGCGGGCGTCTCTCGATGATCGACTCGAAGCGGTCGCGCAGCTTCTGGTCGGAGGCCTCGGAAGGGACGTGCAACCAGAACTGGTCGGTGGTCACCCCCACCACTACCTGGTCGGCCACCTCCTCGAGCGGGGTGAACCGGACCTCCCGGCCCTCCTCCTTGGCTCTCTCCAAGAAGAGGTCGAGACCGCGCCGCAGGGGACGAGCCACGCTACCGGCGTACTCGGCGGGGCGTTCCCGCTGATTCCAGATCCCGGTGTTCAGCAGGCCCGGCGAGTAACCGGTGGGGAAGAGGACCGAGACCCCGATCTTCGCTCCCGCCGCTCGCAGCTGGCCCCACAGGCACTCGGAATAGGTGGTCATGGCGGCCTTGGCGACGGCATATGTCGGCGTGGTGGGAAGGGGATATAGCCCGCCGTTACCCGAGGATGTGTTGACTATATGGGCTTCCTGATCCTGGCCCAACATCACCGGGACGAAGGACTCGCATCCGTGGGCCACACCGAGCAGGTGCACGTCGAGCGACCACCGCCAATCGGCATCCTCGAGGTCCCATATCGCGCCCGAACCCTGATTGGCGATCCCGGCGTTGTTGCAGAGCAGGTGGACCTCACCGAAACGTTCGAGCGTGGCGTCTCTCAAGGCGTCCACCGACGTCCGCTTGGTCACGTCCACGGGAACGGCCAGAACTTCCACCGATGCGTCGGTCATTTCCTGCTCCGCAGCGGCCAGGAGATCGGTGTCGTAGTCGGCCAGGACCACCTTCATGCCTTCCTGGCCGAACCGACGGGCCAAGGCCCGGCCGATCCCTCCACCACCGCCGGTCACCACCGCGACCTTGCCGGCCAGTGTCTGCATCCTCCACCCCCGAACTGTCGTCGTCGCCGGACCGTATCGTCAGCCGGAGGCACTGTCAAACAGTCCGGCCCGAACCGTCCGGTCGCCATTGGGGGTAAATGGGGGCCGCTTTCCGGGCTTCATTCGTCTCGTGTCAAGGACGGCGTTCGACCGGTTGACGGCGTTCCATGGGGGACCTCGACGGGTTGACGTCACCGATTCCCGTGGATACCGTGGGCGTCGGCTCGTCGTATCGGGCCGTCGACCGGGGGGTTTCCATGGGGGTTGAGACGCAGGCGCCGTCGATGGCGGGCTCCGACCGCGACACCATCGGGTCCGGGGTCACCGAGGGGCTCTCGGCGTGACCTCGTGGTTCCGGCAGTTCTGCATCTACGTCAGTGACATCGACGCCACCATCCGCTTCTACGAGACCCTGGGCCTGACCTGCACGAGCCGCACCCAGATCACCGACGACATCGAAGAGGCCATGATCGAGAACCCCGAGCGGGGTGGCTGGATCCAGTTGGCCCACGACCGCTCCAAGCCCGACGCGGTACAGCCGGGAACCTCGGTGTGGAAGCTCTACGTCTACACCGACGACTGCCAGGGTCTCCACGACCGGGCCGTGGCCGCCGGCTACCGGTCCCACATGGCCCCCGAGCGCCTGGAGCGCTGGCCGGTCCTCATGGCCTACATCGAAGACCCCGACGGTTATCTCGTGGAGCTCCTGCAGCGTGACATCCCGGCCACCCCCGGAGGCGCTGGTGGGTCGGTCCGCGACCAGAACGCCTGACCCCCCGAACGCCTGAACCCCCGAACGCCTGACACCCCTAACAACCGAGACCCGGGGGAGGCTGGCCGGCAGCGGACGTCCGGGGCCCGGCGCGAGCGCTCAGGCGCGCTGGTGGCCGCCCGCACCGGCCATGCGTCGGAAGACCGCGGTGCGCGACACCGCCTCGATGAGGACCACCGCGGCCGCCCCGAAGGCCAGCGCCTCGACGGTCACCGCCGCGCTCGGGCGGTGCTGAAGGGAGAAGAAGGAGCTCACCCCGGGGGCGAAGTAGGCGCCGAGGAAGAGCAGACCCATGGACGCGACGAGGGCGACCCGCCGGTAGGTGAGGGGGCGGGCCACCATGGCGAGGACCCACAGGGTCACCACGATGGTCACGATGATGGCCGCAGTGCGCGACGCGTCGCCCGACAGGCCCTCCGCTCTCGCCGCAGCGTAGGTCAGGATCACGGAGAGCGCGGTCAGCGACCCGGCCATGACCGAACGGGTGAGGGCCCGGCGCAGGAACCCCGGCCGGAAGATCCGTTCGTTGGGGGCCAGGGCCAGGAAGAAGCCCGGGATGCCTATCCCCACGGCGCTGATGAGGGTCAGATGCCTGGGCAGGAACGGGTAGGGCCAGCCCGTGACCGACACCACCACCGAGATGACCAGCGAGTAGACGTTCTTCACCAGGAACAGCACCGCGATCATCTCGATGTTGGCCAGCACCCGCCGGCCCTCGGCGACCACTGACGGCAGCACGTCGAAGTCGTCGTCGAGGATCACCACCTGGGCCACGTTGCGGGCCACCGCCGAGCCCGATCCCATGGCGATACCGAGGTCCGCCTCCTTCAACGCAAGGGCGTCGTTGACACCGTCCCCGGTCATGGCCACGGTGTGACCGTCGCGGTGCAAGGCGGCGACGAGGGACCGTTTCTGCTCGGGTGTCACCCGGCCGAACACCCGGTTGGCCTCCACCACCCGCCCCAGATCAGTCCCGTCGTCGGGCAGTCCCCGGGCGTCGACGGCCCGGTCGGCGCCATCGAGGCCCACCCGCTCGGCCACGGCGCGCACCGTCACCGGATGGTCACCGGAGACGACCCGGACGGTCACGCCCTGGCGGACGAAGAAGGCGAGGGTTCCGGCCACCTGGTCCCGTACTTTTTCCCGGAGCTCCACCACCGCCACCGCCGTCAATCCCTCGGGGAGGTCGGTGCCTTCGAGGGGGTGGTCGCCGGTCGCCACGATCAGCACCCTCGACCCTTGCGCCGCCCACTGAGCGGCGACGGGCAGAAGCCCGGCGGGATCGTCGGCGGCGACCATCTCGGGTGCGCCCAGCACCCACGTACCCCGCCCGGGGAACTCCGCCGCGCTCCACTTGCGCGCCGAGCTGAAAGGCACTCTCCGGGTCGCCGGCCACGGCTCGCCGGCGGCGAGCCCGGCCGCCAGCGCGGCCATGGTGGCGTTGGCTCCGGGGGCCCGGGCCAGACCGGCCACCGCATCCGACACCTCCGCTTCGGAGGCCGACCCGACCTGCATGCGGCTGAAGGCGATCCCCGCTTCGGTCAGCGTTCCGGTCTTGTCCACGCACAACGAGTCGACCCGCGCCAGGGTCTCGACGGCCGGCATCTCCTGTATGAGCACCTGGCGGCGGCTCAGGCGCACCGCGGCCGCAAGGAAGGCCAGGGTGGTGAGCAGGACCAGCCCTTCCGGCACCATCCCGACCAGTCCGGCCACGGCCAGCCGGATCGCCACCCGCCACGGTTCGGTCTGCAGTTCGCGCACCACCAGGACGGGCCCCACGACGATCATCACCCATGAGAGCCAGCGCAAAAGGTCGTTGATGCCGCGCACCAGTTCGGAGCTGGCCAGGCTGAACCGTCGGGCCTCCTCGGCCAAGCGGTTGGCGAACGACGCCGCCCCGACCCCGCTGGCCCGGGCTCTGACGCTGCCGGCCACGACCCACGAACCCGACAGGATGCGGTCACCGGCCTCTTTGGCCACCGGCTCGGACTCCCCCGTGGCGAGGGACTCGTCCATCTCGGCCGCCATGGCCACCACCACGGCGTCGGCGACACTCTGGTCGCCGGGCCGCAACTCGAGCAGGTCGTCGACTACCACGTCCTCGGGGGGTATCTCCTGGATCGTGCCGTCACGAACCACGCGGGCCCGCGGCGCATTGATGACCGCCAGGCGGTCGAGGGTCCGCTTGGCCCGGGCCTCCTGGGCCGCGCCGACCACACTGTTGATGACCGCCACGGCGAGGAAGGTGGCGTCGGGCCCGGACCCGGTGGCGAGGGTGGCGCACCCCAGCACCAGCAGCAGGAAGTTGAGGCGGGTGACGGCGTTTCGGCGCAGTATCTGCAGCCACGACTGGGTGTTGGGTGTCTCCAGGCGGTTGGACCGCCCCTGGCGTACCCGGTCGGCGACCTCGTCGCCGCTGAGTCCGTTGGCGGCCCAGCCGGGGCTCAGGTCGGGGGCGCCCGGAGGGGCGACCGAGGCTTCCTGGGTCACCGCCGGGTCATCTCGGGTCATCTCGGGTCATCGCCGGGTCGGCGCCGGCTGGCCGATCAGTCCGCCTGCACAGGCCTGACCTCGGCCTGGATCACCACGACGGGGCAGTGGGCCCGGGTCACGCATTCCAGGCTCACCGAGCCGAGGGTCAGGCTCTGGAGTGCTCCGAGACCGCGCGAGCCGACCACCAGCATCTCGGCTCCCTGCCCCGCCCGGATGAGGGCGTCCGCGGCCGGCGGTTCCTCGAGCCGGCCCTTCACCTCGAGTCCGGGCTCGGCCCGGCGGGCCCTCGCCACGTCCCGCTCGAGCAGGGATTCCTCCTCGTCGGCCAGGCGGGGAGCGAACAGCTCGACGGCCTCGTGACGGAGAAAGGCGGCGTGCACGACCTCCAGGCGGGCCCCGCGCCGGGCCGCCTCGTGGGCCGCCCACAGCAGGGCCGCGTCGGCATGACCGGACCCGTCCACACCGACCACTACGCGCCGGTCTTCGGGCAGAGCACACCTCCTGGTCGGGACCGCTCCGGCAGGGAGAGTCGAGGGACGGTCCTACCGTAGACCGGGACGGCTCTCCCGGTGGGCCACAGCCGTCGGGGGGAGGCTTCGGTCAGGTCGCGCCGGGCGCCGGGCCGAGCTCGGCGACCAGCCCGTCGAGGTCCACGACGGTGACCGTGAGAGCCGAGTGGCCTCGGCCGCCGAAGCTGAGCGCCGACCGCACCGGCTCCTTGAAGTGCACGCAGACGCCGGCGTCGCGGTTGGTCCCGAAGGTCAAACCGTCGTCGACGAAGGACCGGCGGGCGCCCACGGCGGTCCACCAGCGGTAGCCGCGGGTCACGTGGGCCCCGGAGATGTTGGCCCGGTCGGTGCGCAGGGTAAAGAACCCGAAGGTGGCGGTGAACCCGCCGTCGTCACCGATGACCACCGCGTCACGGTGGGGTCGGAACCCGAAGGGCAGGAGCAGAGGCAGGAACCGGCGGTCCAGCGCGAATCGGAAGGTGCGAGCCACGGGTCTCAGCCCGCCGCCCGGGCCGCAGCGAGGGCGGTCACGACCCGGGAGGGGCTGGGCCTCCCCAGGTGCGCGGCCATCCACAGGCTGGTGTCCACCAGTTGTCTCAGGTCCACACCGGTCTCTATGCCCAATCCGTTGAGCATCCAGACCAGATCCTCGGTGGCCAGGTTACCCGTCGCGCTGCGGGCGTACGGACAGCCACCGAGACCGCCCGCCGACGCGTCGACGGTGCTCACACCCACCTCCAGGGCGGCCAGGGTGTTGGCCAGGGCCTGACCGTAGGTGTCGTGGAAGTGCACGGCCAACTGGTCCAGGCCGATCCCCGCCGCCACCAGGCCCCCGATGAGAGCGTGGACATGGCCGGGGGTGCCGACTCCGATGGTGTCCCCCAGGGAGAGCTCCGAGCACCCCATCTCCAGGAGCCGACGGGACACCCCGACGACCTGCTGCACGGGGACCCGGCCCTCCCAGGGGTCGCCGAAGCACATCGACACGTAACCGCGGACCCACAGCCCGGCGCGGGTCGCCTCGACCACCACCGGGGCGAACATGTCGAGAGCCTCGTCGAGGCTCCGGTTGAGGTTGCGCCGGGAGAACGTCTCGGTGGCGGCGGCGAACACGGCGATCTCCCTGACGCCCGCGGCCAGGGCCCGTTCCAGACCGGCCAGGTTGGGCACCAGCACCGGCAGCCGCAGGCCGTCGACGGTGTCGAGGCGGCCCATCAGATCGTCGGCGTCGGCCAGCTGAGGGACCCATTTGGGCGAGACGAAGCTCGTCGCCTCGATGGTCGAAAGACCGGCCCCGGCCAGTCGGCGGATGAACTCGGCCTTCACCTCGACGGGCACTACGGTGCCTTCGTTCTGCAGGCCGTCACGGGCCCCCACCTCGTAGATGGTGACCGAGGCGGGAAGATCGCTGCGGCGGTGGCGGTCGGGCATCGACATCGGCACCCTGCAAGCTACCGGGCCGGGCGGCCGACTGCGATGTGTCCCCCCGGGGGGCGCCGCCGGTCGCGGCCGCCGGTCATCGCGACGGCCAGCCCGTAGCATCCTGCTCCGTGCCGGTGCGCTACCTGTGGCTGCTGCTGGCCGGCTTCGGCGGAGGTCTGACCGGCAGCGTGGCCGGGCTGGCCTCGCTGGTCAGCTATCCCGCCCTCCTCGGCGTCGGGATCAGCCCGGTCAGCGCCAACGTCTCCAACACCGTGGCGCTGCTGTTCAACAGCGTCGGATCGGTCTGGGGCTCCCAGCCGGAGCTGGCCGGCCAGAGAACCCTGGCCCGGGGACTGGCCGGTGCGGCGGTGGCCGGCGGGGCGCTGGGCGCGGCTCTCCTCCTGCTCACGCCGGGCCGGATCTTCGAACGGGTCGTCCCGGTGCTGATCGGTGTCGGGTCGCTGGCCATCCTCGTCCCCCGCCGACCCCACGTCGCGCCCTCAGGCCACCGAAAGCCCCGCCGGGAACTGATCGCCGCGGTGCTCGCGGTGTCGCTCTACGGTGGCTACTTCGGGGCGGCGGGAGGGGTCATCATGCTGGCCGTGCTCCTGTTCAGCACCGGGGAGCCGCTTCCCCGCAGCAACGCCATGAAGAACCTCCTGCTCGGACTGGCCAACGGGGTGGCCGCGGTCGGCTTCGCCGTGTTCGGTCCGGTCCGTTGGGCGGCTGCGCTGCCCCTCGCCGTGGGTTTCCTGGCCGGCGGACGCCTGGGCCCGGCCATCGTCCGGCGGGTCCCGGCCACGCCGATCCGGGTGCTGATATGCGTGGCCGGCCTGGGGCTGGCCGTCCAGCTGGGACTCAGCACCTACCGGTGACGCCCACCCGAGGTCCCGACCAACCCTTCTACCGCCTGGCCGTCTCGGCTTTCGTCGTCCTCGCTGCGGAGCCGACGTTCGTGCTCGTCGACACCGCGGTGGTGGGACACCTCGGCGCTTCGGCTCTGGCCGGTCTGGGCATCGGGGGCACGCTCATGTCGCTCGTCGCGCTCATCGGCGCCTTCCTCGACTACGGCACCACTGCTCGTTCGGCCCGGTGGTTCGGCGCCGGCGACCGGCCGGCCGCGGTCGACGAAGGGATCACCGCCACGGTTCTCGCACTGGTGCTCGGAGTGGCGGCCGCCGCCACGGGAGAGCTCCTCGGCGCTCCCCTCCTGCACCTCCTGGCCGGCTCCAACCAGGCCGCCTACCGGTCGGGGCTGACCTGGTTCCGGGTGGCGGTGCTCGGACTGCCGGGCATCCTGGTGGTCCTGGCCGGTAACGGGTGGATGCGGGGCGTGCAGGACACCCGTCGCCCGGTACGAATCGTGGTCGCGGCCAACGCCGTGTCGGCCGTGGCCTCGCCTCTCCTGGTCTACCCCGTGGGTCTCGGCCTGGTCGGCTCGGCGGTGGCCAACCTCGTCGCCCAGGCCGGAGGGGGCGCCCTCTTCGTCGTGGCCCTCCACGCCGAGCGGCGCGGGTGGCGGACGACCTGGGCGAGGGTCCGGGCCCAGCTGCTGGTGGGCCGGGACCTGCTGCTGCGAGAAGTGGGATTCCAGGCCGCGTTCCTCTGCGCCGCCGGGGTGGCCACCCGCATGGGCACGGCCCAGATCGCCGCCCACCAGATCGGCTTCCAGCTCTGGACCCTGACCGCGCTGCTCCTCGACTCGCTGGCCATCGCCGCCCAGTCACTCGTCGGCTCGGCCCTCGGCGGCGGGGACGGCGCACTGGCCCGCCGCACGGCCGGGCGGGTGGCCCGTCTCGGGCTGTGGTCGGGGCTCGGGACCGGCGCCCTCCTGGCCGCCGGCTGGGCGGTCGTCCCGCTGGCCTTCACCTCGTCGGGGGCGGTGCGCCACCAGGTGCACCTGCTGTGGCCCTTCCTGGCCGGCATGCAGCCCGCCGCCGGGGTCCTGTTCGCGCTCGACGGGGTACTGATCGGAGCGGGGGACGTGGCGTTCATGCGCAGCCTCACCTTGGCCAGCGCCGTCGGGGTGTTCGTCCCGGTGAGCTTGGCCGCCCTCCACTGGCACTGGGGGATCGTCGGGGTGTGGGCCGGGCTGACCGGCTTCATCCTGGCCCGGCTGGTGGGAATGGCGGCCCGCACCGCCGGCGGGCGCTGGGTCGTCACCGGCAGTTCGCGCCCCCCCGGGCGGTCATGAGGGCCGTCCCCTCCGTCGCCCAGGCCCGGCGACGGCGAGCCCGGTCATCGGTCGCCGCGTCGATCGGGTAGACATGCGCCCATGACCGCGCCGGTCGGCATCCACTCCGCGGTGCGGATCCTGCTGGCCGGCGACTGGCACGGCAACCGGGAGTGGGCGGCGATCAGCCTCGAGACGGCGGCGAAGGCCGGCTGCCAGGCGGTCCTGCAGCTCGGCGACTTCGGGTTGTGGCCAGGTCGGGAGGACGCCTGGTTGGACCACGTCGACCGACACGCCGCCGCCGCCGGCGTCACCGTGGTGTGGATCGACGGCAACCACGAGAACCACGACGCCCTCGACCGGTGGCGGCACGAGGCCGGCGAGCAGGCCGGGCTGGTGGCCATGCGCGACCGGGTCCTGTGGGCGACGAGGGGGGCCCGGTGGGAGTGGCAGGGGGTGCGCTTCGGCGCCCTGGGGGGAGCGGTCAGCATCGACCGTTTCCTGCGCAAGCGGGGCGTCAACTGGTGGCCGCAGGAAGCCACCACCCAAGCCGACGTGGACCGCCTCGGGGACGGCCCGCTGGATGTGCTGGTCACCCACGCCGCCCCGACGACCGTGACCCCCTCCTACCGCCGCCTCCCGCTACCCGAGGACATCATCGCCGACGCCCGCCGGGTGCGTGACCTGCTCGACCAGGCGGTGTCGCGCACCGAACCCCCGTTGGTGGTGCACGGCCACTACCACCAGCGCACCCGCCACGAAGCCGACGGCCAGGTGGTGGAGGGTCTGGCCCACGACAAGTCCTCGGTGGAGGAGGCCCTGGCCGTCCTCGATCTCGATCGGGGGCTCGGACTCAGGACGCCATGAGGTCCCGGGCCATCTCCATGCTCGCCGGGGAGCGGAGCTTGGCCAGCGCCGCCCGCTCGATCTGGCGGATCCGCTCCCGGGTCAGATGCATCTCCAAGCCGACCTCGTCCAGGGTGCGGGGCTCCCCCCGGTCCAAGCCGAACCGCAGGCTGAGGATGCGCCGCTCCCGCTCACCGAGGCGGGACATCAGCTTGTCGATCTCACCGCTGAGCATCCCCTGGGCGACCGACTCGAACGGTGACGGGCTCGAGTCGTCGGCCATCACGTCGGCCAGCTCGGTCTCGCCGTCGGACCCGATGGGGGTGGCCAGGCTGACCGGCTCCATGACCAGCTTGAGCACCGCTTCGACGTCCGATTCCCGCAGCCCGGCGTCCTCGGCCAGCTCGGCCGCCGTGGGGCTGCGCCCCAGGCGACCCTCGAGGGCGCTGCGGGAGCGCATCACCCGGCGCATCTGGTCACCGGTGTGGATGGGGAGGCGCACCGTCCGGGCGGTGTTATCTATGCCGCGGCCGATGGCCTGGCGGATCCACCACGTGGCGTAGGTGGAGAACTTGTAGCCCCGGCGCCAGTCGAACTTCTCCACGGCGTGGATCAGCCCGATGTTGCCCTCCTGGATGAGGTCGAGCATGGGCAGGTCGCCCTGGTAGCGCTTGGCGATGGAGACGACCAGGCGCAGATTGGAGTTGACGAAGCGCTCGAAGGCCCGCTCCCCGGCTCTGACCCGGCGGCGCAAGCGGGCGGCCTCGGCCGCGTCCAGGCGGTCGGCCTCGGCTTCGAGGCGGGCGGCCGCCTCCCGGCCGTCCTCCACGGCCCGGGCCAACTCGACCTCCTCTTCGGGGCGCAGCAACGGGTAACGACCGATCCCGTCGAGGTACAACCGGACCAGGTCCTGATCGGCTTCGGATGCCGTTCTGCCCACAGATCCAATTAACCGCAAAACGATGCTCGTTATGCCCCACTCCCGTTGTGGCACACTGTCTTCTTCCTTGGTGGCCGTAGCTCAGTCGGTTAGAGCGCCAGGTTGTGGCCCTGGAGGTCGGGGGTTCGAGTCCCCTCGGTCACCCCACCAAGACCGGCGACGGGTCTCGTCCCCCGCCGGCGTTGGCCGACCTCAGCTCTCCAGGCCCACCAGGTGCCCGAGGGCGTCGACGGAGTCGACCAGCAGATCGGTCTCGCCGGCCAGGACCACCGCCCCGAGATCCCCGGGGGGGCCGTCCGAAGCGGCCTCGAGCCGGGCGGCCAACGCCAGTTGCCGGCGACGGAGACGGGGCAGCTCGCCGACCGGGGCCGATCCCCGGAGACGCCCGGCGACGAGGGAGAACGCCTGCTCCACGTCGCTCGCCAGCCGTCCCACCTCGGGCTGACCGGGACCGGCCTCGGGCAGCTCGGCGTGGAGGGCGAGCAGGGCCTGCACGCAGGCCCGTACCGAGGCCATGAAACCGAGGACGGTTTCGCGCGGCAGGCGGTGGGCGGTGTCGGGCTCGCCCAACCACCGGGTGACGGCCGCTTCGGCGTTGCTGCGGGCCAGGCGGGCATCGAGGCGGGCCTTCTGCAGCCCGGCCCGGTCGGCCGTCGACGGTTCGGCCCACGCCCGGAGCACTCCCGCGGCGTAGCGACCCTCGGTCTCGGCCAGGCCGGCCAGGGTGTCGGGCAGCGAGGTGGACTCCCAGGTGGGCCACGCCGCGTAGGCGATCAGGGCCACCGCCGCCCCGGCGAGGGTGTAGAAGGTCCGGTCCCCGGCGGTGGCCAGTTCGGGGGCGCCGAGGAAGGCCAGCATGGTGACCACCAGCGAGGCGATGCAGACGCTGAAGATGGCGTAGTTGGCCAGGAGCAGCGCCGCCGCCGGGAAGCACAGCGCCACTACCAGGGCGATCAGCCAGTCGGGACCGGGGCGAAGCTCGGCCAGCAGGGCGGTGACCGCCCCCGCCCCGATGAGCGTGCCGATGACCCTCGACAGGCCGCGCGTCACGGTAGAAGCGAAATCGGGGCGCAACACCAGGAGCACCGTCATGGGCAGCCAGTAACGGTGGCCGTAGGTGAAGACGTGGGAGATGGCCACCCCGGCGGCCATGGCCACGGCCATGCGCAGGGCGTGGCGGCAGGCCTGGGAGGACAAAGTGAGGTTGGATCTCAGCGTGGCCCCCTGCTCGCGCACCCACGTGGCGCCTGAGCGCCGGGCCGGGACGATGCCGCCGCTCCTCATCAACTCGTCGAGGTCGACGGCGTCGAAGCCCGCGGGTACGGCGGCGGTGCGCAGAACCGCTCGGAGCTGACCGGCAACGGCTTCCACCCGCCGCTCGACGTCGAGGGCGGCGGCACCCGAGTCCGCGGGGCGGGCCGCGGCGGCCTCCTGGAGGGTCTCCTGGGCGGAACGGAACCGCAGGCGCTGCTCCTGCCAGCCGGCCGGCGCCCGGCCGTCGGCCACCGCGGCGGCGACCTCGTCGAGCACCGCCGCCGAGCGCTCGAAGACCTCGTCCACGGCCCGGGCCGCGACCTTCTCGCCGGTGGTGGCGAGCCGGACCCGGGCCCGGGCCAGGGCCACCAGCTCCAGGCGCAGGCGGTCGGCCTGGGCGGCCAACGCCCGGTGGGCGGCCAGGTCGTCACCGCCGAAGGGCTGGGCGTCGCGCCACAGGGCGTCGAGTCCGTCGAGCGATCCAGGCTCGAGGAGGGCGCCGGCGTCGGCGGCCAGCGCCCGGGAGTATCCAGCCAGCACCCCGTAGGCGTCGGAGAGGGCCCGCCGCTCGGCCGGAAAGCGGCGCAGAGGCCACACGACCACCACCAGCAGGGCCTGGACGGCGCCGCCGAGCAGCACCAACCCGCCGTTGCGCAGCGAGACCCCCCACGACAGGTGGAACTGGCTGAAGACCACCAGCCCGACGACCGCCTGCAGGCCGACCACCAGCCCGGCGTTGCCGAGGGATATCAGCAGGGCGGCGCCGAACGACACGAGGGCGGTCACCGCCACGTCGGGGCCGAAGAGATGGCCGACCGCCCCCCCGACGGTGGCGCACGCCCCCATCGACGCCGCCGCGGCCAGCACGATCGCCGCCCGGCTGCGGTATGTCCCCTGGTGGGACGCCATGCCTGCGCTGAGCGCCCCGATGGTCGCCGTGACGCCGGCCACGGTGTGGCCGCTCAGGCGCCCCACCACCAGGCACAGCCCGACGCCGATGGCCACCCTCAACCCGACCCCGAGGGCGATCTTGGTCCGGTCGAGACGCAGGGCCGTCCGCACCGCCTGACCCAGCGCCGGCCCCAGCCTCACCATGGCGGTCAGGCTACCGGGAGGCTCTTCTCGGCTCCCCGAGCGCCCGGTCGGCCCCGCAGGGCGCGCACCCGCGGGTCGCAGGCGTCGCCGATTCGATCTGACCGGGGAGGGAGGTTGAGGTATCATCACTGACTCTTATCCCCACGCGCCTCTAGCTCAACGGCAGAGCAACGGACTCTTAATCCGCAGGTTCTGGGTTCGAATCCCAGGGGGCGCACCAGGAAAAGCGCAGTTCAGGCCCTATAAAGGCATGGCGGTCACATCCAACATGTAGCGTTGGTCCAACAAACATCGGGGGGTGCCGTCAGTCGAGAGATGCTGCTCTGATTCCGCGCTAACTGACGACGAAGACGCCGGCGGGCGACTCGGCGCAGATAGCGGTGATCCTGCTGAGGTTCGACAGAAAGGCATCTGCCATGGCTGGCGCCGTCAGGTCCCGTCGAGCCAGGCAAAAGGCCCTGACCCTCCACTCTATGACGGCCGCCTTCTCGGCCGGTCGGTACCGGATCCGATCGTCTTTCATAAGAACGGCCTCACCGAGCCCCCCGGCGTCGGCGAGCCACTGCTCGTCGGTAACGGTCTCATCCGCTGGCACCCCGTAGCGCTCCGCCAGCGTCGTCAGCCGGAGCCCCGCATCGCGGAGCATCCGCGGGACCTGGATTCGCCCAAGGCTGCGGTCGGCGAAGAGGTCAGGCAGCCCGTCGGGATGCGGCACGAACCACGTCCTCGACCTCTACGACCGGCACCCCGAACTCCTCGGCGACGTCACGGAGGCTCTCGCCGGCCAGGAAGCGGTCCAGGACATCAGCCACTCGGGCGCCTCCCCGGGCGAAGATTGGCTGGCCGAAGGACCGGCGGGGATCGACCACCACTTCGGCACGTGGGTACACAGGCAGCCGGACCAAGTCCGGGTAGCCGTCGGTGCCGTACGTGATGAGCTTCAGGTACCGCTCGACCACCGGCGCGAACACGTACTGCTTCTTTCTCACGACGACTAGCTCCCGGGCGGCCGGTGCGTCGGGTTCGCCGGAGGTCTCCGCATAGTCGAACAGGAGCTCGGCGCCGTCTGTGTAGAGCCTTCGAGATGCGAGGGCGTGGTCCACTCCGAGCTCGACGGCGAGCACTTCCAACGCCGGCCGGATTCTCTGGAGCGGTACCCCGGCATTCCTAACCGCGGCAAGCACAAGGGCTTCGGAGAGCCCCACGAAAGGTATGGACGGTCGTCCCTTCGGGGCGGGCAGCGCGGTGATGACAGGTAGTCCGGTCACCGCCTGTCGTCCATTGAATCGCCGCTCGTATCCCTGAGCCCAAGTCGAGAGGGTGGACGGACTAAGCCCTACGGCTCTCGCCGCCTCGGCCGTGGTGTAGAGCGGCACGTCGAAGCGAAGGTCTCGGGCGGTCGCGGCTTCACCTCCAGGCGAGCGAGCGGATAGTACTTGGAGCAGCGTAGTTCGGACGTGGAACGCACCTGGTGTCTTGCAACACCCCTACCAGCAGGCCCTTCGGGTGCAAGTCCCACAACCTGAAGACACACAGGCACCACGGGTGCGTCAAGGTGTTCTCGCTCGATGGTCTACTCGTCGGGCAGGGGCTCGGGGCTGCAGAGGACGAGCCGGTCGTTTCGGATCATGTAGAGCCGGAACTCTCGTTCATCCTCGGTCTTGATGAGGATCTGGATGGTGTCGGGTTCGGCCCAGCTCTGCTCAGCCAGGTGGACCAGGATGGCGTCTTCGTTGGCGTGGTCGAGCACGCCGGCCCATACGCATCCGGAGGCCGCCTTCCAGCCTCCGAACTCGTGCTGGAGGGGCCGAAGAGTACCGACCCGCTCGGAGCGTTCATCTACCTGGACGAACCGGTCGCCGGTCAGCTCGAACGACAGGTCGTCGAGGAGCGCCTCGTCGGAGGTGTTGGGCGAACAGACCATCAGCTGGGTCAGGTAGCTCACGCAGTCCCAGGTCTCGCACGCCTCAACCGGCATCGCGGCCTGGCAGCCGGGGCGTCCCCTCCATCCCGGCACCGGTCAATCGCTCATATCGCCCCGCAGCGGCGGCCAGCCGGCGCCGCCCGGGCCTGAGCGCAGGTCAAAGGCTCTCTCTCGATAGCAAGGGGCTGGGCCTGACCCAGGCGGACCTGGCCTCGGGGCGGCCGCCCGCGCCGACCCTGGGCAACACAAGTTGGGGCGGCGCCACTCGACCCCAACTCTAGGTTGAATCCACCTGTATAGGTAGAATCCACCTGTGACCATCAGCATCAAGGACCCCGAAGCCGACCGCCTGGCCCGGGAGCTGTCGGCCGTCACCGGCGAGAGCATCACCACCGCCGTGACCCCTCGGCGCTGGTCGCCATCCTGACCGGCGAGCCGTCCGCCACCGAGCTGGTGACCGCCCTCGCCGGCAGCGGCCGGCGGCTGCTGTCCTCGGCCACGCTGGTGGAGACCTCTATAGTCCTCGAGGCCCGCCACGGCGAGATGGCCGCCCGAGAGCTCGACCTGTTCCTGCACCGGGCCGGCGTGCAGACCGTTGCCGTCGACACCGAGCAGGTGGCCATCGCCCGGGCCGCCTGGCGCCGCTACGGCAAGGGCCGCCACCCCGCCGGGCTCAACCTCGGCGATCTGTTCGCCTACGCCCTGGCCAAGTCGACCCACGACGACCTGCTGTACGTTGGCGACGACTTCCCCGAGACCGACGTCGCGGCGGCACTGTGACCCTGCGACGCGATCCTCACTAGTCCACCACGCCACGACATGGGTCACGGGGCGAAGCACGGTGGCTTTGAATCGGCTTCTCCATTGGCTCACCACGGCTGGTCCGTCGAGCGCGGGGTGACATAGGGCCCTGTCCGGAGAAACCCATCTGGGCCCATGATCGAAAAGGTGCCCTTACCCATCGATTTGCAGGACGTTACCAAGCGCTACCGCGGCGGGAGGGGGGTGGAGCACGTGCACCTCGAGGTCCCGAGCGGCCGGGTCTTCGCCTTCCTCGGCCCCAACGGCGCAGGGAAGACCACCACGATCCGGATTCTCCTGGACCTGATTCGGCCGGACTCCGGCACTGTCCGGCTGTTCGGTCAGGACCTGCGCTCGCACAGCGTCGAGATTCGACGGCGGATCGGGTACCTACCCGGCGATCTCTCCCTGTACGAGAGTCTGACGGCCCGGGAGCTGCTCACTCACTTCGCCCATCTGCGGCGGGGGCCACCCTGGTCGGCCATAGAGGAGTTGACCGCCCGCTTCGACCTGCAGGTCGACCGACCGATCCGTGCCCTCTCCAAAGGCAACCGGCAGAAGGTCGGGCTGGTCCAGGCCTTGATGGGCCACCCGGAACTGGTGATCCTCGACGAGCCGACCTCGGGACTCGACCCCCTGGTGCAGAGCGAGGTCCACCAGTTGGTCCGTGACGTCGCCCGGGACGGCCGGACGGTGTTCTTGTCGTCACACGTGCTGTCAGAAGTCGGCGAGGTCGCCGATCAGGTCGGGATCATCCGCGACGGTGTCATGGTCGCCGTCGAGGAGGTAGCGGCACTGAGACGCCGCGCCGTTCACTACGTCGACGTCCGCTTCGGCGGGGGCGTCGTCCCCGAGGCCCTCACGACCCTCGACGGCGTAACCCGACTGCCATCAGCCAGCAGCGAGGTCCGGTTGGTGGTCTCGGGGCCTCTGCACCCTCTGCTGGCCGTCCTCGCCGACGCCGAAGTCGAGGATCTGACCATCCGTGAGCCGGACCTCGAAGACCTCTTCTTCACCTTCATGTCGGACAGCCGGGAGCCCGCCGGTGATGGGACCGGGGTCCATGTCGTCGCTTAGACGTCCGGTGGTCCTGCGCTCGGTGCTCCACCGGGCTCTACACGAGCATCGCCGGTCGGTGCTGGCGTGGTCGTCGAGCCTGTTCGCCTTGGTCGTGATGGTCTCTGCTGTCTTTCCCACTATCAGGGGCAACCAACAGTTCGTGAAGCTCTATGACAGTTATCCGAAGGCCCTCCGCTCCCTGTTCGGCATCACAGACCTGACCACCGGGCCCGGGTACATGAACGCCGAAATCTTCTCGTTGATGGCCCCCCTGCTGGTGAGCGTCTTCGCCGTGCTGTGGGGCGGCGACCTCATCAGCGGCGAGGAGGACCGGGGCACCATGGACATCCTGCTGGCCAATCCGATCTCCCGCCGACGCCTGCTGATCGAGAAGTGGGCGGCGCTGGCCGCCGGAACGACCCTGGCCGGTGCCGCACTCGCCGCCGGGCTGGCCGTCGCCGGCCCCATCTTCGGTCTCGGTATCGGCGTGGAGGGAGCCGCGGCCGCCATCGTGTCGGTCGTCTTGCTGGGTCTGCTCTATGGAACTGTCGCCCTCGCCGTCGGAGCCGCCACCGGGCACAGGGGGCTGGCGCGGGGCGCTACCACCGGCTTGGCTGTAGCCGCCTATCTGATCAGTTCACTCGCCGGCCTGGTGGGCTGGCTGAAGCCCGTCCGGCCGCTGTCTCCCTGGTACCACGCCCTGGGCAGCGACCCCCTCATCCGCGGCTTCGTCGGCGCCCACCTGCTGGTACTGCCCCTGTTGACCGCGGCGCTGCTAGCCGGATCGGTGTACTGGTTCGACCGCCGCGACCTCGCCGTTTGATCCAATCCGTCGCCGAGACCCGAGGGACGCTTACCTTCGGCCCTGTTCGGCCCGACGGCGGGCGCCCATCCTGGAAGGGTGACCAGTCGCCGGATCGGCTCTTGGGCGCCAGCAGCCGTGGTCGCCGCGGTCCTCCTCGGTGGCGGCCTGACCGGCTGCGACGGCGGAGGTGGAGGCACCCCCTCCCCGTCGGCCACCAGCCCGAACTCAGCCCGGACCTCGGCACCCACCGCTACCGGTACCGGGCCCGACGGAGCCGCGGCGTCGGCCGCCGCCCTGCAGGCCGCGTTCGTCGCAGTCGTCGCCGAGGTCCGCCCCCAGGTCGTCCAGATATCAACGGGAAGCAGCCTGGGCTCGGGAGTCGTGTTCGACCGGGCCGGCGATGTGGTCACCAATGCTCACGTCGTGGGAACCGCGACCGAGTTCACCGTCCAGCTTCTCGACGGTCAGCAGGTGGCCGCCACCCTCGTCGGGGTGTACGCCCCCGACGACCTGGCGGTCATCAGGCTCACGGGGGCAGCCAACCTCTCCCCCGCCACCTTCGCCGAGTCGAGCTCTGTGAAGGTGGGCGAGATCGTCTTCGCCGTCGGCAACCCGCTCGGCCTGTCCAGCTCGGTCACCGACGGCATCGTGTCCTACAACGGGCGGCCGGTCAGTGAAGGCAACGGAGTCGTGCTGCCATCCACCATCCAGACCAGCGCCCCTATAAATCCCGGCAACAGCGGGGGCGCCCTCGTGGACCTGGCCGGTCAGGTAATAGGAATCCCGACTCTGGCGGCGGCCGACCAGCAGGCGGGGGGCGCCGCCGCCGGCATCGGTTTCGCGGTGCCCTCCGACACCGTCGAGCTGATCGTCCCCCAGCTCATAGAGTCCGGCCGCGTCACCCACAGCGACCGGGCGGCCCTCGACATCTCCGCGGTCGACGCCTTGTCGTCCACCGGTCAACCCCTGGGGGCGGTGGTCGTGGGCTTGGCGGCGGGAGGCAGCGCGGCGCGCGCCGGGGTCCGGGAAGGGGACCTGATCACCATGCTGGCCGGCACGAAGGTTACTTCCCTCGCCGACCTGCAGAAGGTGCTGGCCGGGCTGGCCCCGGGCCAGGACGTCAGCCTGGTGGTGAGATCCCCGGACGGTACGGCGCGATCCCTCACCGCCGTGCTCGGCCAACTGCAGGGCTGATCCCCGCCGAGGTCCTGGCCCCAGCCAGGTCCCGGCCCACCGAGCGCGCCGGCCCGGCGAGCGGCCGGCCGGGTCCGACCGGAGGCGCCGGGTGTTCATGCAAGGTTCAGGCGGGATACACGACCTCGCCATCAACCGTTCAACTCCCGACGATAGACCTCCGGGCATCCACAGCGATCGCCGGGAACGGCGAAGGAAGGGAGTACCCGTGCCGGTTCGCATCACACGCACCTCGGCGGTCAAGTTTGGAGCGGGAGGCCTGGCGGCGGGATTTGCCGTCATGCAGTTCGGGGTGATCAGCCCCGCCACCGCATCTCCGAAGGCTGCGCCGTCGACCCCGCCCGCCGCCGCCTACCAGGTGACACCCATATTCAGCCCGACCGGGCTGAAGACCGATCAGGGCTATCCGCTGACCAAGCCCGACGACCTCGTCTGGTTCGACGGCCACCTCTTCGTGGCGTTCCAGAACGGGGTCACCGCCACCGGCGGCCCGGCGTCCAACGGCAACGACGAGAGCTCCGTGGTGGAACTGACATCGACTGGACATCTGGTCCGGCAGTGGGACCTCACCTCCAAAGTCGATGGACTCGGCGTCGACCCGGCCATCCATTCGCTGGTCGCCACCGTGGACGAGGACGGCAGCTCGAGCCTCTACACCATCGATCCGAGCTCACCGGACGGCGGGTTCACCCACTACTGCTACAACCTGAACCCGCTCCCCCACGGAGCCGGCACCGACAGTGTCGCTTTCTACCAGGGCCGGCTGATCATTACGGCCTCGGCGCCCAGCTCCGCCCCGGCCAATGTCCCGGCCGTCTACGCCGCCACTCTCGAACCGGGCGTCCACCCCACCAACTGCCCGAGCGGCGGGGCTCCCGCGAGCGGCACCGCGGTGCTCACCAACGGTTTCTCCGACACCGCCCCGGCGATCCCCGCGGACAAGGGGGCGCCCTCGACGCTGGCTCTCACCGATCCCGACTCGAGCATGGTGGTCCCCGACTCGGTGCCCCGCTTCGGGGGTAGCTTCCAGCTCGACAGTCAGGGCGACGCCCAGCAGGTCTACACCCGGGACCCGGTGGGGGGCTCCGGTCTCCGCGTCTTGCAGCTGAGCCAGTCGGTGGACAACACGGCGTTCGCCACTTCACGCGACGACGTCCTCTATGTGACCGACCCGACGGCCAATCGGGTGGACCGGGTGACCGGCCCGTTCGAGCCCGGGCAGGCCTTCGTCGCGGTGACTCCCTGTGACAATAACAACGCGCCGTCCACGTGCCCGGCGCCTCCCACCTGGCCGGCCAACTACCTCGGCCAGCTGAACCTGTGGACCGGTCAGGTCTCCAGTGTCAGCACCGCCGTCAACCCCGTCGGCATGATCTTCGTAGGCGGCCGCTCGGGCGGAGACGACGGGGGTCCCTGGGAGGGCTGATCGACGCCTCGGCCGGTCACCCAGACCAGGCTGAGCCGACGCGCCCGGCTCGTTCTGTCGACGGGCCGACGGTGTCCGCTGTGGTGATACGGGGCCTAGCCCCGGTCACCACGGCGGAGTGCGCCCAAACTGCCGGTCGGCGCCGCGGGGGCGCGGCCCGAATATCCGCAGACGGGATAAAATGCTCCTCAGCCTTCCACGGCACACCGGACGAGACCCGGATGGACCCCGCCCGGTAGGAACCGACCGGAGAGTTGCCCGTACCGGGCCCGCGGGGTCACCCCACCAAGGCTCTGCCGGTCCTCGAAGCGGAGCGGGATGCTCCAGGAGGTAGGGCATTGGGTGCAGCGGAGAGGAGCGTCCTCAGTCGATGGGGTGATCTCCGGCGGCGACTGGGTCCCTCACTCAGAGCAGGAGACGCCCGCCGCGGTGCCGCGGTGTGGACCATCGGCAGCGCAGCCGACGCAGCAGCCATGTCCATCATCTGCCGGGCGTCGGCGCCGACCGGCTCACCGCCGGCCGAGCGCTGTTCGGTATTCCTCGCCGACGACCCGGGCCGCGATCCCGTGCATTACTCCCCCGCCGAAGTCCGTCCGCTCCCGAGCGAGGTCCGGAGCCAGTGGCTATCGAGAGCGAACCGCAAGTGGTTCCCCAAGCCCTGCGCCACCTCCTCGGTGATCCTCGAAGCTCCGCCGAGTCCGGTGGACCTTCTCGTGCTACGTCGCGTCGGCCTTTCCGGCGATCCCGTCCCCAGGAGCCGCGTCGATGCGGCGCTTCGCGGCGTCAGGGTCGGGGGAATGGTCTACTGGGTCGACGGTGCCCCGCAGTGGGTCAAGCACCATCCCGATCTGGCCCCGGCGACGAGCGACTACCGCCTCATGGCCCGCGTCGACGGACGCCCGGTGCCGCCGGACCCGGCCGGGTCACCGGTTGGCCCACCGCTGACCTTGGAGGCCAAGGAGAGAGCCGATCGGCTGGTCGAGTCGCATTTCTCCCTCGCCGTCAGCCTGGCTCACCGCTACGCCCGCTCCCGGGACCACAGCGAGGATCTCGAGCAGGTCGCCCTGCTGGCCCTGGTGGCCGCGGCCCGCCGTTACCGGCCAGACTCGAACGCCTCTTTCGCTACTTACGCCACCGTCAGTGTCATTGGTGAGATCAAACGGTACTTCCGTGACCGGACCTGGATGCTGAGAGTCCCGCGACCTCTGAAGGACGCCTACCTGTCGGTCCGCGAGGCCAGCGAGGCACTCACTCACCAGCTCGGCGCTTCCCCGACGGTGGACCAGATCGCCAGCTACCTGTCCATGACCGTCGAAGAGGTTCATGCCGCCATGGAGGCCGGTGACAGCTACTGGCCGGCCACCTTGGATCGCAGCTCGGCCGACGACGACCATCCCGTCGAAATCGCCGTCGAGGACCACCGCTTCGAGGCCAGCCTCGATCTCCACCAGCTCCAGCTGGCCGCGCCCCACCTCAGTCCCATCGAGAAGCTGGTGCTGAAGCGGATCTTCTTTGACGGCCGCACCCAGCGGGAGGTCGCCGACGAATTGCAGACCAACCAGATGCACGTCTCTCGCGTGATGTCGGGCGCCATCGGCCGTATGCGCTCGTCTTTCCTGGCCAGCTGAGCGACCGGCCCCGCCGCCACGGAGCTACCGCCGGGCGACCCGGTATCTTTCCCGGAGTGGTCGGACGGACCTCACCGGGGTCGCCGTCAGGATGACGCCGACCGGGTCAGGCTTTCGTCGAATGCCTCACAGAGCAGGTGCACGGCGATCTGGTGTATCTCCTGCACGGTAGGGGTGGCGGGGGCCCGCACGGCGACGGAATCGCTGCTCACCTCGGTCAGCGGGTTGGGCCCCGGTCCGGTCAGCGACCAGACGGTCAGGCCCTGGGCGCAGGCGGCGCCGGCGGCGGCTACCACGTTGGGGCTGTGACCCGAGGTGGAGAAGGCCACCAGGACGTCTCCCGGACGGCCGTGAGCGCGTACCTGCCGGGCGAACATCTCATCCGCCCCGTAATCGTTGGTCAGGGCGCTGATCGTCACCCCGCCGCAGTGGAGAGCGACGGCGCTGAAGGGAGCCCGCTCCGTGGCGTAACGCCCCACGAACTCGGCGGCCAGGTGCTCGGCGTGGGCCGCGCTGCCGCCGTTGCCCGCAGTCAGCAGCCTCGCCCCGGCCGTCAGCCGTCGCGCCAACTCACCTCCCCAGCGCTCGATCACGTCGATGCTGGCCTCGAAATCGTCCAACGCGACTCGGACCGCCCTCAGGTGCCGGGATGAGATCCGCTCAGGTGGGCCTAGGTGGGTCATCGCCGGTATCCGCCTGCCCGGGCGGTCGGGACGGGGTCAGGCTTGCTCCAGGGGTCCGGGAGGGTGTCCAGGGCCGCGAGGACCTCCTCGACGGTAATGGCCATGAGCCCGGCGTCGACGTCCTCGGCGTGGGGGTCACCGCGCCGGCCCGCCCAGAGGGCGACGTGGCGGGCCGAGCCGGGGGGAGGCCCCCACTCCGAGGGCGGAACGGGACCGAACAGCACCACCGACGGGGTGCCCAGGGCTGTGGCCAGGTGGGCGACGCCGGTGTCCCCGCTCACCACCCGCCCGGCGGCGGCCACCAGGGCGATTAGTTCCGACAGGTCGGTGTCGCCGGCGCGTACGGCGGGGGGACCCAGTCCGGCCCGCTCGGCGATTTCCTCGGCCAACGGTCGCTCGGCGGCGCTCCCGGTGACAACCACGCGTCGGCCCTTTCGGACCTCCGCGCCGGCAACCAGCGCGAAGCGTCGGGGCGGCCACCGGCGGGCCCCCGAAGCCGCTCCAGGGTGGATGACGGTGATACCGGGTGACTCTGACCACTGCCGCCCCTGCCACCCCCCTGACCCCTCCCGCCACTTCGGCCTCTGCCACCCCTCTGGCCCCTCCGGCCACTCCGAGCCCGGGGTGGCCGGAGAGGCGATGGACAGCCGCCGTGGATCGGCGGGTATCCCACTTTCACAGAGCAGCCGGCACCACCGGCTCACCTCGTGTTCCCCGGGGCGCCACCGCGGTCCGCCGAGGGTTTCTGGGATGTCGGGATGGGCGAAGGCGATCAGTCGGCGGGGTCGCAGGGCCAGCAGGAGTGGCTGGCTGCCCGGGCCCCTCCCGTGCAGGTCCACGGCCACGTCGGGCCGGTCCAGTCCCGGGTCCAGGGCGGACAGGCCGCGATGGTCGGCGACTTCGTCCATGCCCCCCTCCTCGACCAGGAGCGGGGCCAGGTGGGCGGGGGCGGCGACCACTCTGCGGTGGCCCGGGAACGCGTCGGTCAGCGCCCGCAGCGCCGGAAGCGCGGTCAGGGCGTCACCCAACCCGAGAGCCCTCAGGACCACCAGCGTGGGGGGCCCGCCGGGCCGCCCGGGCACGGGCGTCGTCATCCGAGGTGCCGGGCCGACCGCAGCAGGCCCGACGTCGACCGGCCCGAAAGGTAAGGGACGACGACCGCCTGGCCCCCCCACGAAGCCACCGCAGCCGCCTCGGGGAGCACCCGCGACGCGTAGTCACCCCCTTTGACGAACACGTGTGGTCGCAACCGGCCGAGGAGGTCGGCGGGGGAGTCCTCGGCGAAGACCGCCACCGCATCCACGCAGGCCAGGCCGGCGACCAGCGCCACCCGGTCCGGCTCGGGCACCACCGGGCGGCCGTCGCCTTTGAGCCGCCGGATAGACGCGTCGGAGTTCATGGCCACGATCAGGCAGTCCCCTAGACGGCTCGCCGCCTCGAGCAGCGACAGGTGCCCCGCATGGAGCAGATCGAAGCAGCCTCCGGCCACGACCACTGTCCCCCCCGCCGACCGGACCCGAGCGGCCAGAGCCACCGCATCGCCCCCGGCAGTCTCGCCGCCCACGGCCCGACCCCCCTCCTCGGCGCCGCCCCGGGAGGGGGCGGCCACGAGTCTCGCGCCTCCCCGACGCACGAATCCCGCCGCCGTGGCGACCCCGTCGGTCACCGCCTCGCTGAGCGACGCGCCGCCCACCAGAGCGCCGGCCACCGCGGTCACGAACCGGTCACCGGCCCCGCACGGGTCGCCTCCGCTAACCGCGGCGGCGGGGACCGCCAGCGGGGGTCCGTCCCCGTCGACGAGGAGAGCCCCTGCGGGTCCGAGAGTGACGGCGACGGCCCGTGCCTGCCAGAGGCGGCGGGCGAGGCCGGCCTGGTCGGCCAGCTCACGGAGGTTCCCGACCCCCCCGGCTGTGTCGGCGGCGGCCCCGCCGCTGGTCCCTGCGCCGACCGGTCCGCTCCGGTCCATGGGTCCACCGGTGGGACACGACTGCGCGCTCAGGAAGCTGCGCAGCTCGACCAGGTTGGGCGTGATGAGTGTCACGCCGGGAGGGGCCTGCGAACCTCGCGGGTGGGGGTCCCAAAGGGTGGCCCGGCGCCGGCGGCGGATGGCCCGGCGCAAGCCCTCGTCGGCGGTGATCCCCCGGCCGTAATCGGAGACGATGACCACCGCCGCCTGCTCGACCGCGGTCAGGGCCGATTCGGACAGGCGGGCGGGCGGCGTCCGCTCACCCCCGCGGTCCCATCTGATCATCGGGCGGCCCTCGGCCAGAAGGCGGATCTTCTCGGGGGTGGCTCCGCCGGTATCGACGGCCACCAGATGCACGTCGCGCGCCTCGAGGAGGTTCCGCAGTTCCTCGCCGGCGGCGTCATGTCCGATGGCCGCTATCAAATGCACCTCGTGGCCGTCGGCCGCGGCGAGGGCCGCGGCCAGGGCCGCTCCCCCGGGCCGGGGGTGGCTTTCGAGCTCGTCCAGCACCGGCACCGGGGCGTCGGGGCAGAGTCGAGTCGCCCGGCCGGTCACGTCCCGGTCGAGCAGGGCGTCGCCCACCACGACCACCGGGGAACACGTCGTCATCGACGACCGCTCCCTGTGAACGAGGCGGGAGCCCGGTCGTAGCTGACCGACCGATAGGCTCCTTCGGTGGCCGCCGCCACCGACGGCCAGCTGTAGGCCGCACGCGCCCTCCGGCCCCCGGCCGCCCCTAGGCGCCGCTTGAGGGCCGGGTCTGAGCACAGTTTGGACAAGGTCGCGGCCAGGACCCGCGGTTCACCGGGCGGGACGAGAAGGCCCGTCTTTCCGTCGGACACCGTCTCTTTCAGTCCCCCGACGGCGCTGACGACGGGAGGCACCTCGCAGGCCATGGCCTCGAGGGGAACCATGCCGAACGGCTCGTAGCTGGGAACGCTCACGACGGCGTCCGACGAACGGATCAGCGCTGGCAGCTCGGCCCGCGCCACCCGACCGAGGAAGTGGACCCGGTCGGCGACTCCGCACCGACGGGCCGCCGTTCGCAGGCGGACCACGTCGGGGTCACAGCCGAGCTCGGCCGGGTTGGGGCCCCCGGCCACCACGAGTTCGGTGTCCGGTAACCATTCGAGGGCCTTTATGACGTCGGCCACCCCCTTCCTTTCCACCAATCGACCCACGACGGCGATGCGGTGGGGAGCCCCACGAGTCGCGGCGGGCCCGAAAGGTGAGAACAGACCGAGGTCCACACCGCAGGGGATGACCCTCACCGACCGCGGCGGGGGGCCGAAGCGGCGTAGTTCACGGACTTCGTCATGGCAGGTGGCGATCACGCCATCGGCCTCGCTGAGCAGCCAGCGCTCCACCCGCAGACGATCGGGGGGGCTGGTGTCGGCCAGTCCCTGATGGCGTCGCTTGACCACGCCGAGGGCGTGGAAGGTGATCACCACCGGGATGCCGAGTGGCCGGGCGGCCCGAACCGCAGCCAGCCCCGACATCCAGAAGTGGGCGTGCACCACGTCGGGGGGATCCTCGGCCCAGTCGGCGGCCAGCACATCTGCGAAGCCCTCCATGTACGGGCGGAGGTCGTCCTTGGGTATGACCGTGGGCGGCCCGGCGTCCACGTGGTGGACCACGACACCCCCTCCGGCGGTGACGCGCCGGGGCAGGAGCGGGCCGTCGCGCCGGGTGTGGACCACCACCCGGTGACCACGGTCGACCAGCGCGGCGGCAAGTGCGCCCACGTGGACGTTCTGCCCTCCGGAGTCCACGCCGCCCAGTACGGCCATCGGGCTGGCGTGCTCGGACACCATCGCCACCTTCATCTCTCTCCGCCTTTCTTCATGCTGTGACCGCCTCGAGCAATCGCTCCCAGTCATCGAGGAACCGCTTGAGCCCGAACCTGTCCAGGGCCGCCTCCCGGGCCGCCTGCCCCATCTCGAGGGCCTCCGCAGGGTCGCCGGCCAGGCGACGCAATCCGTCGGTCAGGGTCTCGAGGCGGCTGGACACGATGCCCGCGCCGGGTGGCACGGCCTCGGCCGCGGCCGTCGAGGCAACCGCCACCACGGGCATCCCCAGGTGCATGGCCTCCACCAGGCTCAGCCCGAGAGACGTCCAGCGGTTGGGGTGGAGATACACCCGCCTCGCCGCCATCTGCTCGTGCAGCTCGGCCTGCGGCAGGTCCCGGCCGCCGAGCGGTTCGCTGCGCATCCCGAAAAGGTCGATCGGGATGGCCGCCGCCAACCCGGGCAGGAGGTCGGCGCCGGTCACCCGCCGGCGGGAGAGGGGGTCGTTGATGGCGACGGCGGCATGGGGAAGGGACCCCCGGTAGCGGTATCCGGGATCGACTATGCCGTGCTCTATGACCACGCTGGGAGCCCGTCCGGTGTCCCAGAACAGTTGGTTGAAATGGGTGACGTGGACCACGGTGATGTCCGACCGTCCAGCCGCAGGATGAGTCATGGATTCGACCGCCCCCTCGGGGGTGTTGTGCTCCACGTACACCGCCGGCAGGTCCCGCCCCGGCCGCCGGCCGGTCCACGCCTCGGCCAGGCTGGCCAGCTCCTCGGGACGCTGCAGGATGATCACGTCGATATCGCTGCGCGCCGCCACCTCGGCGGTCACTTCGTGCACCGTCGCCGGCCATTGCCAGGTCCGGGCCCGGCCACGCCCCTCGGGGCCGCGGTCGGGCACCACCGGCACCAGGTAGGTGTGCCGTCCCTGGACCAACCCGGTGGTCCAGGACCCATGGACGTGCCAGAGCAGGATCCTCATCCGGCCTCCCTCCTCGACCCCCTGGAACTATCGGCCGACACCCCCCGCCCAGCCGGCACCGCCCCCCCCCCGG
>JAGWSF010000009.1 GCA_028876385.1 Acidobacteriota bacterium | reverse complement strand
GCGCGGCGGGGTCGCCGGCCCACCCCCGATCGGCGTCTGCCGGGTTGGTCGCCATGCGGAGCGACGACCAGCCGGCGGCGCCCCGTTCGGCCCGGCCCGTGACCGGCGGCCCCGGCCGACCGGCCGGTCTGTCCCGTTTTCGGTCGAGTGAGCGACCCAACCTCGACGCCGCTCAACTGCTGGCCGGCGTCGGCGTCCTCCCGCCCGGCTGGAGGGCGTCGAGCGCGACGGTGAGCGTGAACGGCCTCGACCGGTCGTACCTGGTCGTGCAACCGGATCGGGTCACGTCGGCCCTCCCGCTGGTGGTGTTGATGCACGGTCGCAACATGTCCCCCGACGCCATCCTCCACATCAGCGGACTGGCCGGCCGGACCGGGCCGGCGGTGCTGCTGCTGCCGGCCGGCTGGCACGAGTCATGGGACTCCGGGAACTGCTGCGGGGTGGCGTTCACGGCGCGCACCAACGACGTCGGGTTCATCCAGGCCGCTCTGCGGGCGGTGGTGGCGGCCGAGCCGGTGCTGCGGTCGTCGCCGGTCTACGCCGTCGGCTTCAGCAACGGGGGCCGGATGGCCTACCAGTTGGCGTGCGACCTGCCCGGCGTGTTCAGCGCCATGATGGCCGTGGAGGCGGTCCCGGTCCAGTCCTGCCCGTCGCTTCACCCCATGAACATCACCGTCGTGGCCCAGCAGAACGACCCT
Source organism: Acidobacteriota bacterium (assembly GCA_028876385.1). Taxonomy (GTDB): domain Bacteria; phylum Actinomycetota; class Acidimicrobiia; order Acidimicrobiales; family Palsa-688; genus JAKCDU01. The sequence continues at coordinate 8,659 of JAGWSF010000009.1, read as the reverse complement.
CTGCTCACCGTGGACCCGGGTGGTCAGCCCAAGACCATCGGCGGCTACGTCGAGCCCACGGTGCCGGCGACCCTCGCCCACCTGGCCTTCCTGGACCGCTGCGCCGCCACGTCCCGCGTGACCGCCACCGGCGCGGCCCTGGAACGCTCCTGGGCCTGCGCCGCCGGTACCCAGCTGCGCTACATCTGGTATCCGGGCGGCACCCACTCGTGGCGGGCGGCCACCGCCACCACCCCCGGCGCCACCGACTACGTGCTCCAACTGCTGGGCGAGCCGCAGCCGCACTGACGCCCCTCCCGAGATGGCGGCCCGTACGGGCCGCCGGACTCAGTCAGCTCGACGTGAGAGCGGGGGCGAGCCGGCGCCACGTCTCGAGGGGCAGCCCGTCCTCGATCAGAGCCTGGACGCAGACGTGGTCGGCGCCGGCGTCGCGGTGCTCCTGGACCCGCCGGGCGATGGCGTCCTCGTCGCCCCACGCCACGAGGGCGTCGATCAGCCGGTCGCTGCCGCCGGCCGCGAAGTCGTCGTCACCGAAACCCAGACGACGAAGGTTGTTGGTGTAGTTCTCCAGCATCAGGTAGTTCTCGAGGTGCTGCCGGCCCAGAGCCCGGGCCCGGTCGGCGTCGGTGGTGAGCGCCACGGCCATCTCGGGGGCCACCACGGCGTCGGGTCCCACCGCCTCGCGGGCCTGGGCGGTGTGCTCGACGGTGACGTTGTAGGGGTGGGCGCCGGCGGCCCGGGTGCGGGCCAGCTCGAGCATCTTCGGCCCGAGCGCGGCCAGGACCCGGTGGGAGGCGTCGACGGGCGGGTCGGCCTCGTCGAGGCCGTCGAGGAAGCTGCGCATGGCCGCCAGCGGCTTCTGGTAGCGGCCCGGATCCGACGAGTCGATGAGGAGCTGATGGCTGACACCGATGCCCATGAGGAAGCGGTCCCCGTGAGCCGCGCTGAGACGGGCGTGGGCCTCGGCCGACTCGGCCGCCGAGTGCATCCACAGGTTGAGTATCCCGGTGGCCACCAGGGCCCGCCGCGTCGAGGCCATCAGCAGCTCGACAGCCGCGAAGACGTCGCCGCCCACGTCCGGTATCCACAGCGCGCGGTAGCCCAGCTCGTCGAGCTCGGCGGCGGCGTCGGCAGTTTCGGCGGGATCTCCGTAGCGGAGTTGGAAACTCCAGATACCGGTGCCTGAGATTCGTTCCATGCCCCATTGTGGCCGAACGCCGCGGCGGATACTCCCTGCGGGTGTATGCGAAGATCGCGCCGTGAGCGGTGACCCCATGGACCTGGAGCTGGCCACGACGGCCCTCCTGGCCGACACCCACGACCTGAGAAACCTGCTCAAGATGCTGGCCCGTCAGCTCTCCGGCGCCCTCGGCGACCGGGTCCGGGTGGAGCGGGAGGGCGGCCGCTTCCGGCGCTCCGAGGAGGTGCGCTCGCTCAAGGTGCGCATCGGCGGTGACGAGTTCGCCGCCGAGGTTAGAGACGCCGCCGTCGAGACCACCGTCGGCCACGAGTCGGGCGGGATCCGGATCCGCACCGAGAAGGTCCCCGCCGACGCCTGGCTGGCCCGTCTGCTGGCCGAGCTGCGCAAGGAAGCCGAAAGCAACCAGGCGGCGCGCCTGGCCATGGAGAACCTGCTCATGGGAGGTTGGCAGTGAGTGACACGCCCAGCTCGGAGGGGCTCCCGAAAGATGCCGGTCACCGGCTCGAGGAGCTGCGCAACCTCTTCACCTCCGACCTTTCGGTCAACGAGTTCCTCCTCATCAAGGAGGCCGGCTTCCATCCCCTCGGCTTCGTGATGGGCTCGTCGATCTACCACACCGGCATCCAGACCCGGAAGTGGGCCAAAAGCCAGGAGCTCGACAAGCTCACCGAGGCCATGTACAACGCCCGCGAGCTGGCCATGACCCGGATGGAGGAGGAGGCCCAGCAGCTCGACGCCGACGGGGTCGTCGGGGTACGCCTCGACGTCAACTACTACGAGTGGGGCAGCGACTCCGCCGAGTTCATCGCCATGGGTACCGCGGTGAAGGCTGAGGACGGGCAGTCCTACCGCAACAAGCTGGGTATGCCGTTCACCTCCGACCTGTCGGGGCAGGACTTCTGGACCCTCATGCAGACCGGCTATCTCCCCGCCGGCCTGGTCATGGGCACCTGCGTCTACCACATCGCCCACCGTGGCCTGGCCCAGACCCTCTCCTCGGTCGGCCAGAACGTCGAGCTGCCCAACTTCACGCAGGCGCTCTACGAAGCCCGCGAGCTGGCCATGACCCGCATGCAGGACGAGGCGGCCCGCCTCGACGCAGCCGGCATCGTCGGGGTGCGCCTCGAGGAGAAGAGCCACCAGTGGGGTAGCCACACCATCGAGTTCCTGTCCCTCGGGACGGCGGTGGTGAGAAGCGGCGCCGAGGTGACGCTGCCCAAGCCGACCACGATCATCTCCCTCGACCATTGACCGCCGGGGACCTGCCCCCCGAGGCCGCCGGCCGCCTGTCCTCGTCGGCCTTCTCGTCGGGCCTGTCGGTCAACGACTTCGCCGCCTGCCTCCAGCTGGGCTTGCGACCGGTGGCCCTGGTGCAGGGCTACTGCGTGATGCGGTGGTCGTCCTACGGGGCCAACCCGCCCGTCGGATACCGACCGGTGTCGGGGTACAACACCTACGGCAACCCGGGCGCCGGCGGCTACCGCTACGGCGGGGTCGGGCCCTTCACCGGCGCCGGATACCAGTACGGCCCCCGGGCCAACGCCCTGAGCACCTACCGCTGCCCCCACTACTACACCTCTGGGGAGCACCGGACGTGGGGGGAGAACTACGAGCAGTCCTGGCTGACCAGCACCTGGCAGCAGGGTTACGAGACGGCCCGGGCCCGGATGGTGGAGGAGGCGACCGAGGCTGGCGCCCACGGGGTGGTGGGGGTGGTCGACACCAGCTCGCTACTCATCGACCGCTCCATCCGGGAGTTCCACATGTACGGGACGGCGGTGGTGGTGGAAGGCGGCGAACGTCCCGAGCGGGTCTGGAGCTCCTACCTGGCGGGTGGGCGGCTGTCCAAGCTGGTCGAATCGGGTTTCATGCCCACCGAGGTGGTGGCGGCCATGGCGTCGGTGCGGACCTGGCCGGTCTGCGTCACCGAGATGCTCATGCGGGGGTCCTACGTGCCCGGGGGTTACGTGGGGGGCGACCCGGTCGAGATCACCCAGCTGGCCGACGCCCAGATGCAGGCCCGGCGCCTGGCCCGCGACCACGTGAAGGGGCGCCTCGGCGGCCACAACCTGCACGGGGCCGACCTGCGGGTGGCGGTCCATGAGATCGGCGAGGGCCAGACCGAGGTGGACTGCATACTGCGGGGCACCGTGGTGCGCCGCTACCGGGCCGCCGAACCGTTGCCGCCGCCCCGTCTGACGGTCCGGGCCAATGGATGACCCCTCCGCCCGTCGGAACCGGATTCGCGACGAGGTGACCCGGCTCAAAGCCGGCGGTTTCATCGGCGGCCCGGGGCGGACCTCGGTCACCTCCGACCTCAGCATCGACGAGTCGCTGGTCCTGCACGCCGTCGGGTGGGAGGCCGTCGAGCTGGTCTGCGGGGTGTCCACCTACTCGATCCAGGGGACGCTGTGGAACTGGGGCAGCGGTGAGATCGTCTCGGCGTCCAAGGCCCACGACCAGGCGCTGGGCGACGCGGCGCGCAAGCTGCGCTCCGAGTGTCTGGGGGTGCTCGGCCACGGCGTGGTCGGGGTGCGCCTCGAGGTTTCGGTGGAACGGTACCTGGTCAACGCCGTGCTGGTGGGGACGGCGGTGGCGCCCATCGCCGGTGGATCTCCGCCGGCGGTGCCGTTCGTCTCGGACCTCTCCGGCCGGGACTTCGCGCTGCTCCACCAGGCCGGGTGGGACCCCGTCGGCCTGGCCCACGGCGCGTCGTTCGTCTACGCCCCCCGGCGGCGGGCCATGGACACGGTCCGCCAGTCGACCCAGAACGTCGAGCTGACCAACTACACCGAGGCCCTCTACTCGGCTCGGGAGGGGGCCATGGAGCGGATGCAGCGCCGCGCCTCGGAGTTCGGCGCCGGAGGGGTGGTGGGCGTCACCGTGTCGGAAGGTCCGATGGAGTTCGCCCGCCACGCCGTGCGTTTCGCGGCGTGGGGTACGGCGGTGCGCCGCTCGGGACGCCCGGCCGTTCTCCCCCCGGTGGAGCTGGTCATCGATCTCGACGACGAGCGGCGGGCGTTCGACCCGGCGTCCCTGCGAGGTTCGGGCCTCTAGCTGTTCCGCCCTTGCGCAAATAATGCGGTGAACGCGGCATTTGCGAGGAAAAAGTCAAGTCGTCCGCTTTTGCACCGACCACTCCAGCATGTACTGGGGTATCGAGGACGACAGGACGGCCCGAGGGCGGGCCTCCAAGGGTCGCCACCGCGGGGTGACCGCAGTGGTGGCCACGCTGATATCGGTCGGCGCGACGGTGGCCCTGGCGTCGGCGGCCACCCACGCCGCGGCCCGGGGGGCGGCCCAGCCCATACGGGTGGTCTCCGCGGCGGTGGCCCCGTCGGACCCGGTGGCCTCGACCAGCCTGCCCGCCGCCACCCCGCGGTCACCCTTCGCCTCGCCGGTCGCCCCGGCCACCACGGCTGCCCCTCCCACCACGGCTGCCCCTCCCACCACGGTCGCCCCGCCTCCCACGACGGTCGCCCCGCCCACCACGGCGGCGCCGGCCTCCGCTCCGCCCACCACCGTGGCCCCGGCCCCGGCCGCCCCGGCGGGCGGAGGGGCCGGATCAGCCCCGGCGGGGGCCCAGGTGGCGGCCGCCGCGGCGAGCGCCCCCAACCCCTACACGTGCGCCGCCGCCCTGGCCTACCTGGCGGCCAACGCCGCACCGGGCTTCACTTTCGAGTGCCCGGGCGGGTCCCTCGGTCATCAGGCCATGACCTGCGTGAACGTCCCCGGGGTGTGCCCGGGCGCCAGCATCATCGCCATCACCGTGGTGTGCCCGGCGTCCTACATGAACGAGGCCCACAACTCGTGGATCGTCTCCGGTCGCATGACGGGGACCATCGACCCCTACGGCTACTGCCACTGACCGGAGGGCGATTCCCCGGACTCGTAGACCGACGACGGCGGCCCGAGGACCAGTGGGTCCAAGTCGGCCACCACCCGCTCGTCGCGGCGGGGATAGTCGAACGACGACAACACGAAGCGCATGGCGTTGAGGCGGGCCCGCTTCTTGTCATTGCTCTTCACCACCGTCCACGGGGCCATCCGGGTATCGGTCCGGGCGAACATCTCGACCTTGGCCGCGGTGTAGTCGTCCCAGCGCCGAAGTGACGCCAGGTCCGTCGGCGACAGCTTCCACTGCCTCACCGGGTCGATCCGGCGGATCAGGAACCGGGTGCGCTGCTCGGCCTGCGACACCGAGAACCACAGCTTGATCAAGGCGATGCCGTCGTCTACGAGCATCCGCTCCAACTCGGGCGTGTCGGTCATGAACCGCTCGTACTGGTCGTCGGTGCAGTAACCCATCACCCGTTCGACGCCGGCCCGGTTGTACCACGAGCGGTCGAACAGCACGATCTCCCCTCTCGAGGGCAGGTGGGCCGTGTAGCGCTGGAAGTACCACTGCCCCTGCTCGCGCTCGGAAGGCTTCTCCAAGGCCACCACGGTCGCGCCGCGGGGGTTCAGGTGCTCGGTGAAGCGTTTGATGGTGCCGCCCTTGCCGGCCGCGTCGCGACCTTCGAAGAGGATCACCAGCCGCCCGCCGGTGTCCTTTATCCAGTTCTGCAGCTTCAACAGTTCGATCTGCAGCTCGCGTTTGGCCGTCTCGTACTCGGGCCGGGGCAGTCGCTCGGCGTAGGGGTACCCCTCCCGCCAGGTGTCGACCAGGCGTCCGTCGCGCCAGCGCAGCACCGGCTCGTCCTCGTCGTCGGTCTCGTCGAGCACCAGCTGGTCGAGGTAGTCGTCGAGATCCAGATCGAGATCGAGGATGGCGGCGGGGGAGTCCTGGTTCACAGGGCCACGTCCTACCACCCGGCGGCCACCCCGGCCCAGCCCTGCGTCTCCCGGGCAGCGGGCGGCGACGAGCGGTAGCGTCGGGGGGCCATGACCGAGCCCACCGCAGCCGGCGCCCCCGGGGCTCCCGCCGCCCCCGACGACGCCCCTCTCGAGGTCGACTTCCACTTCGACGTGATGTGCCCCTGGGCCTACCAGACCTCCAAGTGGATTCGGGAGGCCGCGCCGAGACGCAACCTGGCGGTGCGGTGGCGGTTCTTCTCCCTCGAGGAGGTCAACCGCCAGGAGGGCAAGAAGCACCCCTGGGAGCGGGAGTGGTCCTACGGATGGTCCATGCTTCGGGTGGCGGCGCTGCTCCGGCGCCGCCCCGACCCTCTGGGCAACGCCGCCGTCGACCGCTTCTACCAGATCACCGGCCGTCTGCTCCACGAGGAGGGGGTCAAGGTCCACTCCCGCGACGGGGTGGCGGCGGCCCTCGAGGAGATGGGGGAGGAGCCCGCCGTCGTGGACCGGGCCGTGGCCGACCCGACCACCCACGAGGACGTCCGCCGGGACCATCAGCGGGTGATCGACCTGGGCGGCTACGGGGTCCCCACCCTGGTCATCGGCTCGACGCCCCTGTTCGGCCCTGTCGTCACCCCCGCCCCGGTCGGGGAGGAGGCCGCGCAGCTATGGGATCTGGTGGCGGGCTGGACCCGCTTCCCGCACCTCTACGAGCTGCGCCGGCCGAAGACGGCCGCCGACTGGGAGCACATCCAGTCCAGCTTCACCCCCTACCTCCACGCCCGGGACTGGCAGACCGTCCAGAACCCGGTGGCGTGACCCGCCCACAGCCAGGAGCCCGATCGTGACCAACCCTCCGGCCATCGTCGCCGACAGTTCCCGCCCCGCCCTGATCGGCCAGCTGCGCCACGTCTGGTCTGCCCTCGCCGACCTCGGTGGGGAGCTGAGCGACGAGGAGTGGGCGTCGCCCACTCCCTGCCCGGGGTGGTCGGTTGCCGCCCAGTACGCCCACGTGGTCGGCACCGAGTCGATGCTCCTCGGCCGGCCCAACCCCGAGGTGCCCACCCCCGCCGAGACGCCGGCCCACGTCCGCAACCGCATCGCCGAGACCAACGAGGTCTGGGTCGACGCCCTGGCCGCCACCCCCCGGCGGGAGGTTCTCGCCCAGCTGGCCGAGGTGACCGGGGAGCGGCTGAAGGCCCTCGAGGCCATGACCGACGCCGACTTCGACGCCCCGTCGTGGACGCCCGTCGGCCAGGCCGACTACCGCCGCTTCATGCAGATCCGGGTCTTCGACTGCTGGGTCCACGAGCAGGACGTCCGTGACGCCACCGGCCGTCCGGGCGGCGAGACGGGACCGGTCGCCGAGCAGGCCGTCGACGAGCTGGTCCGGGCCGCCGGCTTCGTCGTGGGCAAGAAGGCCGGGGCGACCCCCGGGGAAGGGGTGCGTTTGGTCCTGGGTGGCCCGTTGTCGCGCCGTATCGACGTGGAGGTGGGGGAGCGGGCCCGCGTCGTGGAGGCGCTGGCGGACCCCCCGACGGTCACCGTGGAGCTGACCTCCACCGCCTACTGCCGCCTGTCCTGCGGGCGGGTCGCGCCCTCCGACGTGCTGGCCGGGGCGCTCGGCGGTGTGCGCCTGAGCGGTGACGAAGCCCTCGGCCGCCGGGTCGTCGAGAACCTGGCCTTCACCATCTGACGGTTCCGCCGGACGCTTTCGCCGGACGTTTCCGCCGGACGGTTCCGTCGGCTCCCGCCCCCCGGGCGTCGGCGACGGGTTTCCGACCGGCATTCTCGGAATGCGCGGCAAGGGCCTTTAGTAGCGTCGCCGGCGCGCCGTTAATAAATGAGGCCCCGGCGTTACCGGGGGTTCCGATTTTTCCCGATTTTCGGCTTCCCCCCCGAGGGGCGCACCGCGCTGGAGATTGCTGTTGCTGAGCAGGACCACGGCCACAACGATGACGGGGCTCCTGCTCGTGGCTTCGGTTCTGACCTTCGCTGGTCAACGGGCCGCGGTCGCCGTCCCGCAGCCCGGTCCCCTGGCCCGCACCGCCGCCCTGCAGGCCCCCGCGCCGCCCCGCGGGTCGACCGACGAGGGCGCCGCCTCGGCCGCCACCCCGGTTGCGGTCCAGGTGGTCCTCGCGCCCACCGATCCCGCCGGCCTGAGCGCCCTCTTGGCCTCCCTCTACAACCCGGCGTCGCCCGACTACCACCACTGGCTGACCCCACAGCAGTTCGCCGCCCGCTTCGCCCCGGATCCGGCCACGGTGGCCGAGACCGAGGCCTGGTTGGGGGCCCGCGGGCTGCGCGCCACCCGCGCCTCGACGTTCGCCATCACCGCCGGGGCGCCGGTGTCGGGCGTGGACCAGGCCCTCGGCACCGAGTACCACACCTACCGCACCGCCGCCGGGGCCACCGGCCTGGTGGCCCAGGGCAGCCCCCTGGTGCCCACCGACCTGGCCGGCCGGGTGGCGGCCATCGACGGGCTCTCCACCCTCCCCGTCGCCACCGCCAGCAGCCGCCCCGTCCGGCCCCTGTCGCCGACCACCCACCGACCCACCGCCGCCACCGCGTCGCCCTCCCCGTCCTCGGGGTCGTCCTCCTCGGGGTCGTCCACCTCGGGGTCGTCCTCCTCGGTGTCGTCCACCGCGGTGCACGCGGCGG
>JAGWSF010000100.1 GCA_028876385.1 Acidobacteriota bacterium | reverse complement strand
ATGTGACTGCGGGCGTTATCCTCGGCGCCAGCCTGCGCTGCTTCTCACGGTCGATCGTGATCATCGACGGAGCATAGATTTTCTGACGGCTATGCGTCCGGAGCGGCTGCTCGATGACAGGCAGCGTTGGCCTCGCGGTGGAAGGGACCGCCAAATCCTCCTCTTTTGGTCTCCCTCGCATAGCGCTCCCAGACAGAATGTCTCGTGGCGTCCTAGAATTGCCCCAATGGCATCCCAGGACAAACCTGCCCGTCGAGCAGCCGGGACGGCTGTTACGTCGGTCATCGTCATTGGAATCCTCCTTCCGAGAGGCTCACAGGCCCCTCAACTCGGTTGGTGGATCCCTCCTACACAGACCTCCTGAAAACCTCCCTCTGGGATGGTCGCTCAGTCTCGGGCCGACACAAGTCCGGCCGGGACGCACAAAGCCGCCGCCCCAGTCTGGGACGGCGGCTCGGACGCCTTGACGTTCGGGGCGGCGGCGGTGCTCATCAGAGCCCACGCCACCCTCAAGAGGGGGCCTCGCAAATCTGCGAAGAATCTCCGCTTATTCTGCGAAGACCCCGGGGTGGAGGTGGCGGGAATCGAACCCGCGTCCTTCGATGCCTCAACAGGCCTTCTCCGAGCGCAGCCGGTGATCAGATATCGGACCCCTCGCTCGCCACCGGCACCGGCGAGGGTTCCTAGTCAGCTGAGATTTCCCCGAGGGCCCACTGACGAGGCCTCCGGGTGAGCCCTACTGAATGACGCCCGTACCCGACCCGCAGGGCTGGGGCCGGACGGACGGGCTACTAGTTAGGCAGCCAGTGCGAGCTGAGGCTCGGCGTTTGTTTATTGGTTCAGGCTCTTTAACGTGGTTCCTGAGACCACGGCTCGCTTCTCCCGAATCGACTACCGAAGTCGAAGCCAATCACCCCCTTGTCAAGGTGCAACGCTTCCATGCTACCGGCTGGGACGCGCCACCGGCCCGAAGCCGGCCGAGCGGATCAGCGGTCGGGCTCAGCCGACGGGGCGCTGAGCCGGCCGCCGGCTCCGCAGGGTGCGGCCCTTGTTGCGCACCAGGGCCTCGATGTCGTGGGGGAGGACGGCGCCGAGGGTCTGCCCGTTGGAGATCACGAAGACCACCTGCTGGTTGGCCGTGCGGGCCATGACCTCCAGGGCGTCCTCGTCGGGCGCGGCTCCCGTGCTGGAGGCCATCGGCAGGGCGAAATCGAGCGGCCGCGACATGTCCCAGTTGGGGTAGGGGACGGCGGCGAGGGAGTCGCCGACGAGGACGCCGCCGTAGTCACCGCTCCACTCCCGGAGGAGCCACACCCACCCGGGGCGTCGGGAGGCGTACTGTTCGGCGAAGGCCCGCACGGTGATCCACCCGGGAGCCTCGCCGACGGGCCGCATGACGTCGGCGATGCGTACTCCGTCGAGGACCTCCTGTACCGCCCCGCTGCCCAGCTCGTAGCGGGCCGAGGTCAGGATCCACCAGCCGATGAAGCCGACCAGCAGCCCGTTGTACAGGTCGCCGGTGCGCTCGGTGACGATCAGGCCGAGCACGACTATGGCCCCTCCGAGCAGCACCCCGATGCCGGCCGCGACCCGGGTGGCCCGCCACCGGTTCCGTCCGATCATCCACACCACCGAGTGCAGGACCCGGCCACCGTCAAGTGGCGAGGCGGGCAGGAGGTTGAACGCGGCCAGGACCAGGTTTATCCACGCCAGCCAACCCAAGGCGGCCAGGATGAGGCTGCCGCCACCGGCGTGGGAGGCGATCACCCGCGAAACGTAGAGCAGGCCCCCGACGGCGGCGCTGGTGAGCGGGCCGATCCCGGAGATCATCAACTCGTTGAGAGCCGAACCGGTGTCGCCCTCGATCCTCGTGACCCCGCCCATCCAGCTCAGGGTTATCCCGTCCACCGAGAGCCCTCGCCACCGGGCCACCACGGCGTGGCCGAATTCGTGGAGCAGTACCCCCACGAGCAAACCCACGGCGGTCAGGACCCCGGCCACCGCGTAAGTGGCACCTCCGTAGCCCGGAGCATCGTAGGAGAAGCGGTTATCCGCCAGGCCTACGGCCACGAGGACGACCATCACCACGAGGCTCCAGTGCACGCCGACCCGCACCCCCGCAATGCGGCCGAGTCGGACCGTGTCCTTCATGGGTCCAGGCTACGTCTGCGGCCGGCGCTAGCGCGGCGCGCCTCCATGTCGGCGTCCCGGGCGGCGATGGCGTGCCTCTTGTCGTAGTTGCGCCGCCCTTTGGCCAGGGCCAGGTCGACTTTGGCCCGGCCGTCCTTGAAGTACAGCGACAGTGGGACCAGCGTCAGGGACTCCTGCTGGGTCCGCTTGGCCAACTCCTCTATCTGGCGCCGGTGCAGGAGCAACTTGCGCCGCCGGTCGGGGTCGACCGAGCCGAAGCCGGTGGCATAGGTGTAGGGCGGGACGTGCACGCCGTAGAGCCAGACCTCGCCGTCCTGGACCCGGGCGTAGCTGTCACGCAACTGAGCCTTGCCATCCCTGAGGGACTTCACCTCGGCGCCGACGAGCACGAGACCGGCCTCGTAGTTGTCCAAGATGTCGTAGTCGTGGCGGGCGCGCCGGTTCTGCGCCACCATGCGGTTGCGGCTGTCGGGGGCGGGGCGGTTGGCGGGTCGGGCCATGGGGGTTCAACGGTACCGTTGCCGTCGTGCTGCTCATCGGGAAAAAGCATCTGGACGAAATGGTCGCCCATGCCCTCGCCGAGTACCCCCTCGAGGCCTGCGGGCTCATCGGGGGGTCGGCGGGCGAGGACGGCAGGGCGACGGTGCACGACGTGTACCCGGCGGATAACTCGGCCCGCTCGGCGCGTGTCTACGAGGTCGACGCCCGGGCCATGCTGCGGGCCGACCGGGAGGCGGAGGCGGCCGGGGGCCAGTTGGTCGGCGTCTACCACTCCCACACCCACACCGACGCCCAGCCGTCGCCCACCGACGTGGCCCAGGCCCCCGACCCCGACTGGCACTACGTCCTGGTGTCGCTTCGCGACGTGCACCCCTCGGTGCGGAGCTGGAAAGTACGCAACGGGAAGATCGAAGAGGAGCAGGTGGTTCTACAATGGTGAGCTAGGAGGTCGTATTTGTGTCCGTAGCCGTCCGTTTCCCCACCGTCCTGCGATCCGCCACCGGCGGCCAGGCCATCGTGGCCGCCGAGGGAGCCACCGTCGCCGAGGTGTTCGACGACCTCATCCGCCAGCACCCCGATCTGAAGGCCCAGCTGCTCACCGAAGACGGGCAGCTGCACCGCCATCTCAATGTGTTCCTCAACGACGACGACATCCGCTATCTGGGCAAGCTCGACGCCAAGGTCGGCGACAGCGACACCCTGACGCTCATGCCGGCGGTCGCAGGCGGCGCCTGATGGCCCGCTACGAGAGCGTCCTCGACCTCATCGGCAACACGCCGATGGTGGACATAAGCGAGCTGAGCCCCAACCCCCGGGTCACCATCCTGGCCAAGCTGGAGGGATGGAATCCGGGCGGCTCGGTCAAGGACCGGGCGGCCAAGGCCATGATCGAGGAGGCCGAGAAGGACGGCAGTCTCAGCCCCGGTCAGCAGATCCTGGAGTCGTCTTCGGGTAACACCGGCATCGCCTTGGCCATGATCGCCAAGGTCAAGGGTTATCCCATCAAGATCGTCCTCCCGGAGAACGTCTCGGTGGAGCGGCGCCAGCTGCTCGAATCGTGGGGGGCGGAGATCATCGACTCCCCCGGTTCGGAGGGGTCCAACGGGGCCATGCGCCGGGCCCAGGCCCTCGCCGCTGAGCACCCCGACTGGTGGTTCCCGTACCAGTACGGCAACCCGTCCAACCCCAAGGCCCACTACGAGGGAACCGGGCCCGAGATATGGCGCGACTGCCCGGAGATCACCCACTTCATCGCCGGCCTCGGTACGGCCGGGACCCTCATGGGCGTGGCTCGATTCTTGAAGGAGCGCAACCCGGACATCCAGATATGGGCGGTCCAGCCGCCGGCCGGGGAGATGGTCGACGGGCTGAAGAACCTCGACGAAGGCTTCATCCCCCCGGTGTTCCTGGACAATGACGGATACGACCTGCTCGACCGCTCCAAGATCGTCGGTCCCCGTGAGAGCATCGAATGGACCCGCCGTCTGGCCGACGTGGGGGTCTTCGCCGGTATCTCCTCGGGGGCCATCATGGCGGCGGCGGTCAAGTGCGCGGCCGAGATCGACGAGGGCACCATCGTCACCATCGTCTGTGACGGCGGCTGGAAGTACCTGTCGACCGGGGTGTGGACCGACGACATCGATGTGGTTACCGACCGGGCCAAGCGGGTGATTTACTTCTAGTCCGTGGACCACCGGCCCATAGGCCTCTTCGACAGCGGGTTCGGGGGCCTCACCGTGGCCCGGGCGGTGATCGATCTCCTCCCCGAGGAGCACCTGGTCTACATCGGGGACACCGGTCGCTACCCCTACGGGCCGCGCCCGCTCGCGCAGGTGCGGCGATTCGCCGCCCAGATCACCGCCAAGCTGGCGGCCGAGCACCACGTGAAGCTGATCGTGGTGGCCTGCAACACGGCGGCGGCCGCCGGGGTCGAGCCGGTGGCGGAGGTTCCGGTCATCTCGGTCATCGAGCCCGGGGTGCGGGCCGCGCTCAGGGCGTCGGAATCGGGCCGGGTCGGGGTCATCGGCACCGTGGGGACCATCTCGTCGGGGGCCTACCAGGGCAGCTTCGCCTGCGCCGACCCGGCCGGGCGGGTCCAGCTGACCTGCGCGGCCTGCCCCGGATTCGTGGAGTTCGTGGAGCGCGGCGAGACCGACTCCGACCAGGTGTACGTGCTGGCCGAGCGGCTGCTCGCCCCCGTGGTGGAGGCCAAGGTCGACACCCTCCTGCTCGGCTGCACCCACTACCCGTTCCTCGCCCGGACCATCAGCGACGTGGTCGGGCGCGACGTGGTCCTGGTCAGCTCGGCCGACGAGACGGCCTTCGAGCTGCGGGCCCTGCTCGCCGAGTCGGGTCTGGCCCGGGGGACACCGGGCGCCGGGCACCACACCTGGATATCGTCGGGCGACGTGTCCACGTTCCGGCGACTCGGCCGCCGCCTCCTCGGGCCCGAGATCGGGGTGGTCGAGGGCTGGGAGCCGGAACCGGCGTGACCGACCGCCTCTCGCTCACCGTCCTCGGCTGTGACGGCTCCTACCCCGGCCCGGGAGGGTCGTGCAGCGGCTACCTCGTGCGCGGCGGGGGGACCAACGTCTGGCTCGATGCCGGTCCGGGCACCCTCGCCCGTCTGCAGGGGCATGTGACCCTGGCCGAGCTGGACGCCATCGTCATCAGCCACGAGCACGTCGACCACTGGTCCGACCTCGAGCACCTGGCCGTCGCCTGCCACTACGTCCTCAAGCGCCCCCCCGTCCCGGTCTACTGCGAAGCCGACCTGATCTCGCGTCTGCGGGTCGGTCCCGCCGCCGAGTCCCTCGCGTGGAACCCGATCGGCCCCGACTCGCGCCTGGAGCTGGGCCCGTTGACCTTCACTTTTTCCCGGACCGACCACCCGGTGCCAACCCTGGCCGTGCGGGTGGACGCCGGGGGTCGCAGCCTCGGCTACTCTGCCGACTCCGGTCCCGGCTGGGGACTGGAGCGCCTCGGTGCCGGCCTCGATCTGGCCGTGTGCGAGGCGACCTTCACGTCCGATAGGGAGGGCACCTTGTCCCATCTGAGTGGTCGCCAGGCCGGGCTCTCTGCGCGGTCGGCCGAGGTGCGGCGGTTGGTGCTCACCCACCAGCTGCCCGGGATGGACCGCCAGGCGGTGCGGGCCGAGGCCGAGGCCGCCCTAGGGGGCCCGGCCGAGCTGGCCGAGGTGGGGCGCAGGTACCAGCCGTGACCCGCCGAGCCGACGGCCGAGGGGCCGACGATCTCCGGCCCGTGGAGCTGGTCCGCGACTACACCGAGATGGCCGCCGGGTCGGTGCTCATCAGGATGGGCCGCACCGTGGTGCTCTGCACGGCCTCGGTGGCCGACGACGTGCCCCGCTGGATGCGCAACACGGGCCGGGGCTGGGTCACCGCCGAGTACTCGATGCTGCCGGGGGCGTCGGCCGAGCGCATCGACCGCGAAGCGGCCAAGGGCAAGCAGTCGGGGCGCACCCAGGAGATCCAGCGTCTCATCGGACGGTCGCTGCGGGCCATCACCGACCTGCAGGCCATGGGCGAGGTGCAGATCACCGTCGACTGCGACGTGCTCCAAGCCGACGGGGGCACCCGCACCGCCAGCATCTGCGGCGCCTACGTGGCTCTCCACGACGCCTGCAGCCGCCTGGTGCAGGCCAAGCGGATGGGGAGCCACCCCCTCGACGAGGCGTGCGCCGCGGTCTCGGTGGGCGTGGTCGATGCGGTGCCCATGCTCGACCTGGCCTACAGCGAGGACAGCCGGGCCGAGGTGGACATGAACGTGGTCATGACCTCGTCGGGGCGTTTCGTGGAGGTCCAGGGCACCGCCGAGGGGGCGGCATTCAGCCGGAGCCAGCTCGACGAGCTCCTGTCGCTCGCCGAGCACGGTATCGCCACTCTTCTCCGGGCCCAGGCGGAGGTGTTGGCCGAGCCGCCCCCGCCCCGGGTCGCATGACGGTGTTCGTGCTGGCCAGCGCCAACCCGGACAAGGCCTCCGAGATACGCGACATTTTGGGTCCCGGGTTCGACCTCCTGCCCCGCCCCGCCGACGTCGGCGAGGTGGACGAGACCGGAGAGACACTCGAGGACAACGCCCGTCTCAAAGCCCGGGCCCTGGTGGTGGCCACCGGGCGGCCGGCCATCGCCGACGACACCGGCCTCGAGGTCGACGCCCTCGGCGGCGCGCCGGGGGTCCACTCGGCCCGCTACTCGGGTCCGGGGGCCACCTACGCCTCCAACGTGGCCAAGCTGCTCGAAGAGCTGGCCGGTCGGAGTGACCGCCGCGCTCGTTTCCGGACGGTGGCGCTCGCCGCCTGGCCCGACGGACGGGAGGTGGTGGCCGAAGGGTCGGTGCGGGGCGTCATCACCGAGCGGGCCCTCGGCTCGGGAGGTTTCGGTTACGACCCGGTGTTCGCCCCGGACGGCCAGCCCCGGACCTTCGCCGAGATGACGGCGGCGGAGAAGAACGCCTGGTCCCACCGGGGTCGGGCGTTTCGTGCCCTGGCGGCCCAGCTCAGACCGGTTTGAGCGCTCGGCGACGCCGGCGCGTGCCCTAGCATGGGCCGGACCGAACCGGATATGAGTGTCTCCCCCTACCCGTGCCTGACGGTGGTGGTCCCCTGCTTCAACGAGGAGCAGACCGTCAAGGACCTGATCGCCGCCGTCCTGGAGTCGCCGTGGGTGGCCGAGGTGGTCGTAGTCGACGACGGCTCCACTGACGGTACCCGCCAGCGCCTGGCCGAGATCGACGATCCCCGCGTGGCGGTGTACGCCCAACCGGTCAACCGGGGCAAGGGTGCGGCCCTGCGCCGGGGGTTCGCCGAGGCGACCGGGGAGTTCGTGATCGTGCAGGACGCCGACCTCGAGTACGACCCGGCAGAGTACGGGCGGTTGCTCGAATTCCTGCTCAACGGCAAGGCCGACGTCGTCTTCGGGTCCCGCTTCATCAGCGACCGACCCCACCGGGTCCTCTACTACTGGCACTCTGTGGGCAACCGGCTACTGACGGCGGCGTCCAACATGTTCACCAACTTGAACCTCACCGACATGGAGACCTGTTACAAGGCGTTCCGTCGGGAGGTGGTGCAGGCCCTGGACCTGCGCGAGGACCGATTCGGCATCGAGCCGGAGATCACCGCCAAGGTGGCCAAGGGCGGCTACCGGATCTACGAGGTCGGGATCAGCTACCAGGGCCGGACCTACGACGAGGGGAAGAAGATCGGCTGGCGCGACGGTATCCACGCAGCGCGCTGCATCGTCCGTTACTCCCCCTTGTGGACCCGGCTCACAGGGGTCGAATAGTCGAGGATGTCGTAGTAGTGGAGGCGGTGAACCCGGCCCTCCCCGGACCAGCCACGCCTCCGGGCGAGCAGACCGTCGGTCCGGCGGTGCCGGCCCCCCCGGAAGCCAAGAAGCGCCGCCTCCGCCTGCCGCGACCGGTCTACACCCTGGGGCGCCTGCTCATCCTGGCCCTGCTGCTCGAGTACCTGGTGGTACCGCAGCTGGCCGGCCCCCGCAAGGTGTTCAGCCTCATCAACCGGGTGAACCCCTTGCTCCTCCTGGCGGCTCTGGCTCTGGAGGTCGGCGCCCTGCTGTCCTACGGGCGCCTGACCCGAGCGGTGCTGCCGCCCACCAGCAAGGTCGGCTTCTTCACCATCTTCCGGAT
>JAGWSF010000099.1 GCA_028876385.1 Acidobacteriota bacterium | reverse complement strand
TAGTCGAAGAGCGCGCTCCCGGATTCCGCGACAGCATCATCGACCTGTCCGTGCGGACACCTGAGCTGATGGAAGCGGAGGGATGGCCCGGCGCCCACCCCATGCACCTGGACCTCTCCTGGGACCAGCTCGGCATTTTCCGGCCGACCCCGGCCCTCGCCCGATGGCGCACCCCGATCAGCGGGCTGTACATCACCGGGGCGGGTACCAACCCGACCGGCGGCATCGCCGGCACCCCGGGCAGGCAGGCGGCGCGGACACTGCTATCCGACCACCACCGCTGACCCGCGTCTCGGGCCGTTGGCCCGAGACGGTGCTATCTCGATGGTGTGACCCAGTGGAATGGGGACAGCCCCGCCGTTGGCACCAGCAGGAACCGGGCATTGTTGCGTTGTTACCCCCCACCCGATGCCCAGGAAGGCGCCGACCCCGGTTGGTTACCGGATCGGAGCAGGGCGGGGGTCAGCGGTGCCTCGCCGTCGACTCGGCAGTGGGAGCAGCTGGGCCAGCTGCCGGTTCTCTTCCGGGTCGAGGAGGCTGTGTTGCACGCATGCGGGGACCAGTTGGCCGCTTTCTGGGTGGGCCATGACGTAGGAGCAGGCGGCCAGCCGTTCCTGGGTCTCCAGGATCTTCTCGTCGGTGGCGGTCTCGCCGCGTTGCATGAGCTCCCAAGCGGGGGCCACGTCGTCGGCGTGCATGAAACGGTGCATGACGAAGGTCATCGGCTCGGGCCGGTGGTGAAACAGCTCGACTGGTCCGGCCCGGCGGATGGCGCGGGCGAGCCACCCCAACCCCGTGGCCAGCGTGGAAGGGTGGCTGGCGGCGACCCGGGCCAGGCGGGCGGCGAGCAGTCTGGGCGGGGCGTTGAAGTGCACCCCGCCCAGGTGGCGGAAGAACCGGTCGCGGGCGGCCAGGTCCCTCGGGTTTGTGTCGTCGAGCAGGCTGTGCCAGCGGTTCCCGACGTAGAACCCCCAGGCGGTGCGGTTGCATCGGGTGTCACCGACTTGCAGGACCTCCCAAGGCAGCCGGCTGCCCGCCCCTTTTTCGATCAACGCCCACACGGCCTCGGCCTCGAGGGAGCGGTAGTCGTCCTTCCAGCGGACCGAGTTGCCGACATGCGCGGCCGGCTGGAACGAGAACATCTTGAACCCCATGTGCCGGCAGGCCTCTATCACCTCGGGGATCTGCTCGACGTTGGCCGGGGTGACGGTCATGTTGTGGGCCAGGTAGAAGCGGATCCCGTACTCTTCGTAGAGCCGGGCGAACATGTCGCAGAACGCCTGTCGGTGACCGTGCAGTTCAGCTTCGTCCACCGGTCGGCGGGCTCCGGTGCGGCCGATCATGGTGGTGTCGAAATGTCCGGCGAAGGACACGTAACCGAAGCGGGGCCGGCCGTCGCCGTCGACACATACCCGGCGCAGGTAGTCGTAGTCGAAGTCGCCATGGGTCATGCTCATCGGGTTCCGCCCGAAAGAGCGCATGACCGCCAGGGCCTCGGCGTGATCGTGGGGTTCGAGCAGCGAGACCTCCCCGCCGATCAGCTGGGCGTGCCCGTGAGGGCCTCGCGCCTGGCGCAATAGGCCCATTTGCTCCCGGATCCGGGCGATCGTGTGGGGGCCATCGACGCGCACGTGGTTGGCGTCGGCCGAGTGGTAGCACGGCTGGCAGGAGAAGTTGCACCTCGGAAAGACACCGTGGGTTCCCTCGCAGCCCACGGCGTGGCGGCCGATCGTCTGGCCCGGGTTGCGGGACCGCTCCGGCAACTCCGCCCAGCGCCGGGCGTACACCGCCCGGGTCTCTGGGTCCACCGGTCGGGTCAGCCTCTCCCAGCGCCGTAACCGATCCGCCACCGCCCCGAGCAGACCGGAGGAGCCGCCTGGCGTCCTGGCACCGGGCGAGCTGACTTGGGGCGCGGCACCTGCTCTGTCGGTGTCTGGCTGTTCCACGGGTATGAAACCCGCTGAGCCGTCCCGGCCATTCCATCCGCGCCGACCCCGCCGGGAAAGGAGCGGAAGGATTCCGGCCCGTCAGCGGGTTCAGCTACCGGGAGGTGAGCGTTCATGGCCGAGCAGGTCGACGCAGTAGTGGTGGGCATGGGTCCCGGTGGGGAGGAGGTAGCCGGGCGGCTGGCCGGAGCGGGTTTGGCCGTAGTGGGTGTGGAGTCCCGTCTCGTCGGCGGTGAATGCCCCTACTGGGGGTGCGTGCCGTCCAAGATGATGATCCGCGCCGCCGACTCACTGGCCGAGGGCCGCCGGATCGCCGAAGTGGCGGGCACATCGAGAGTCGACCCGGACTGGGCCCCGGTCGCCCGACGGATCCGCGACGAGGCCACCGACAACTGGGACGACACCGTCGCAGTGAAGCGCTTCGAGGGCAAAGGCGGCCGCTTCGTGCGCGGCTGGGCCCGCCTCACCGGCCCGTCGATGGTGTACGTGGAGGGCGCCGAGTTCGAGGCCACCACGGCGGTGGTCATCGCGACCGGCACCCAACCGGCTGTCCCGCCCATCCCCGGGCTGGCCGACACTCCCTACTGGACCAACCGCCAAGCCGTGGAGACCACCGAGGTCCCCCGCTCGCTGGCCGTCATCGGCGGCGGGGCGGTAGGCCTGGAGTTCGCCCAGGTCTTCGCCCGCTTCGGGTCCCGAGTCACCGTCATCGAGGCGGCCGACCGGCTCCTGCCATTAGAGGAGCCGGAAGCCGGCGAGCTGATCGCCGACGTGTTCCGGCGGGAGGCCCTCGACGTGCTCGTCGGGGCCCGCATCGCCCGGGTGGACCACGACGGGGAGACGTTCCGCATCGAGGTGGCGGGCGCGGCGCCGGTCCAGGCCGAGCGGCTGCTGGTGGCCACCGGCCGGCGGGCCGACCTGGGCGGCCTGGGCGTCGCCGCCGCCGGGTTGGACCAGTCGGCCCGCTTCGTAACTGTCGATGAGCACCTGCGAGCCGGGCCGCGGCTGTGGGCGGTGGGTGACATCACCGGCCGGGGGGCGTTCACCCACGTGGCCATGTACCAGGCCAGGATCGCCGCGTCCGACATCCTGGGCTTCCCTCACGAGGCCGCCGACTACCGGGCGCTGCCCCGGGTCACCTTCACCGACCCTGAAGTGGGCGCCGTCGGCCTCACCGAAGACCAGGCACGGGCTCGAGGCATCACCGTCTCCACCGCGCTCACCCCGGTTCCGTCCTCGGCGAGAGGGTGGATCCACAAGACCGGAAACGACGGTCTGATCAAACTGGTGGCCGACCGTGACTCCGGAGTTCTCGTCGGGGCCACCTCAGCCGGCCCAGCCGGCGGAGAGGTCCTCTCGGCGCTGGCCGTCGCCGTGCACGGCCGGGTACCGATCTCCACCCTCGCCGAAATGATCTACGCCTACCCGACCTTCCACCGAGCAATCGAAGACGCCGTCCGAGGCCTGCAATGAGCGCGAATCACCCCCGCCGCGGCGACGTCAGCCAGCCGCCGACCCGATCGGAGCCCAGATGTACGACGCCGGCCGGGTCCATGCCCGCCTGCGACGCCGGCCTCGGCACAGCCGTGAAGTTCGTGGCCAGAGAGCTCAAAGACATCTGGCACTCACGGTGGTCCCGACAGCCGACGTGCCCAGGCAGCGACGCCAGCGGACCTGGCACGGCCAGCGTGTCGCACGGCGACGACCACCAGATCGGCGCGCCAGATCGGCCTGGGCGGAGGCATCAGTGACCGGGCCGCC